>PMIW01000033.1 GCA_003158365.1 Ignavibacteriota bacterium | reverse complement strand
TCCTGGACACAGTTTGATAATTACGGTACAATGACCCAAACGGATACATCCAGAATATTGTTCTCCAAATCCACCGACGGCGGTAACACATGGTCAAGTTCTTTAAGACTGGATAAATATGGCGGGGATTGTTATGATGGAGATAATACAGTTGAAGGTGCTGTACCATGTTCAGGTCCAAACGGGGAAATTTATGATGTCTGGGCTGGACCAAAAATCAGATATGCCCAATGGGGATTATTTTTTAATAAATCTACAGATGCAGGTAATACATGGCTATCACAGCCAATTTATGTTTGTGACCAGCCNNTCGACTAACGGAGGACTGAACTGGAGCACCCCGTTAAGAGTAAATAACGATGCGGCAGGGAAAGAACAATTCTTGCCATGGATGACTGTAGACCAGAAAAACGGTAATATTTATTTCGTTTTTTATGACAGAAGAAATTACACTAATACTGCCACTGATGTTTACATAGCGAAATCGACAGATGGCGGAAACACATTTACGAATTTTATAGTAAGTTCTACTTCATTCGTGCCCACAAGCGGTACGTTCTTCGGAGATTATACGAATATTACAGCTCATGATGGTCACGTAAGACCGATCTGGGCAAGATTGCAGGGTACATTATCCGTACTTACTGCCATAGTCGATTTCTCTACAGGCGAAAATAGTAATTCGGAACCATTGCCAAACGCTTACAAACTCGAACAGAATTATCCGAATCCATTTAATCCGGCTACTACTATTAATTATTCTTTAAAAGAAAATACATTCGTGAGTTTGAAAGTATTTAATTTGGTAGGTCAGGAAATTGCGACTCTTGTAAATACGAATAAACAGGCAGGTAATTATTCCCTGATATTTGATTTAGCCGAATACAATTTACCAAGTGGGGTATATTTCTATAAATTGACAGCAGGTAATTTTTCTGAAACAAAAAAGATGATTGTGACGAAATAACATATCGATTAGTCAGAAAAATGCTTTTTAACAAAAAAGGCTGGCATATTATGTCAGCCTTTTTTATTCTGAAAAATTATTTAAGCTTATATCTTTAAAGGAAGGGATATATCCCAGAGATGGTTAAAAAGTATTTTACAGGCCATCACCATACCTATA
This sequence comes from Ignavibacteriota bacterium, assembly GCA_003158365.1. Lineage (GTDB taxonomy): Bacteria > Bacteroidota > Ignavibacteria > Tepidaquicellales > Tepidaquicellaceae > FEN-1279. The sequence goes on along the minus strand of PMIW01000033.1, from coordinate 19,676 downwards.
TGCTCTACAATTATTATTGTAAATTCATTCGGATTATTTATAGTGTCCTGCAACGGAAAAATCACCATCTTTTCATCAAATATTACCATTTTAACGGGAATGGAACCAAGCATCTTCAATTGTGAGCCCAGTTTTGCCAAAGGCTTAAACTGATCTATCACTGGTTCGTGATCTTCAAGTTCGGTCAATTCATAAATTTTTTTACATATTACGCCGCGTTTTAAAAGGCTTTTTTCTTCCCGGAATTGCTCGTTTACCCTTGATGTAGTATCACATACATAAGGTCCTTTTACAAAAGATAATACTTCAGTTTTTGAATTCTTAAAAGCATCCAGAATTCTTTTCTGTGCGTGGTCCTTATCTTTAATAACTTCGACGTATTCAAGCGGACTGTCGAGATTTTTATTTTTTTGAAAAACAGGATTAAATAATCCTTCCAGTTTTTCCGTGATGTCTTTTTTCTTTTCCAGTTCATTCTGGAAATTGTTCTTATAATCTTCCAGTATTTTATTCAGTGCTTTTTTTGGTTCTACCGCTTCATAATATTTTATCTTTCCCACTCTGCGCTCTACGCAAATACCCCTCTCCAGCATTTTGAAGAGAACTTCGTAAATTTTTGTACGGGGAATGTTGGCAGTTTTCTGAAGCTCAGAACTTGTAAAACTTTTTTTCGAAAGCAATGTAATATAAACTTTTGTCTCTCTTTCGGTTAATCCCAGCTCAAGAAATTTTTGTACTTCTTTTTTGTATTCGTTTTTCATATTCGTATAAATTCTGTTTATTGTAACTCCTAATCAGGGTAACATTAAAATAGTGCAAATAGTTTTTTTTATCAAGCATAATTAAATGCATTAGTTTTACTGTAAAATGCCGATTTTTAAACCCATAAGGGTAAATATACTGCGGGAAATCAGGCAATTAAAAAAGGTATTGCTTTTTATTGAAGTAAATAATAAATTTAGCAAAAGTATTTACCCTTGCGGGGGGTAAAAAAATAAATAACAAAAATATGAAAACATTAAATTTTATTATAGCAGCGTTTTTTATTTTTTCGTTTCAAAGTACACCGGCACAGATAAACAAGAAATTTTCCGGTAATACTGATTATGTTCATGCCGTTACGTTTTCTCCGGGCGGTAAATACATAGCGAGCGGAGGATATGACGGGATAATAAGAATCTGGGATATCGGGTCGGGTGATTTGGTTAACAGTATTAATATTAATAACAAGATTTTTAAATTATATTTTGATTCCGATGCTAAAAAAATAATTGCGGGAAATGAGCCGTTAATAGGAATATCTTCTGCAATTGATTCGTTTGTTTTTATTTATGATGCATTCGGTAAGAAAGGAAATGAATTACTGAATATAGAAAGCAAATCACCGAATTTTTTCGTTAAGAGAAACGGAAATAAGGCGGTTTCAGTAATTCCCGAGTTATCTCTGGACAGCTGCAAGTATATTGTAAATTACAATATTGAAAACGACATGGAAGGAAAATGTTACAGACTTTTGCTGAATAATTACGACCTGTCATCAGTCAAGTATGAAAGCAGCTCTTTCCTTGGAATGATAGGAAGCTGGAATTTTAATTACCCCGTAACAATCTCGGAAAACGGAAAGTTTTTGGCATTATACAGCCAGTTTATGGATGAAGAAATTGGGGTTAGTTCAAATTATAAGGGTAATAAAAGAGATAATAAAACAATTAAAAATAAAACCGGAATTATGCTTTACATTTTCGACACTGAAAATGAAAAAATGATTACAAGAACAATTCTGCTGGATAATAATCTCGGTCAGAAAACTATTCTGATCTCAAATGACGGTTCATATTTTTACTACGTCAGCAGAGAATATTTAAATGATGCAATAAAAATTCTTGATGTGAAACAGGATAAAGATGTTGAAATATTAACGGGTCACACTAAGGAAATCCTTTGCCTTGCATTGCACCCGGGCGGCAAATATATTGCCAGCGGAAGCAGGGATAATACAATAAGAATCTGGGATATTAATACAGGAAAAGAAGTAAAAGTTCTCGAGGGAAATGATGACAACGTAAATTACATTACCTTTTCACCTGACGGAAGATATCTTGCCAGTGCAAGTGATGATAATTCTGTCCGAATCTGGGACCTTTCCTCAGTTTCCAAGGATATTGAGATTTATGCGCTTAAATATAATCTTGATGAGGGATTGAAGAAATATATTAATGAGATTAAAAACGAAGAATTAAGGAAATTAGGAAATTCTGAATATGACAGAAAAACTATTGATGAAAAATATTCTCAAAAATATATTGAACTCTATAACAAAACACTGGAAGAGTACAATAAAAAAAATCAATAATAATCTGAGTCTATATAGAATATCAATTTTTTACAAAAATATTTAATAATGCAGGGTCCTTGCCCTGCATTTTTTTGCCTCATTTTTAATCATAATTACCTTTCACTTTTGTATCATTGAAAGTATTTTGAAGATATGAGCAAAGTGAAGATAACTAAATATGGCATTTCGGATTTTGACCTGTATCTTTTAAGCGAGGGTAATCACTATCAGATTTATGAAAAATTAGGCGCTAAAGTTAAAATTATCGGTGGAATTAAAGGTGTCCTTTTTTCCGTGTGGGCACCGAATGCCAAAGGTGTCAGTGTTGTAGGGAATTTTAATTCCTGGAAGGCAGATTCAGATCAGATGGATAAGATAATGGATTCAGGTGTCTGGGTTTTGTTTATCCCCGGATTGAAAGAAGGTGAAGTGTATAAATATGCAATTAAATCATATCATAAAGATATAGTTCATTTAAAGGCAGACCCGTTTGCTTTCCAGGCAGAAATCAGGCCCAAAACAGCATCTGTTGTAAATTCACTTAAAGGATATAAATGGAACGACAAGGAGTGGTTTGAAAAAAGAGAGAAAATGGATTTTCAAACAACTCCGTTCTCTATTTATGAGGTACATCTGGGTTCCTGGAAAAAAGACTTTAAGAATGTAAATTTTCCAAACGACGCCGGCTATAAAAGTTACAGGCAGATTGCATATGAACTGGTTGATTATATAAAGAACATGGGATATACGCATATTGAACTTCTGCCTATTATGGAGCACCCGCTCGATGAATCATGGGGCTACCAGGTGGTCAGCTATTTTGCACCCACAAGCAGGTTCGGTTCTCCGCAGGATTTTATGTTTTTTGTTGATTATTGTCATCAAAACGGAATAGGTGTATTGCTGGACTGGGTTCCTGCACACTTTCCTTCCGATGAACACGGGCTTGCAAATTTCGATGATACCCAGCTGTATGCTTATAAAAGCTTGAAAAAAGGATTTCATAAAGAATGGGGTACATTTGTATTTGATTACGGACGAAATGAAGTAAGAAATTTCCTGATTTCAAATGCACTTTTCTGGCTGGAAAAATATCATATAGACGGATTAAGAGTTGACGCGGTTGCTTCGATTCTATACCTTGACTATAACAGAAAAGAAGGGGATTGGGAACCGAATGTATTCGGCGGCAGGGAAAATCTTGAAGCCATAGATTTTATTAAAAAGTTAAACGAAGTTGTTCACCTGTACCACAAGGGAATTGTGATGATTGCGGAAGAATCCACTGCGTTTCCGATGGTATCCCGTCCGACGTATGTTGGCGGACTGGGCTTTGATATGAAATGGAATATGGGATGGATGAATGATTCCCTGAAATATTTTTCAAAAGAACCGATACACAGGAAGTTTCACCAGAATATGATTACTTTTTCGCTCTGGTATGCGTTCAATGAAAATTTTGTATTACCGGTTTCCCACGATGAAGTCGTGCACGGAAAAAAATCATTGCTTGAAAAGATGCCCGGTGATGACTGGCAAAGATTTGCAAATTTGCGCTTGTTTTTTCTTTATATGTTCGGACACCCCGGTAAGAAACTGAATTTTATGTCTAACGATATTGCCCAGTATAAAGAATGGTACGTGAATGTATCGCTTGACTGGTTCGTGCTGGATTTTGATTTGCACACAAAACTTAATTATTTTGTTAAGGATTTAAATCACCTGTACAGTAATAATCCGGCAATGTATCAGCAGGATTTTAAACAGGAAGGATTTGAGTGGGTTGATTTTTCCGATGTAGACAGTTGTGTGATTGCTTTCCTGAGAAAATCGGAAAATGATGATGAAGTTCTTTTATTTGTTCTTAATATGACACCTGTATTAAGGGAAAAATATTTTCTTGGTGTGCCTTATGAAGGATTTTATAAAGAAATTCTGAACAGTGACGGAGAGGTATACGGCGGCTCGGGAAAAGGCAACACGGGAGGTGTGAATTCGTTTCCCGGAAAAAGAAAACAGTGGATGCATTCCGTTTGTATTACTATACCTCCGCTTGGCGGAATAATTTTTAAATTGGAAAAATAATTTTTTAAAAAATGAGTTGAGAAGTTAAGAGTTATGAAAAATATTTAATTAACAATTAACTCTTAATTCTGTTAAACAGATGAAACAAAAGTTATATCTTTGCATACACGGGCATTTTTATCAGCCGCCCAGAGAAAACCCGGTTACGGATGAAATCGAATTACAGCCTACTGCTGCACCATTCCATGACTGGAACGAGCGTATTTTACAGGAATGCTACAAACCCAATACCGAAGCCATTATAGCCGACTTGGAAACCAACCGTGTTCTTGAAAGAGTTAATAATTTTGAATACCTTGATTTTAATTTCGGACCTACGCTTTTGAGATGGATAAAAAGCAAACATCCTGAAATTTTAGATAAAATAATTGACGCAGATAATAAAAGTGTTTTAGCTCATAATGGTCATGGTAATGCAATTGCACAGGTTTATAATCATATTATAATGCCTCTGGCAAATAAAAGGGATAATATTACACAAATAAAATGGGGATTATATGATTTTGAGTTTTACTTCGGTAGAAAATCAGAAGGGATATGGCTTGCTGAAACTGCCTGCAGTAATGAAACACTTGAATATCTGATTGAAGAAAAAATTAAGTTCATTATACTTGATCCCTCACAGGCATTAAAAATCCGTAAATTAAAAAAAGGCGATTGGGAAGATGTATCACAGGAAAATATCAATACAAAACAGCCTTACAGAGCTTTTTCTCAGATTAAACCCGGTAAATTTATAGATATATTTTTTTATGATGGTCCGTTATCCAGGAATATCGCATTTGATGATATAATTTACAGTTCCGAAAAATTAATGGAAAGAATAGATTCTGTAAAAGTTCCTGATTTCAAAAAAGCACAGCTTGTACATATGGCTGTCGATGGCGAAACATTCGGGCACCATAAGCATTTTACCGAAAGAACTATTGCTTATTTATTGTCAAAACTCGCTCCCTCAAGAGGTTATAGTGTTGTGAATTATTCCGAGTTCCTTTCCAATCATCATCCCGAGTATGAAGTCAGATTGAAACCGGGAATTAAAAACGAAGGAACTTCGTGGAGCTGCGTTCACGGTGTCGGAAGGTGGAAAAGAAATTGCGGATGTAATACCGGAGGTGAACCCTGGTGGAATCAGAAATGGCGGAAACCATTGCGAAATGCTCTGAACCAGCTTCGGGATAAACTTGAAGTGGTTTTTGAACTTGAGGGGAAAAAATATTTCAAAAATGTTTGGAATGCAAGAAATGAATATATAAAAATTATAAATGATTCTTCGGCAGATAGCGTCAGTGAATTTATTAAAAATAATGCAATTAAAAATTTTAATTTAAAGGAAACCAAGATAGCTTTGAGTTTACTTGAGATTCAGAAGTTTTCCATGTTTATGTTCACAAGCTGCGGGTGGTTTTTCTCGGATATATCCGGAATAGAGACGGTGCAGATCCTGGCTTATGCAAAAAGAGCAATTGAAATCTCAAAAGAACTTTTTGACATAAATCTCGAAGAAGATTTCCTTAAAGAATTATCAAAAGCAAAAAGCAATAAAGCTGAATTTGTAAATGGTGCAGAAATTTATAAACATATAGTATTTAATAAATAATAATTATAAAAATATTCCAATCTTACGAATATTATGAATGTTCAAATCCTATGAATACGATAGATTATTCACATTTTAAGAATACAAGGACTGCTGATAAATGGCAGAGAATTGGACTTAAAAGAAGGGCTGGTGTTGCCGCGCCTTTATTCTCAATTTATTCCCGTAATAGTATCGGGATAGGTGAGATTCCCGATATTAAACTGCTTACTAAATGGTGCCGGAAGACAGGTTTAAGCATTATACAGCTTTTACCTATGAATGATGTAGGGTTTGATTTTGCACCGTATAATTCGGTAAGTTCTTTTGCGCTTGAACCGATGTATCTTTCTTTTAACGATTTAAAAAATGTAAATCTTAATCCCGTTAAAAAAGAATTAAGAGACCTTAAAAAGTATGTTCCCTGCGGAGGAGACAGGGTAAATTATAGAATTAAATACGAAAAAATAAAACTTTTAATGAAGATTTATAAAGTATCGTATTTAAACGGAATTAAAAAATTCGACGATTTTAAAAATGATAATTTGTACTGGCTCAGAGACTATGCTTTATTCAAAGTATTGAAAGAAACACAACAGAATAAATCATGGGAAGAGTGGGATGAAAGATACAGGGACAGGGATGAAAACGCATTAGCGGAAATTGAAAATGAATTTGCGGGCAGGCTGAATTTCTACTACTGGATTCAATGGCAGTTATATGAACAGTTTAAGTCAGTTAAAAAATATGCAGCGGAAAAAGATATTTTGTTAATGGGGGATTTACCGTTTCTCATAAGCCGCGACAGTGCTGATGTGTGGGCGCACAGAAAGTATTTTAAATTGAATTTATCTTCGGGTGCCCCGCCCGATATGTATTTTGCAATGGGGCAGAGATGGGGAATGCCCGCATACAACCGTGAGGAAATGCAAAATGACAGCTATATATATATAAAAGAAAAACTGAAATATGCCGAAAATTTTTATGATATATACAGAATAGACCACTTCGTGGGATTTTTCCGTTTATGGAGCATAGCAATTGACTGTCCGATTGAAGATGGCGGACTTAAAGGAACATTTGACCCGCAGGATGAAAATCTGTGGGAAGAAACAGGCAAAAAACTTCTTGATGTAATGGTGGAAAATTCAGGTATGATGCCCTGTGCTGAAGACCTGGGAACAGTTCCGGATTGCTCGCCGAAAGTTCTCTGGGATTACGGAATTACGGGTATGAACGTCCAGAGATGGGTAAAAGATTTTAATAACAGCGAAAATTTTATTGACCCCGAACGGTATCGTATTAATTCGGTATCTACAATCTCGACTCACGATTCAAGTACTATCATAGACTGGTGGCACAATGAAACAGGAACAATCGATGAAAAATTATTTCAAAGGCTCTGTTCCGCCAAACAAATCCCGCTTGAAAAATATACGGAAATTGTTAAAAATCTTTTTGACAATGAAAAATCCAAATACGGAAGGTTATTCTGGAGAAACTCGGTAGATAGTCCCGAAAAATTAGTTGAGATTCTGGGTTTGAATTTTGATTCCTGCCGGGATATAATTAAACTTTATAAAGAAAGTTTTAGTGAACGGCCGAAATTTTTAAATTTTCTTGGAATAGAATCAAACGGAAATGACTATAAAATAAATACTCTCTTTATCAGAAAAGCTCTTGAAAAAGTGAATATTGCTTCTTCTATATTCAGCATTCAGCTTCTGCAGGAATGGCTTTTTCTGGATGAGTCGCTGTTTGTGAAAGGCGAGGAAACCTCGTACAGGATTAATTTCCCGGGAATCGTTAACGATACTAACTGGTCTTTTGTAATGCCGATAAGCCTTGAGATTATTCTTAATCTCGGAGTGAATTCGGAGATTAAAAAAATTGTTCAGGAATCAGGAAGGTAAATAAATTTGATTTTAAAAATAAGACGGTAAAATGAAATATCTTACCGTCTTATTTAATCATGCACAATAAATTTCTATTTCACCAAAATCAATTTCTTGGTATCCGTAAATCCGTTTGTCTGCAGTCTGTAGAAATACACTCCTCCAGGCAACTGATTATTTGAAAATTTTACTTCATAATATCCGGCTTTCTTTTCTTCATTTACAAGTGTGGTTATTTCTTTTCCCAGAATGTTATATACTTTTAATGTTACAAAACTGTTATTTGGTATTTGGTATTTGATATTTGTAGTAGGGTTGAACGGGTTTGGATAATTCTGTTCGAGTTTATATTCATTCGGAATGTTTCCGCTGATATTCCCTACGCTGACATTCCCTGTAGCAGTATCTATAAAAACGTTATAGAATGTTCCGCCGTATCCGAATGCCCGCGCGTGGACAGCCTTTCCTCCCACAATTGCAGTTGTACCGTCGTTTGATACACTGCATGCATATGGAGAACCCGGCATATTCAAAGCAAAAATCGGGATATTTACATTCTGTGATGTTTTAAAAACAACAAAATCAGCTTTTAATTCATTTATATCACCCCAAGATGAAGCTGTTAATATTTTACCGTTTTTCGAAAATGCCACCCAGCTTACTTCATCCAGCATTCCCGTGTAACTCCATAACGGAACCGACCCGTTGGATACTTTAAAATATCTGATTCTGCCGTCGTAAGTTGAAGAGGTTACAAATATTAGGGTTCCAGCAGCAATGTAATTTCCGTCGTAAGAAACATCGATTGCACTAATCCAGTTATAATATGTTCCGGTAGGTTCCTGATATTGCCAGAGGAAATTATAAGTCGAGCCATTCCACTGATATACTTTTACCTGCCCCATATAGTTAATAATTGCAATTATATTCCCGTTTCCGCTTATACCCTGGTTTGTTTGCGTACCGCCAGTAATTGCTGCGGAATATCGTATTGCACCTGTAAATGTATTCAATACCCAGTAATAGCTGTATGTATTTACTATAACAAGCGAGTCATTACCCGAAATTTTTACTCCCTGAATAGCAGTCGGTACTCTGAATTTCCAGACTGATATATTCGATGATTTATTAAATCCGAAAATCGTGCTTGTATCATTCCGGTTCGCTGTTGCGACGAAAAATCCTCCGTTTGATGTAATTCCTGTCGGACCTGCTGTGCCCGTATCAGGAAGGGTTGTCAAATCAAAATTGAATAAAGGTGTATTCGAGTTTTTATCGAATAAATAGAAATTCAGATATGCACCGACAGCTACAATTCCTGTATCGGAAGATGCTATATAATTTCTATATCCAAGTGTGGATGTATTAAACTCCCAGAATGGCGTACTATTTGTATTTCCATATGCGGATACACGTTTAGAGTTTAATGACCATCCGCAGTAACCAACCGTTCCGTCTCCGCTTATCATCATATCGTTAGCAATTGCATACGGGTCTAAGAAATTCCATGTGACAGAAGATGCATTGACACTGCTTTTTGGAGTATATTGATTTTCATTGATTAATCTGTTCTCACCAGTATTTACAAGCGGGTTTGTTATTATTTTTGTAACTATTTTATTATTGACAATCTGAGATTGCTCGAACCTCCCGATTTGCTGATTTGTCTGAGCTGAAGCATCGAGATAAATCAGGCACAGTAAAATAAATAAAATATTCTTCATAGTGATTTATTATTTATATGTTTTTAATTAACAGGATTTGTTTTATTAAGATTTGTATTGCTATATTTTTCTTAAAATTCATAATAACCGACCTTTCTAAGATAAAAAATTTGTATACCTTAATTGTAATTTATGCTTATTTATTATTTATATCAAGTAAAAATAAATTTCGGGTATTAGGAATAATTATTACTTATTTATTTCGCTCAAAATCTTCTCCGCAATCTTTTCACCTGAAAAACCCTCGTAATCTACAAGTTCATTTAAAAGCGCAGGCTTGAACCACTTATTTTGAATACTAATGGGGAGCACCTTTGCTGTAATCCGGTTTTTAAGAAATATTTCCGCAAGAATTGAATAAAGCCCGCCTGTCAAAAAGTGGTCTTCGATTGTTACAAGCTGTTTACATTTATGTGCGGTTTCCGTAATTATTTTTTCGTCTATTGGTTTTATCGTTCTTAGATTTATCAGTCTTACTGAATGTCCTTTACCTTCGAGTATCTCTTTTGCTATAAAAGCCTGTTTAAGAAGATATCCGTAGACAAAAATGCCGATATCTTCTCCTTCCGAAATTATCTCTGCTTTACCGATTTCAAATTCAGTATTGTGCTTAATTTCGGATTTCTCATTAATATATCTGATATAAAACGGATGGTGACTTTCCAATACGGATTTTATACCGATTAATAAATCTCCTTCATCCGAAGGGCAGAATATATTAATATTCGGAATTCCGCGCATCAGTGAAATATCTTCGATTGCCTGATGTGCCGGTCCGAGTGGTCCGGAAAGGAATCCGGGAGATATCCCTACCATTTTAACCGGCAGGTTGGCAATTCCTACATCAGTTCTTATGAATTCGAATGCCCGCATTGTCAGGAATGATGCAAAAGCGTGAACAATCGGAACCCTGCCTCTTAAAGCCAGCCCGCAGGCTGAACCAATCAAAGTCTGCTCGGTTATTCCTGTATCTATAAATTTATCACCGAGCATAAAAGGAAGATTCTTTATATCGGTGCGGTTTTCCGCCGTCATAACGATATATCTCTCGTCGTTCAAAACAAGGTCTTTCAGGATTTCTTCGTAGGTCATAAAGGTAATTATTAAGTATATAAATTAATATTTAATGCAAAAAATAAAAAGGTTATTTTACNNGAAAATATTACGGATTATGTTCCGGATGATTCCTTAATAATTTTTAATAATACAAAAGTTATTCCGGCGAGATTGTTTTTTTTAAAAGACTCAGGTGCAAAGATTGAGATATTTTGCCTTGAACCGTCATCCGATACCACTGATTACCAGGTTGAATTTCATAAGAAAGGAAAATCCGAATGGAAATGTTTTATCAGAAATGCAAGCAAATGGAAAAGCGGAAAGGTTACAGCCAAATTTAATTATCAGGACAGAGAATATGAAATATCTGCTGAAGTAAAAAGTAAAGATACCGATGAATACTTAATCGGGTTTAACTGGGAACCTGCTGATATTACATTCGGCGAAGTGATAGAGTCACTCGGTAAAATTCCTTTGCCTCCATATATCAGAAGGGAATCAGAAGAATCCGATAAAGTTAAGTACCAGACTGTTTATGCCCGGGTGGAAGGTTCTGTGGCCGCCCCGACTGCAGGTCTGCACTTTACACAAAAAGAATTTGATAAACTTGAGCAAAAAAAATGCAAAATAGATTTTCTTACTTTAAATGTCGGAGCAGGAACATTCAAACCTGTTAAATCCGAAACAATCGGCGGGCATAAAATGCACGGGGAATTATTTTGCGTGAACGATGATTTATTGAAAAATATTTTGGAGTACAAAAGCAGGAAAATCACTGCCGTAGGAACAACTTCGCTCAGAACACTGGAAAGCGTTTACTGGTTCGGAGTTAAACTCTTAAAAGATGAAACGTGTGAATTTAAAATTGAGCAGTGGTATCCTTATGAAAATGACGGAGTTTCATTTGAAAACTCCATTGATGCGGTTTTGAATTTTATGCATAAAAAAAAATTAAAGCAAATTTACGGCAAGACAGAACTGATGATAATTCCGGGATATAAATTTAATGTTGTGGATTTACTAGTAACAAATTTTCATCTGCCCGGCAGTACATTGTTATTGCTTATAGCTGCATTTATCGGGGAAGACTGGAAAGTAGTTTATGAATATGCCCTGAATAATGATTTCAGGTTTTTGAGCTATGGTGATTCATCAATTTTAATAAAATAATAAAATGAAAAATAATATTTTCAATAAATATTCCGGTTTCAAATTGTCGGTTTTACCCACCCCGTTGCATAAGCTTGAAAATATTTCAAAGTTGTTTAAAGCTAATGTATATTGCAAGCGAGATGACCTTACGGGTTTTGCCTTCGGCGGAAATAAGACCCGGAAACTTGAATTTCTTGTTGCAGATGCAAAGAGAAAAAAAGCGGACACGTTAATCGGTATCGGAGGAGTTCAGTCAAATTTCTGCAGGATAGCTTCCGCGGCTGGAGCAGTTTACGGACTGGAAGTGCACCTTGTATTGGGAGGCAGTAAAAGACCTGAAAAGGCGACTGCAAATCTCCTGCTCGATAATTTATTCGGAGCTAAGACATATTTTGTTGAATCGGAAGACTGGAGCGACTGGGAAAATTATGAAGCCGAATTATCGGATAAGTTGACTAAAAAGGGAAAGAAAGTATACCGGATGCCGATAGGCGGCTCGAGTCCTGTTGGAGCGCTTGGTTATGTAAAAGCTTTTAATGAAATTATGCAGAACAGCAAAAAGATGAAAATAAAATTCGATTATATTTTTCACGCAACAGCATCTGCCGGAACACAGTCCGGTCTTGTAGTCGGAGCAAAACTGAATAATTGGAATGGAAAAATCATAGGGTTTGATGTATCTAAAGAAAAAAATATCCTGATGTCTGAAATTTTTAAATTATCCAGCAAAGTTGCTGAAAATTTTAAAGTTAAGATAAATGAAAAAGATATTTTAGTTGATGACGGATATATGGGTGAAAAATATGCAGCAGTCACTAAAAAAGGAATTGAGGCAGTGGAAATATTTGCCAAAAACGAGGGAATCATGCTGGACTATGTCTATTCCGGTAAGGCAGCATCGGGATTGCTTGATTATATAAGGAAAGGGCGGTTCTTAAAAAACGAAAATTTACTTTTTTTGCATACGGGGGGTAATATTCACCTGTTTAAATGAGACTATAATTTGTCATTGAATTTATTTTTTAGAAGAGTTAAATATATTAATAATTTTTAAAAATGGGACGACCAACACCCGAAGAATATCCGGAATATTATAATCAGTATCTTCCGTTGGTAAAAGACGGAGATATTTTAAAAATACTGGAAGAACAATCAATATATGTTCAGAAATTTATCTCTACAATTTCGGAGGAACAGGGAAACAGCACATATGCATTCGGAAAATGGACGATTAAAGAAGTCCTGGGGCACCTGCTGGATACCGAAAGAGTTTTGGCATACAGGGCATTAAGAATTTCCCGAAGGGATAAGCAGCCTATGGCAGGATATGACCAGGATATTTATATAAAAAATTCCAGGTATTATAAAAAATCATTAAAGGAAATCGCTGACGAAATGCTTCTGCTCAGAGCTGCTGATTTGAAATTTTTTCAGAGCTTTGATGAAGAGGATTTAATGCAAACAGGAACGGCAAATGAATTTGAATTTTCTGTAAGAGCAATATTATATATACTTGCAGGACATGAATTATATCATATAAATTTTTTAAAAGAAAATTATCTGAATAAATAATAAGGGATTTTTCAAAATGAAAAAAATAATATTATTTGCATTATTAATTGTTGTCATTTTATCGGCAATCTGGTATTATAATTACAACAAGAATAAACGTAAACGCACGGAATTAGTATATTCGATGGATTCGAGTCAAACCAGGCTGAACCCGCCAATTACAAGGAATCCCAATGACAGTACGGATATATATGGCAGCGGTTATTTTGATTACCGCGACAATATTGAAAGTTATCATATGGGTTACAGTAAACCAAGAGACAGCGTTTATAAAGTGGAAAACCTTAAAGCTTTTGAACGCCTGAATTTGCTTATCAGCAAAGACACTCTCAATCCGGGTCCCTATCTTGACAGAGGAAATCACTTCCAGAATATTCAGAAATATAAAGAGGCAATTGCGGACTATGATAAATATATTCAATTGAATCCTTACAATCACTCAGCATATCAGAACAGAGGCACGGCTCACGAAAGATTGAAACATTATGAGCAGGCTCTATGGGATTATAATAAAGTTCTCGAACTCAAACCGGATGATACAATCGCATGGTTTAACAAAGGCAATGTATATGATGCTATTGAAAATCCCTGGCAGGCAATAAAAGAATATGACAGAACCATTCAGGCAGACCCAAGACTTGCAAAGGCCTATTATAACAGGGGTTCTTCGTGGGAGAAAGTTTTTAATTATGATATGGCTATAGAAAATTATGAAATGGCAATGAAATTAAATCCTAGATACTGGGATGAGCTTACAAAGAAGATTGATTATTTAAACCAGATGAAATAATTCTATTTATAAGCAATACCCCAATTACCTGCAGTAATTACATTGAGAAGATACGCGTCTTCTACAGGAACATTAACCTGGCTTACACCATCATAATCACCTGTTCCCTGTGCAAGAACTGAAATCAGGGAATCCGTTGTAGAGCGCAATTCAACAAGATATGAAGATTCCCCTTCGTGATAAATTACAAACACAGCCGGACCAGTATTAAGGTGAATTGTCTGCTTTAAATTACCTGTTCCCTTATACGCAAGGCGGTATTGGATTTTCCTCTTTTCGGCAAGCTCTTCGATTTTATACCTGTCGCTTCTCGGATCGAGACTTCCTGTTAAGAGCAGGAACCTGTCGAATAACAGATAATATGCAAGAAAACCCAGTGCGATTACAAAAAGAAGGCTTATAATTATTTTCGGTTTTGAACTTGATGCCATAATGTATTTTTACAAATATAGTGAATAATTTATAATTCCATAATACAATAAAAAATAACTACTATTTTTTAGATAAAATTGCGTTTTTTATAAATATTATGTCTCATTATTAAAGGTATTGAAATACGAATTTTATTTGAATAGCTTTACGCAATAATTTTAAAATTAACGAAGGAGCAAGTTATGAAGAAATCTTTTTCTATAATATCACTCTCTATATTAATTATTTTTTCATTTATAATTTCAGGCTGTACGAAAAAAGAAGAACCTAAGCAGGAAGTCAAAAAGCAGGATACAATAACCACAATAAAAAAGGATTTAAAAGAAACGGATAAAGACGTGGTTTCCGATGATGTAAAGAAAATTATAGATTCAGGTTTGCAAAAATCCAAAGCAAAAAAATTCAAGGATGCAATTGCTGATTTCTCCAGGGCAATTGAAATGAATCCGAAAAATCCCGATGCATATTTGTACAGGGCAACCGCATTTGCTGAACTTAAGAAAAATAGAGACGCCCTTGCAGATTATACAAAAGCAATCGAACTGAAGCCGAAAGACTATGAAGCTTATATTAACAGGGGAATCAGCTACTACGAAATGAAAGATTATGATAACGCAATTTCCGATTACAATAAATCAATTGAAATAAATGCAAAGAACGAAAATGCTTACCTGAACAGGGGAAACTGCTTTATGAAGAAAAAAGATTTTGAAAAAGCTGCAGCTGATTATACCAAGGCAATTGAATTCAACGCTGGATATCCAGACGCATACGTAAACCGCGGTGACTGTTATTATAAGATTAAGAAAAAAGACGAAGCCTGCAAAGACTGGAATAAGGCCAAGGAACTCGGAGATGCGGGAGTCGAAAAAATTATTAAAAGATTTTGCAAATAATTCCCTTAATACTTTTATTGCAGTATTCAATATCTTATTATAATAGAAATTTTTATTTCAAATAAATCTGAGTTTTTATGAAAAAATTTATTTTCATACCTTTGTTTATTTTTCTTTTTACAGCACTGACTTTTTCACAGGTCAATTTCGACGATTACTTTATCCATAAGACCCTTCGGCTCGACTACGTGCAGGCGGGAGATGCAGGAAGCTCAAATATATTTTTTGAACAGATGAAATGCGAGCCTTTCTGGGGCGGAGTCGTAAAAAACCTGATAGATAAATTTAATTACGGTGAGTACAGGTACTTTGTTTATGATTCAGGCTCGATGAAACTGATTTATTCAAAAGGCTTCTCAACACTCTTTCAGGAGTGGCAGACATCCGATGAGGCAAAGGTTCTCAGCCGGAGTTTCTATGAAACTATAGTTTTTCCTTACCCGAAAAAAACAGTAAAAGTGGAAATTCATAAAAGGAACAGGGACGGCAACCTCGAAAAGAAATTTGAAATATACGTAAACCCGGATAATTATTTTATAAATCCTGAAACTCCTGCCAAATATGAATTCAGTAAAGTTCTTGATAGCGGTGACCCTTCGGTGAAAGTTGACATTGTAATTATTCCCGATGGTTACACTGCAGGAGATATGGAAAAATTCAAATCCGACGTAAACAGGTTTATAGGTTATTTCTTCACTTGCTCTCCATATAAGGAAAATAAAGATAATTTTAATATCTGGGCTGTCTATGCTCCGTCGCAGGAATCCGGCACGGATATTCCCGGAAAACATATCTATAAAAACACAATCGTAAATTCCAGCTTCTATACTTTTAATACCGAAAGATATTTGATGACAATGGATGTAAAAGATTTAAGAGATATAGCGGCAGGTGTGCCCTATGACCAGATTATGATTCTTGTAAATTCACCTTTGTACGGTGGCGGAGGTGTCTATAATTACTACAGCATTGTATCCAGCGATGACCCTTATTCTGATTATGTAATGACTCACGAGTTCGGTCACGCATTTGCGGACTTAGCCGATGAATACTGGACATCCGACGTTGCAGTCACGGATTATTTTAACCAGAAAGTAGAACCCGTTCAGCCGAATATCACGACTCTCGTGGATTTTGCAAGCAAATGGAAAAACCTTGTAGATAAAAATACTCCCATACCAACTCCGAACGACAGCAAATATTATGATAAAGTAGGTGCATTCGAAGGCGGCGGTTATGTGGAAAAAGGAATTTACAGGCCGAAATTCGATTGCACGATGAAATCGAGGTCGCGGAATAATTTCTGTCCCGTATGCTACAATGCATTATCAGAGATGATAAAATTCTATACCGATAAATGAATTTATTCGAAAGAATAAAGTATCTTTTAAGGCCCGATGATACTTCTCACGTAGAAGCTCTCAATTTTATGAAATACATCGGGCCCGGTTTGCTCGTAACAATCGGATTCATAGACCCGGGTAACTGGGCTTCAAATATTGCTGCGGGCTCGGAATTCGGCTACAGGCTTTTGTGGATAATGACTCTGTCCACATTAATGCTAATCATACTTCAGCATAATATCGCTCACCTTGGAATCGCAACAGGGCTGTGTTTATCGGAAGCGGCAACAACTCACCTGAATAAATTCGCATCGAGGTTTATTCTTATCACTGCTATACTTGCATCGATATCCACATCGCTTGCTGAAATTCTCGGAGGTGCGATTGCGCTCAATATGCTTTTCCATATTCCGATAAAAGCCGGAAGCATAATCATTCTCGCATTCGTTTATTTTATGCTTCATACGAATTCATACAGGAAAATAGAGAAGTGGATTATCGGATTTGTATCGGTAATCGGATTTTCGTTTTTGTATGAACTGACTTTGGTTGACGTAAACTGGACTGAAGCCGCAAGATGCTGGGTAATCCCGGATATTCCCGGAGGCTCGATACTGCTGGTTATGAGCGTGCTGGGAGCAGTCGTGATGCCTCATAATTTATTCCTTCATTCCGAAATAATTCAAAGCCGGCAGTGGAATCTGAAAGATGAAAAAGTAATTAAAAGACAATTGGACTTTGAATTCATCGATACACTTTTTTCCATGATAGTCGGATGGGGGATAAACAGTGCCATCGTGATTCTTGCGGCGGCAACTTTTTTTGCGAATCATATTACTGTCGAAGAGCTTCAGCAGGCAAAAATGATGCTGGAACCTCTACTCGGAAAAAGCGCAACAATTGTTTTTGCGGTTGCATTGCTTTTTTCGGGAATATCATCCAGCATAACTTCGGGAATGGCAGGCGGAAGCATATTCGCCGGGATTTTCAACGAGCCTTATGATATCAAAGACAGGCACTCGAGAACGGGTGTTGGGATTTCCCTGATACTCGGTGTGGTAATAATTTTCTTAATCTCAAATCCATTCCAGGGGCTTATAATTTCACAGATGATTTTATCCATCCAGCTTCCATTCACAATATTTTTGCAGATATACCTTACATCATCAAAAAAAGTGATGGGTAAATTTGTAAATAAGACTTACACCAAAATTCTGCTGATAATAATCGGGCTGATTGTAACTTACCTGAACATTATGCTGTTCATGAGCTTTTTGTAGAAAAAATAATTAACGCAGCATTATTTATTTAATACTTTGTGTCCTTAGTGTCTTAGTGGTAAAGAGCTCTTAAGATAGTAAAATAAAATTGTTCCGATTATAATTAACCCGATGCCCGTGAACCCGCCTGCAAATCCCCCGAAATATCTGCCTGTCACAAGTGTTGCAATGTTATGCCCGATTCCGTTCAGTATCATTATACCTGCATAGACGATGCTTAAAATATAAGCCCAGCGTTTCTCATTAAGCGTGAAGTAAAATAAAACAAACGGAATGCAAAGAAGCAGCCAGTTCAGGGCAAGAAACCGGCCGGGTCCGAATATAGAATCCATAATCCAGAAATGTCCCCACGCCTCTTCGAACACGTGCGCAACGTGGAAGAGAAGGAGTAAAAGATAAAAAATGATTATTTTGTTTTTGTGCATATAGTGCTTTATTATTATGTGCGTTCCCAAGCCGGAGCGTGGGAACGAGGATTATTAAAATTCTTTAAGTATTACTCATTACTCATTGCAACATCTTCACCCACCACAATCTCGATTTCTTTCCACCCATTGTTTCGCGGGGGAAAAGGATTAGTGTGTCGGATTTGATTTCAAAGTCACGTATTAATGTTGTGCCCCAGTCTTTTGGTTCGGTTGCGGATATGCGTTTGTGCTCGATTGTACTGCCTGTGATTTTATATTCGGCGAAATAAACCCAGTTTGTTTTATAGAACTTCACGAGTTCTTTTATTCCGTCACAGCTCAAACTATCGAGATTTTTATTTGCATTAAAATCCTTATATCCTTTCGGAGTTATTTCAACACCCATATATCCGTGCCCGTCGTATATGATGTAGCCTGTCCAGCCGTAGAATGCGGAGTCGTAATACCATTTGCCTGTATTATTATCGAGTGATTCGGTTTTATCGAGCCGCCAGGTACCGCTGAGATTAGATTCAACAGTCTTGTCTTTTTTTGTACATGAGGAGAGAGTACAGAGAATAATGAGAGCAAGTATTAATTTTAATAAGTGCATAGTCCGGTTATAATTTGATATCTATTTATAAAAATAGCATTACGCGAACGTTTTAATATACGTAACATGGTTTTTTATTACAACACAATCTAAGAGTTTGAAAATGGCAAGAGAAAAATAGCGTTACGAAGCAGGGGCTTCGTAACGAGGAATAAACAATTCTATTTACTTAATTGTGTTTAAGAGCTTTGCACATCCGCCACGGCGGACACAGAGAGCGTGCATATAAAGCAGAAAGAGACAGATAAGAGCGGTCTCCACGGAGACCTCAAAGAGCAAGGATTTTTTTAAATATAAGAGCGATTCCTGCTTCCGCAGGAATGACAATGGGGAAGAAGTTTAATTATAATCAGGTTATCGGGATGAAATTATTAATTTACCTGTGCAGTATCTGGTAGAGCATGATTAGCACCTGAAGCAGAGCAAGCGAGCCTGTAATCCAGATTGCAATTGTGGATTTTACTATTGCTTTTTCAGAAAGTATCAGCGCTTTTCTTGTAACTTCTCTTGCTTCTTC
>PMIW01000022.1 GCA_003158365.1 Ignavibacteriota bacterium | reverse complement strand
CATCCTTATAAAGAAGAGGAAGTAACTTTTAAAAACGGTGAAAACACTTTTTCGGGAACACTAAGTTTACCTTTTATAGAAGGTAAACATCCGGCAATTATTCTTATTTCGGGAAGCGGACCAAATGACAGGGATGAGAATATTCTTGGCTTTAAACCTTTTAAGAAAATTGCTGACTTTTTGACAAAAAAAGGTATTGCTGTTCTGAGGTATGATAAAAGGAATGTCGGAAAATCGAAAGGTAAAAATATAAACGAATCTACAACGATGGATTTTGCAGATGATGCGATTGAGGCGTTTAACTATCTGAAAACCAGAAACGATATAAATGATGAACAGATTGGACTCTGGGGACACAGCGAGGGTGGTATAGTTGCTCCTATGGTTGCATCAAAAAATAAGAATATTGCATTCATCATTCTAATGGCCGGTCCGGGAGTGAACGGCGGTGATATAATTCTTGAACAATCAAGACTTATAATGAAAGCAAACGGTATTCCCGATGACAAAATCAACAGTTCACTCGAAATCAACAGGAAAGTAATTAATGCAATAACTAAAAATGAAGACCTGGATGCATTAAAAAAAGAATTAACGGAGAAATTCATATCAGAATTCGATTCGCTATCGGATGAAGCTAAAAGCGGTATTACGGATAAAAATAAATATGCGGAAGACAGGGCTGCGGGTACTATTAATGCATTTAGTAATACCTGGATGAAATATTTTTTAACTTTCGAGCCGAAAGATGCGCTTGAAAATGTATCCTGTCCCGTGCTGGCACTATTCGGAGAATTCGATCTTCAGGTTCCGCCTTCACAAAGCGAACAACCTATGAAAGATGCATTATCAAAAAGCAGCAGCAAAGATGTAACATTCAAAATATTTCCAAAAGCTAATCATTTATTCCAGACAGCAACAAACGGAAGCCCGGCTGAATACGGAAAACTTCCAAAAGAATTTGTCGAAGGATTTCTTGATTATATCTCAGACTGGGTTTTACAAAGAGTAACAATTATTAAATAATTCAAAATATTATAACGATGAAAACTATTATTGAACCATTCAAAATTAAATCTGTAGAGCAGATAAAATTTACAACCGAAGAAGACAGGATAAAAATACTTGAAAAAGCTTTTTATAATCCGTTTATGATTCCCGCGGAAGATGTATTGATTGACTTGCTCACTGATAGCGGAACATCTGCTATGAGTGCCAAACAATGGGCAGGACTTATTGACGGCGACGAATCTTATGCCGGCTCTAAAAGTTATTTCAGGTTTGAAGAAGTTACTAAGAAGATTTTTGGCTTTAAACATATAATCCCGGTTCATCAGGGCAGGGCAGCAGAAAGAATTTTGTTTACAAATATGCTGAACGAACTTGATTCGGAAGGAAGATATGTAAATACCGGGAAAGGGAAATTCATTCCCAACAATAATCATTTTGACACTACTCTCGCCAATATCGAATTCAACGGCGGAACGGGAGTTGACCTTGTAATAGAAGAAGGCAAGCATCCCTCCGTAATCCATCCGTTTAAAGGAAATATGGATTTAGAAAAACTTGAAAAATTTATAAAAGAAAAAGGCGTTGAAAATATTCCGATTTGTATGATTACCATTACCAATAACACAGGCGGCGGACAACCGGTTTCTATGGAAAACATCAGGGGAGTGAGTAAAATATGCAAAAAATATAAAATTCCTTTCTTTATAGATGCCTGCAGGTTTGCCGAGAATTCTTACTTTATTAAATTGAGAGAAAAAGGATATAAAAATAAATCAGTTCTTGAAATAGCACAGGAGATATTTTCTTATGCAGACGGATGCACAATGAGCGCAAAGAAAGATGCATTNNAAACGTACGGAGGACTTGCAGGAAGAGATTTGGAAGCAATTGCACAAGGACTGGAAGAAGTTCTGGAAGAGAGTTATTTACAATACAGGATTCGTTCCACGGAATATCTTGGGGAAAAATTACTTGAAAATGACATTCCGATAATACAGCCCACCGGTGGGCATGCAATCTATGTTGATGCAAAAGGATTTCTGCCACATATTCCTCCGGAACAGTATCCCGGGCAGGCACTTGTTTGTGAACTATATAAAAAAGGCGGAATAAGGTCTGTTGAAATCGGAAGTGTGATGTTTGGTAAATATGATGAAACAGGAAAACTTATTCCCTCAGAAATGGAATTGGTGAGACTTGCAATACCGAGAAGAGTCTATACGCAGAGCCATATCGATTATGTGGCTGAAGTATTTATCGAACTCGCAAAAAACAAAAACAAAATCAAAGGTTATAAGATTATAGAAGAGCCGAAATTTCTTAAACACTTTTCTGCAAAGTTTGCAAAATTATAATAATATTTAACCGCAAAGAACGCGAAGAGTTTTCGCAAAGAAGAAAAGATTGGTAGGTCGGACATTCTTATCTGACAAAGTTTCGATGAAATATATATAAAATGAATTGTTAAGATAATGTGCAAACGCCGGAGCATTGGTACAAGAAGTGGGGAATATTTTTTATTCATCGGAAGACCCCGAAAATTCGGGGTAAGCTCCGAGCAGTCAACCTACGAGAAAAAAGTCTATATTTTTTCATTAATTTGCAATGAATTGTAGAAAGGGGTCAAGACCCCTTGTCTCAAAATGAAGCTAATTCATCCTGTCTGCATTGCATNNTCTTCATTTTTAATTCTTAATTCTCCTCCCTTTTCCCTCTTGACATATTATTTTTCATCTGCTATATTGCAGTAGTTTAAAACTACTGCATAATGGAGAATGATTTAGTTGAAAAATTAAAATCACTGGGATTTAAAGAATATGAATCACGGGTCTTTCTCGTACTTCTCAAAGGTTCACAATTAAGCGCATCGGAAATTGCAAAGGAAGCAAACATAATCCGCAATTCAATTTATGACATTCTAAAAACCTTTGTGGATAAGGGTTATTGCAATGAGATAGA
>PMIW01000169.1:8223-19099 GCA_003158365.1 Ignavibacteriota bacterium | reverse complement strand
TCGATGCCGGTGATCATCTCGGTGATGGGGTGCTCCACCTGGAGCCGGGTGTTCATCTCCATGAAATAGTAGTTCCCCTGGCTGTAGAGAAATTCAACCGACCCGGCATTGGTGTAGTCTGACGCTTCTGCCACTTTTAGTGCCGATTGCGACATCCGCTCACGAAGTTCCGGTGTCATGATTGGGGATGGTGCTTCTTCGATCAGTTTCTGGTGCCTGCGCTGGATCGAGCATTCCCGGTCATAGAGATGGACGGCATTTCCGTGCTCATCGGCAAGAACCTGGAATTCGATGTGCCGGGGTTTGACCAGGTATTTCTCAATAAATACGGTGGCATTTCCAAAGGCATTCATCGCTTCTGATCTCGAGGTACGGAAAAGTGAAACCAGTTCATCCATGTGTTTGACGAGCCGCATTCCCTTTCCCCCGCCACCGGCTGTTGCCTTGATCATTACGGGCAGACCGATTTCATTTACGATCTCGATCAGCCTGTTTTCATCCACGACTTTTTCCGTAGTCCCGGGAACCACCGGCACACCGGCATCGGTCATCGTCCTGCGGGCCGTGATCTTATCTCCCATCGTGGAAATGGAATGTGCGGAAGGTCCTATGAAAATGATCCCCTCCTGCTTACACCGTTCTGAAAAATCCGCATTTTCCGAAAGGAATCCATATCCCGGATGAATTGCTTCTGCACCGGATTTTTTCGCGACATCTATAATCCTGTCAGCAAGCAGATAGCTTTTTGATGCAGGAGACTCTCCAATATGATAAGCTTCATCTGCGAGTTTTGAATAAAGCGAATACCTGTCGAAATCAGAATAAACCGCAACAGTCTTTATACCCATTTCCTTGGCAGTGGTTATTATTCTGACTGCAATTTCTCCCCTGTTGGCAATCAGGATTTTTTTAATCATAAAAATTTATTTAATTTTTAATTAAATCTCTATTTTTTTATTTTTTCTCTGCCTGTAAATTCCTAATCCGCCTGCAAATAATATAAAAATTAAAATTAAATTTGCACCTATGCTTATGCTCTTGCCAAGATAATAAGTATCCGGATGAAATACGAACTCAACCTTATGCTTACCAGCAGGAACAACAACAGACCTCAGCAGATAATCGGTCTTGAAAAATTCCGTTTCCTTGCCGTCTATAAATGCTTTCCATCCCGCGGGATAGTAAACTTCATCAAGCACCAGCAGATTATTTCCGCTTGCATTTACATCATATTCGATATTATGAATGCTGAATTTGGATATTCTTGCAAAAACTGTCGAATCGGGTTTGTCGATTTTCTGGTTTATATCTTTTTCCAAAAAAGCCAGCTGGTAAGGATTAAATTTTGCTTCTTTAATATTCTGCAATATATTTAAACCTGTTTCGACTTTATATTCATTTGCAAAAAACGCTCTGGGCATTGCAAATTTATTTTGATATACAATACTCTTCCCTTTATAAACCTCCGCATAGGATACCGTATCTTTAATCGGAGCATCAGATATAATATATTTTACATTGGCAAGTCCGAGCAGGAAAGGATTTTCTCCCCCTGCCACATCAATTGCATCCTGATAAATTCTGAGTTTTGCTCCCTGGTAGCCGTTGAAGCTGTGGAATCTGTAATAAGCGAGATTATTGGATGTTTCAAGCTGTCCTCTGCTGAATTCGGCAACGCGGTATTGATATGTATCGGGTTCTTTATTTAAAATCCATTTTGAATAGTCTGTATCGGCAACAAAACTGTCTTTTTGGGATTTTTCATCCCAGTGCAATGTCTGTATGCTCACGTTTAATATATCGAACAAAGCAATCACAATCACAACGACCATAAAAAGTGATGCCGTGATTTTTTTTATGGACAGCATATACAGCATTCCTATAACAATCAGAAGCAGGAATGAATGAAGCATTAAATCACTTATTACATTTTTATATGCATAGGTTGAAACCTGCTTTACGTATTGTGATATCTGCTGCGCATTAGCTCCCTGGGACTTAAGTTTATCCAGCAAGGGACTGTTTGCAACAGAATTTGTATATGAGTTTTCAAAACCAAAAAAGGATATTAACAACATCAACCCGGCAATTGAACCCAAAACCAGGCTGATTTTCTTTAATTTTTCCTTGCTCGCATCATCCTTAAAATCTTCATATATGGATTTTAAGCCGAATCCTGCCAGTACAACGAATGCAAGGTCAATATAGTAATGTATCATCACAGGAGCCCTGAAACTGCTGAAGAACGGCACATAATCAAAGAAAAGATTATAGATTATAGGCAGAGTCCTTCCAAATGAAAGGAAGAGGAAAAAGACAACTATAATGGTTAGTGCCTGGACGAAATTATTCTTTTTAAAATTCAGGAACACTCCTATTATGGCAAGTAATAATGTAATCACGCCAAAATAAACAGGGGAATCAGTGAATGGCATTTGCCCCCAGTACAGATTTGTTCTCTGTCCGTTTACTTCCACGCTTCCGAATCCGTAGTAATGCGGAATTACAAAAGTCAATACTTCACCCGGACTAAAGGACCAGTTGGTTGCATAATCATAACTCAGGGGCTTATCATCTTTCTTTTGCGGGTCGGATTTAGACACAATGCTTGACTCACCTCTCATCGAATACTTGTTATACTCCTTAACGGATAAAATAATATCGGCGTCCATAGATACGGCAAAAAATACCGCGACTATAAGAAGTATAAATGCCCTGACTATCTTTTTTATCTCTATTTTCTTTACCAAACTGAATATCACTCTGTACAGGATATATGTGCCAATCATCATATATGAATAGAAAAGCATTTGCATATGGTGAAAATGTAATTGTAAGAAAACAAGCATGGCTAAAAAACCGAAATTCATCATCATTTTAAACCTGTTTTCGTCTTCGGAATCAATCAGTTTATCGAGAAACAACATTATCAGAGGAAAGAAGGAAAACGTCATCATTTTTGTATGGTGTCCTACTATAATCAGCTGTATAATTCCAGTAGCAAAAACACCCATCAAGGCACAGTAAAGAGCAATCAGGTTGTTTTTGAATTTATACCTGGCATAGAAGAACAATGTCACGGCAAAGAGAAAATAATACGGCAGGGTCAAAACGAACAGGTTTCCGTTAGATATACCTCCAAGAACAGAGTCCCAGATATAAGAAAACACATTATGTACCGACGGGAGCGCGGCAGTAAGGGAAGCTAAAGACGGCATACCCATGAAAATATAAGGTACCCACAGGGGAAATATTCCCTGTGCTTTTGCGTCATCCAGAAACGTCTTAAAGCTAAGCGGGGAAAGGTTATCAGCGGATGCAAATATCTTCCCTTCAAACACTCCTTTCGAGAAAAACATCAAAATTGCCAGAACAATTATACCGATAAAAATATATCTTGCTTTAAGAGTATCGGAGTTGAGCGAATCAAGATTTAATCCCTGGTTAACTGCCTGAGTTTTTTTAACTTGCGGTTTTGCCTGCGTGGTTTTTGATTTTGCCATAAAAAATGTTAAAATTATAAAAATCCAATCGAATAGTTAAAATAGTATAATTATTATACGTAAAAAACTAAAAAAACAAGTCGTAATAATTTTTTTTGGCACACTATTTTTCAGACAAATCTCCCGAAAAAATATTCTTAAAATTATTTTCAAAAAATCAAGTAAAAAATTAAAAAATATTTTCAAAAATATAAAAAATAAATTTGATTTTAAAAATTAGAAATTGTAATTTTACTTAGTTCATTTCTAAAAGATAAACTCGTAATTTTTTTCTCAAATAAATTGTTTTAAGAACCAAAAAAAAACAGAAGACGTATAATGAAGATTGATAAAATATTTACAAAAGAAATACAGGAAAGTATAAATAAGATAGAGTACGAGAAGAGAGCATCAGTAATTAAGAACCCGGATGGTTCGACGGTTTTTGAGATGAACGATGTAATCGTTCCGAAGCATTGGTCACAGGTTGCTACAGATATAATCGCGCAAAAATATTTTAGAAAAGCAGGTGTTCCTAAATTTCTGAAAAAGGTCAGGGAAGAAGGTATTCCTGAATGGCTTTGTAAATCAGAGTTAGACATTTCGAAAACAGAGGACACTGACGACGATAAAAATTATACTTACGAAAATGATTCTCGGCAGGTATTTCATCGTCTCGCAGGATGTTGGACCTATTGGGGATGGAAATATAAATATTTCGATTCCGAAGAGGATGCATTTAATTTTTACAACGAACTGTATTATATGCTTGCGATGCAATACGCAGCACCTAATTCCCCCCAATGGTTTAACACGGGACTGAACTGGGCTTACGGAATTACAGGACCTTCGCAGGGTCATTATTATGTCGATCCTGACTCTGGTGAATTAAAAGCTTCCGAAGATGCATACTCCCACTGTCAGCCTCACGCGTGCTTTATACAATCCATAAACGACGACCTCGTCAATGAAGGCGGTATAATGGATTTATGGGTACGTGAAGCAAGGCTTTTCAAATACGGTTCGGGTACAGGTTCTAACTTTTCGAATATAAGAGGTTCCGGTGAACATTTAAGCGGCGGCGGAAAATCATCGGGGCTTATGTCTTTCCTTCGAATCGGCGACAGGAGTGCGGGAGCGATTAAATCAGGCGGAACAACAAGACGCGCAGCAAAGATGATAACTCTAGATCTGGACCATCCCGATATAGAAGAATATATTAACTGGAAAGTTGTCGAAGAAGAAAAAGTCGCAGCACTTGTTGCAGGTTCCAGGCTTCTGAATCTTCACATGAATAAAATTTTAAAAGCATGCTATATAGGACATCCTGAAGACGATAATACAGACAGGAAAAAGAATAAACAATTAGCACAGGCAATTTCGGAAGCCAGAAAAGTTTTCATTCCCGAAAATTATATTGCAAGGGTCATTCAGCTTGCAAAACTGGGATACAAGGAAATTTACATTCCGACCTATAATACAGACTGGAATTCGGAAGCATACATGACAGTGTCCGGACAGAATTCAAATAACAGCGTGCGTGCAACGAATGATTTTATGAAAGCCGTTCAGATGGATGATAACTGGAATCTTTACTGGAGAGTTGAGCTGAAAAGAGCAAGAGAGGAAAATAGAAAACCAAAACCATCGAAGATTTTAAAAGCAAGAAAACTTTGGGATGAGATTGCATATTCTGCCTGGGCATGCGCGGACCCGGGAATCCAGTACCACTCTACCATAAACGAATGGCATACCTGTCCGGAAGGCGGGGAAATAAAGGCTTCCAACCCGTGCAGTGAATATATGTTCCTTGATGATACAGCATGCAATTTAGCTTCGCTGAATCTAATGAGATTTTACAATTCCGATAAAGAGGCACTTGAAATTCAGAATTTCCGCCACGCATCAAGACTCTGGACAATGGTTCTCGAAATCAGCGTACTGATGGCTCAGTTCCCGAGCAGGAATATTGCACAAAATTCATATGACTACAGAACGCTCGGTCTCGGTTATGCAAACCTCGGTGCGTTGCTTATGGTTATGAGCATTCCCTATGATTCTCCCGAAGCACTTGCAGTTACCGGAGCAATAACGGCGATACTGCATATGAAGGCATATGCAACATCAGCCGAGATGGCAAAAGAACTCGGGCCGTTTGCAAAGTACAGTGAGAATAAAACGAATATGATGAGAGTCATACGAAATCACAGGAAAGCGGCATATAACGTTAATAAAAAAGAATTCGAAGGTCTTTCGATTTACCCGATGGGAATCAGCAAAAAATACTGCCCTGATGATTTGCTCGAAGCAGCAAGAGAAGATTCCGACATGGCACTCGAACTCGGTGAAAAATACGGATTCAGGAACGCGCAGGTAAGCGTTATCGCTCCGACGGGTACTATTGGACTACTAATGGATTGCGATACGACAGGTGTAGAGCCTGATTTCGCACTCGTGAAATTCAAGAAACTTGCTGGCGGCGGATATTTCAAAATCATAAATGAATCGGTTCCGCTTGCGCTCAGAAAACTCGGATACAACGATAATGAAATTGAAGATATAATAAGATACACAAAAGGAAACGGTTCGTTAATAAATTGTCCGCATATTAACCCGCAAAGCCTGACTGAAAAAGGATTTACAAAGGATATTATAAAGTCGGTAGAAAAAACACTGCCTTCCGTTTTCGATATTAATTTTGCTTTTAATAAATATTCGCTCGACCCTGCATTTTGTAAAAATGTTCTAGGGTTTACCGATGTGCAACTGGACGATTTTAATTTCAGCATATTAAAAGGACTCGGCTTTACCAAAGAGCAGATTGACGAAGCAAATGACTATATATGCGGAACGATGACGGTGGAAGGTGCACCGCATCTTAAGAAAGAGCATTACCCGATATTCGACTGCGCGAATAAATGCGGAAAGAAGGGCACGCGTTTTATCCAGTCCGATGCTCACATAAAAATTATGGCTGCAGCACAGCCGTTTATTTCAGGCTCTATATCGAAAACAATCAACCTGCCTAATTCGGCAACAATAGAAGATATTAAAAATGCATACATGCTGTCGTGGTCATTATGCCTTAAATCAAATGCGCTATACAGGGACGGCTCGAAGTTATCTCAGCCTCTCAATACAGTAACGGATATAGAAGATTTTGAACTCGAAGAACAGGAGAGTGAAGAGTTATTATCCAGTACCAGCGATATAGTAAAGGTAGCAGAGAGAATTATACACAGGTACATTGCGAAACGCAGAAAGCTTCCTTACAGAAGAAAAGGTTACACACAAAAAGCTAAGATCGGAAATCACTCCGTTTATTTAAGAACAGGTGAATATGATAACGGACAGCTCGGTGAAATTTTCATAGATATGCACAGGGAAGGCGCGGCATTCAGAAGTCTGATGAACTGCTTTGCGATTGCGGTCTCTCTAGGGCTGCAGCACGGTGTACCGCTCGAAGAGTTTACAGATGCATTTATGTTTACAAGGTTCGAACCGAACGGAATTGTCGTCGGTAACCCGAGCATTAAAATGACTACATCTATCATAGATTATATTTTCCGCGAGCTTGCAGTGACATATCTCGGAAGATATGACCTTGCGCACATTCCCGAAGAAAATATTAAAATAAGTCCGGTTGACTCGCTTGCAAAGACAGATGAGGAAATAGAATTTGACGAAGAAGAAGTTTACAGCGAAAGAATAATCGAAGAGAAAGTTCCTAAGGACAAAAAAACCTCGAGGGAAGTGAAACCCGCTCCGCAGTTATCATTAAATATAAAAGCTGTTCCGAAAGAAACAAATTCGGAAAAAGCCGTAATTCAGGAAGCAATCCTTAAGGGTTATACGGGAGATATGTGCCAGGAATGCGGACAGGCGACAATGGTGAGAAACGGAACCTGCCTGAAATGCATGACCTGCGGCTCGACAAGCGGATGCTCCTGATCGATTAAAAATCTACCCGCGAAAGCGGGTATTTGAAAATAATATATTTATAATTAAAAAAATCCGGTGATGAAAATAGCCGGATTTTTTTATACCAATTACCAAACAAAATAATATTTTATTTCAAGTTATATTATATAATTTCGAATAATCATATCTCTTTTTTCCCCATACGGCAAGACCCCAGTTATATATTTTGCCTTCATCATCCGCATGCCAGCGTTTCGTAAGCTGCGAATTGGAAAGGAAACCCCTTCCGAAAATAGCAGGGTCTTCGATGATAAAACCTCGTTTATTATATCCGCTCACAACAATGTAATGCCCGTATAGATTTGTATGCCTGTAATCAATGCCATGCGGACCCCAGGCCTGCAATAATATTATTACGGGAATTTCTTTATTTATATACTTTTTCAAATCTTCAATAGAAAATTTACCCTGTTTTAATTTAAACTTTTTTCGTTTAAAAAAAGAAACAATATATTTAATCGACGTTCCACAACTTACATCCGTTTTCAATAATTTTTCGAGCTTGTGCTCTGTATATTCGATTCCGTAATAAGCAAGCACAGCCTCCACGCAGGCATCGCCGCAGCTGTAATTTGAATTCTGAAGAATATCAGGGAAATAAAGTGACTTTGCCATAAATATTTTACAATTTTATTTCACAACCACCATTTTCTTCACGTCACTAAACCTATCCGTGACAAGCTTGTAAAAATAAATTCCGGATGAGAAATTATCTGCATTAAATTTTGTTTCATAAAATCCCGCATTCAATTCCCGGTCAATGAGTATCTTTACTTCCTTTCCGAGAGCATCGAATACTTTCAGTGTCACGAATCCGGATTTTGGAACCTGGAATTTTATGTTTGTTACAGGATTGAACGGGTTCGGATAATTCTGGAAAAGTTCATATTTATTTGACACACCTGTTCCGATTTGATTTACATCTGCAATAATTGTGTGGAAAGAAATTCCTCCGTTCGAACGTACAGCCCATATACCTCTGCCCGGTTTTGCAAAACTAATTGCATTATAATTACCTGCAGGTGCTGTATACTCAGATAACCAGGTAGTACCGTTTACGCTCGTATAAATACTTGTACTGGTTCTTACGTACCAGGCCGGTACAATAAAATTATCTGTTAACAAACCTGTAAAGGTAATTCCGACTATATTTCCTGAACCGAGAATAGTCAAAGGTGTCCAATTGCTTCCGAAATTTGTAGTATACAGCATTGCTGTCGTTCCTGCTAAAAATCCATATGGATTTGCTGTCCAATCAAAGCAAAGTGAATACCCGTTTGCTTCTCCGGTTGTTTTGTATCTTGTCCAGCTTGTTCCAAAATTACTCGAATAAATCACGACAGTATCATTTGTGCCAATCCAGACTTTTGGATAGTTCACGTACATAGCATTATTCCACCCTGCTTCCGCTGAATGTATTACAGGTAGATATAATCCTGTACTGTCCCAGTTAGCACCGCCGTTAGAGGTTTTCCAAAAAGACCATCTGTTATTTACAGGGTCGCCAGCCATAAACCCCGTAGTAGCATTTACCATGCATACGGCATCATAAAATCCGGTTTCAGTCAGGACCTGCGTCCAGTTTGCTCCGCCGTTTGTTGTCCTGTACATGTATGTAATGGAACCGACATAACCTACAACAACAGCTAAATTTGCATCCACAGCTGAGATACTGATTAAAACAGTAGTAGATGGAATTCCAGAACTTACACTAACCCAGTTTATGCCTGTGTTGGTAGTTTTTAATACCACGCCGCTTGCCCCGCAAATCCAGCCGACGTTTGTTACCGGACAGCATACCGAGCGCAAAGCAGTCGTAACACCGGATACCTGCTCGCTCCATTGTGCATTAATATTTGTAAAAACTGATAAGATTAAAACAAGGAAGAATAACTTTTTCATTTTTAGTTCTCCTTTCTAAAAATAAAATTATTAAAAATCTTGCTTCCGTATTTGAATTGTGTTTAAATGTAATGAATAATTCTTTTTAAATGAATAGTATTATTTATCTTATTCGATTTTACCGGTTTTTTTAACAATAATTCAGGCAGGTATTTGATTTAAACCGACTTCACTGCGACAACCGTAATGTCGTCGTACTGGCTTGTATCAGAAGTGAATAATTTTACGGATTCAAGTATATCGTTTACTATTTTTTTAGTGTCGAAACCGGAATTTATTTTAATCAATTCCAGAAGCTTGGATTCTCCGTATTGCTCGCCAGCCCTGTTCAGGGCTTCCAGCACGCCGTCGGAAACAAATAAGAATATATCCCCGGTGGAATACTCGATTTTTATTTCTTCTATGGAATAATCGAAAATATTTCTTTCGCTAAGTCCGAGCCCCATTCCGTTCGGCTGAATTTTTCTTATTTCCTTTATATTATGATTGTAATAATACAGCGGAAGATGCCCTGCTCTTGCAAATGAAAGCGTTTTATTTAATGTATCGAAATTCGCACCGATTGCGGTTATATATGATTTGGAATCGATATGTTTATACAGCAGGTGGTTTGCCCGTGTCATTAGTTTAACAGGTGAAAGATTAAACTCATGAAGGGTCTGGAATATACCCTGAACCTTTGACATATATAATGCCGCAGATGTTCCTTTTCCGCTTACATCACCCATTACAATCGTAAGTCCGTTTCCCGTTCCGTTTAAAAAATCATAAAAGTCTCCGCCGACTTCCAGTGCGGGTATTGAAGTTGCAAAAATATCCAGACCGGGTACGACGGGTACATTTTGCGGTAAAGACGCTACCTGTATATTGTGTGCAATCTCCAGTTCCCTCTTCATTCTTTCCCTTTTGGTCAGCTCTTCATATAAAAATGCATTTTCAACTGCGATGGATGTGCTTGTAACGATAGCCGATAAAAATTCAAAGTCATCGCCTTTTAAAGGTGTCTCGGATAATTTTTCGCCGATGAATAATGCTCCGAGAAGTCTTTCATTTACCTTTATAGGTACAATATTAAGAAATCCGTTACTCTCGAGAAACTCCTTACTTACGGCAGGAAGATAGTTAATCGAAAAAGTGCCTTTGAATCCTTTTATTGATTCAAAGTATTTCTGCTCCATATTCAAATTGAACAACTTTGAATCCCGGTTGTTATAACAAAACATTTTTCCGTCCCAGGCTTTTTTACTGTCATTGGAAAATACCACTCCGGCTGTTTTCACGCGGACAAGTGAAGCTACTTTTTCTACTATCACGAGTGCGAGGGATTCAAGAGTAAATTTCTTCTGAAATAATCTTACAAGTTCTTCCTGTGCATATTTATAATCGAATTTTTGCCTGTAAAACTTTTTATCAAAAAAATCCTGCCCGTACATGCCGGTTTTATATAAAATCATTCCGGAAAGAAAAGCAATTATTATAAATAAGAGTTTATTATAAAACAAATTTGTCGA
>PMIW01000169.1:5278-8185 GCA_003158365.1 Ignavibacteriota bacterium | reverse complement strand
GGAATCAAAAAGAGAAACAGGAAATTATATTCAAGCAGGGGTGAGGAAAATTTAATTTTAAAGAAACCGAGAACAGGAAACAAAAACACCGAGATATATACAATAATCCAGATTATCCCTAACTTCCTGGATATTTTATTTTTATCTGACGAGTCTCTGCCATAAATAAACCTGACAATTGTATAATAAATCATATTTATAACTACCAGAAAAAGAGTCATCCCGTTATCAAGCTTGTTTATATCCGTGAAATACCAGTAAGAAAAAAGTACAGCAGTAAAAAACGCAATAAAATATGTTATTTTCAGATGCCACTTATTATTAAGCATCCTTATATTTACATCAGGAAAATAAAGTAAACTATGGAATATCAATGGCTGGAAAAATATTAAGATAATATTAGTAATATAAGTTTTGACAAAGTTAAATGTGTCAAAATCCGCATATCCGATGCTAAGGCTCATGGCAATTTCAAATCCTATCAGGATAAAGGCAACTGATATTAATCTTGCAGGAATTAAGTTTGGCCTTTTAAATCCGTATAACAAACCCGGCAGTATAAAACTTAAGCCGCACAATACGACAAGAAACGACATTGTGGATATTCCAAAAGTTGCCAGCCAGATATTTACTGTCATCTGTTCCCCGCCTCTTAAAATCTTATACGGTATAGGCTCACCTCTTGAAAGATTTCTGAAAAACTTGTAATATTCCTTATCAAATGAGTCAACACCGGGTACAGGTATCATTTCAACTTCCCTGTCTTTTATAGACAGCAGAACATCTCCCGCTTTTAATCCGGCTGAATGCGTTGCACCTCCTTCAATAACAAAGCCTATAAATGAACCGCCTTTCAGAAAATTTATAAAGTTTGCAGGTAAATCAGTTTTATTTATAGATAAAGAATCGGAATATGTTTCAAAATAGGTGCTACCTTTAGTTTCACTGAATTGATTTGCATTATTAATATTTAAAATTTTTAACAATACAGGTTCATCTTTTTTCACATTACTGATTGTATTATCATACTCTTCAGATGTGTTGACGGTTTTACCGTTTATGCTTAATAAAAAACTCCCTGCACGAATAGTATCGACAGTATTATTGGTTTTCTTTAATGCTATGTTTTGTTTGATATATAATCTGGAAGGTAATTGCATGTAGACAGTACCGCTGAAAATAGCGGAAGCAAAATTAATCATGTTATAGATAATTATCGTCACGAACAGAACCGATATGATTAGAACCATCAGCCTGAACTTTCCCGTATTCCTGTCCCAGTATTTTTCTCCGCCCATAAGGCCTGTCTTTGTTTTTACTAAACTAATTTAAAAAATATTAAATTTGAATATCAAAAATTTCACTTCATTTTAATCCTGCTCATTCTAATATTCCTCTGTTTTTATATACGATTGCTTTTTGCCATAGTTTCCTTTTATGCTTGGTATAATGTATATCATTATCGGTTTGATACTCTTGTATAATTTTTGTAATTTATTCTTTAAATTTCACCGGAATTACAGGAAAAAATAAGGTTTTTAAAGAAATAATGATGATATCGGAAATTAATTCCGGAAATAATAATGCCGGAAAATACAGACTCCCCCCGCACATATTATTCATATTGCTTGTTTTCACTTCGGGCATGGTGCTATTCGGACTGTTCAGGGTAATCTTGCTCCTTATAAATTTTGAACAGGTTGCAAATGTACAATCAAAGGATATAATATATGCACTGTTTAACAGGGGCGGGATTTTTGATATGTCAGTTAATTCTTATTTATTGATTATTCCATTCATGCTACTTTTTCTGGGATATTTCATACCACCGGCAAGAAAAGTTTTTAATATTGCATCAATAATAATTATCTTTATATTTTATACCTTTGCAATAGCATTACTTTCTACCGATATCCCTTTCTTTTCCTACTTTAATTCAAGACTCACAAACGGCATACTCAACTGGACTGATGATTTGGGTTTAATGATTTCGTCCAGATTTTCCACAGCAACATATTATCCTTACATTGCATTGTTTATAATAATATCAGCCGGATTCTGCCGGTGGATAAAGATTATTGCCAATAAGACCATTTTAAGCGGACAGAAAAGAGAAAATAAAATATATACTAAAATTATTTTGTTTGTTGTATTTGCATTTTTACTTTTCAACGGCTTCAGGGCAAACCTGAATTATAAGATTTATCCTCTCAGGGTTTCCGATGCTTTTTTTCTTGAGCAGTCGTTTCCGAATCAGCTTGGCTTGAACCCGGTTTTCACATTTTTTGAAAGCTATAAAAATAAAAAACCAAAGCTGTTAAGCGACAAAGATGCCCTACAAAACACACAAAAATTTTTAAATATAAATCAGAAATTCGATTCCCCGATTGCGAGGGATATTAAATTCGACAGTGCATCATCAAAACCAAATGTTGTAGTATTTATTGTGGAAAGCCTGAGCGCGCACCAGATGAACCGTTACAGAAGCACTGCTAAATTTACTCCGTTCCTCGACAGTCTGGCAAGTGTATCCGCTACCTTTGATAATGTTTATACAGCGGGAATGCATACATACTGCGGGGTTTTTTCTACTTTGTTTTCCCTGCCGTGTATATTAAAATCAAAACCGTTTTCATCTCCGCTGATGCAGGGACAGAAGCTTTCGGGCATGCCCAACGTATTGCATAATTACGGATATGAAACCATGTTTTTCTGTTCAGGGGATAAAAAGTTCGACAATATGAACAGCTTTTTATCAAATAACGATTTTGATAAAATCATAAGCAAAGACGATTACCCGAAAGAATCGGAATTTACCGAATGGGGTGTGCACGATAATACAATGTTCCAGTATGCTATTCCGAAATTAAACGATGCATCGAAGAACAAACCCTTCCTTGCAGTTTT
>PMIW01000169.1:0-5186 GCA_003158365.1 Ignavibacteriota bacterium | reverse complement strand
CTGATAAAGCCTGCAAATTACGAAAGTGTGGGATTGCAAATTGATTTATTCCCGACTTTAATGGGATATTTGAGGCTGCCGTACATCAACAATACTTTTGGAATAGACCTAACGCGTGAAAAAAGGCAGTTTGCTTATTTCACATCAGATGATAAATTCGGATGTATTAATAACGAATACTATTTGATAATGAGGGACGGCGGAGCGGATGCGCTTTATAAGTTCAGAAATAATGAACTGACTAATTATTTACAGCAAAAGAAGGACATCGCAGACAGCATGAAAATTTATACTTACTCAATGATTCAGACCGCTAACTGGATGACAGAGCATAAATTGCTCAGCCTGCCGGATCAGAAAGTAAAATAATTTTAACTAACTTCTTTCAAAACAGTCAGAATATAATCTGTTGAAGGGGGTTTTATTCCCTGCCTGCTGATTATACTGTTAATTTGCGCTCTGTGATGAATCGAATGATAATTAAGCTGAAGAAGCAAATCACGGAATTTTACCGCCATCTTTATTCCATCGTTTGGTCTCGTAAAAATTATTTCTTTTTCAAGTTCAGAGTCACCGGTTTTTTCAAGCAGCTTTATCCACCAGCCGATACTTTTATTCCATTTACTTTCTATTTCATCCATATTAAAAAATTGTCCATACCAGTTAAGCAAACTGTCTTCGACTTCATTTGTAATTCTGTTTTTCCATTTATCGAATGAATTTACCAGGTGGCTGAATAACTTTAACGCATCCTCTTTTTCCGGAACTTCCCTTATTGCTTCGAGCACTTTTTTATTTGCCCAATCATTGTATTTAAAAAAATCCAGAAGATATTTTTTCATTTTATTGTTTTTTGAATTTCATTAATCACCTGTTGGAATAATTTCTTTATTTTCCACCATCAGCATTATAGTTTTTTGCGTTGCCCGCGGCCTGTGCATTATACCTTTCGATATTGTAGCTCCCTGATTAGGATTAAGTTCAATTGTTCTGTTTTCAATATCGATAAACAATTTGCCGTCAAGCACAAAGAAGAATTCATCATCATTATCGTGCTTGTGCCAGTGAAATTCACCTTCGACGATGCCGATTCTGACGACACTGTCATTTACCTGCGTAAGAGTCCAGTTGAACCATTTTTCTTTGCACTCCCTCACAATTTCAGGAACATCAATCAATTCAAGATGATTATATTTTACATCGAGATTAATATTATATTTATTATTTTCCGCCATAATTTTTTTATTTAAAATAACCAATATATTATTCTGATTAAACAAAAATAGAAAGAACTATTGCGATGCTGATTCCCGGTTTTTGCATATAGTTTATACTGCCATTTGAGTATGTTTGTAAACTAAAGTTTTTATAATTAATTACGCATATGAAAAAAACCATCATCCCTTTTCTCCTGTTTTTGAGTTTAATGGTATTTGTCTTATCATCTTGCAAAAAAGAAACCGAAAAACCAAATTCAAATCAGAAAGAGAATGTGACAACCAGCACTGCGCCAAAAGAAAGTACTGCTTCACAGGAAAAAAACACGGAGCCAAAAGAAGTGAAATTGACTCCCGATGAGCAGAAAAAACTCAATGTTTTTTTCAGTAATTTTTCTGAAGTAAATTTAAAACCCTTTGCAAGCGGAGGAATATCGGATGAGGATTTAATTAACTTCGGAGTTCTGCATTGCTATAAGAACAATTTTAAACTTTTCGAAAAAGTCGATAATGCAAATGCTAAAATAAAAGAAGAACATATCTCAGCATCAATACAGAAATATTTTGACAAAAAAGTGAGCAGTAATAAATCAACGGGCGAATATAAATATAAAAACGGTTATTACTTCGTGCAGTTAGCAGACGGCGAGGCGTTTACTTTTTCGCAGGTGGAAAAGCTGAACGATATCGGCAGCGATAAATACACGGCATTTGTAAATGTCTACACTGCAGGTTCGGGATGGACTGGTGATGTTCACGCGAATCCAAAGCAATGGACGGGTGAAGCGGGCGAAAAGCCTGAGCTATCAGGCAAGTTCAGGGCTACTATTAAAAAGGCAAACGACCCGGATGGAAAAAGCGTATACACATTAATTGACTATATAAAACAATAAACCACTTATTTATATATGAAAAATTTAATCACAATTATTTTTATTGCTGCAATTACATTTGCTTTATTTTCCTGCAATAAAAAAACAGAGAAAGTATTAACATCCACAAAAGATACAACGACAAAAAAGGAAGCCGTAAAAGAAACCGAAATAAAAAACACTATCTTCGAAGGCACGTGGATATCCACCGAAGATTCGAAATCCCGGGTACAGGTAAAAGCAAATAACTGGATTGAATTATACGAAGGTGAAAAGACAGACACATTTAAATTTGCAATCGGAGATTCGTGTCTTGCAAATATTAATGCAAAAGCAAATACGGGCGGTAAATACATAACGNNGCCAATCCATGCCACATTACTATCGGCAGCGGACACGGTCCATAAATCAACTGTGGTACCGGAATTTTGTTCCGACCATCCGTATGTTAACTGGGAAAAGCTTTGTGATGTAATACATAAAACGAAAATAATTAGAAGGAAGGGATAACAATACTTTTTCATTTACACTCCTTTTAAAAAATTAATAAATATTTAGGATATTTTTTCCTGTAAAAGAGCTGAAAAACTAGTGGGGACTATTTATTTTTTTATAAATTATAGAAACAAAACAATACAGTCAAGTAAATAAATAATAATATTATTACCCTCATAAGGGGTTACAATAAATTATTATAATATCTTAAGAATTACATTTTTAAAAATTGCTATGAATATACCTTGCGCCCTTTACATATTCTTATCAGTTTATTAAAATCGTCATATTGAAAATATTATCACATTGAATTAAATTTTTTATTTGAGTATTTTTAAAATTCAATAAAACAGATTACGGCCCGAGTGGCGGAATTGGTAGACGCGCAGGACTTAAAATCCTGTTGCCTGTAAGGGCAGTATCGGTTCGATTCCGATCTCGGGCACGAAGACCCTCTGAGTTTGCTTGGAGGGTTTTATGTTTGTGTCCGGTTTATTAAGCTCATTAATTAAAATATTCACTTCTCACAAATTTAGCCATTAATTATTATTCTTATTTATTTTATATTTTAAAAAGAGTAACAATATGAAAAAAATAATTTTAGTATTTTTTGCCTTTTACTCATTTTCCTATTCTCAAACAGGCTGGCAGCTTCAAACAAATAGTCTTACCAGAAATATTGTTTCAATTTATGTTTTACAAAATGGATACGGATATTCATTAGGCGACAATGGTATTATATTCAGAACAACTAATTTCGGTATTAACTGGGTCCAGTATTCTCAGTTTCCCGCTTTATCGGATAATTCGGCTTACTGTATCACTGCAGTCAATAACGATACTTTAGTTGCGACACAGGGTTCCGAAATATTAAGGTCTGTTAACGGAGGGCTGAACTGGAGCTATGTTTCTTCGGGAGGAGTCATGACATACACGTATTTTTACTCTGTTTCTTTTGGAAATAAAAGAAGGGGGTTTGCGTGCGGGGTTGAACTGATTCCACCTCCTCCTCCGCCGCCGCCGCTTCCTTATACGGCAAATACAATCGTTCACTGTACATCCGATGGTGGTACGAACTGGACAAGAATATCAGTAACCTCAGGAGACGTTTTATATTCATGTAAAATGTCCGATAGTCTAACCGGATATACGGCAGGTACAAATTATTATTCTACAAATTATGGTTCTGTATTTAAAACCACAAACGGAGGTCTATACTTTTCAAGTATTAGCTCAGGTGTCTCTGCTGTAAATTCAATATATTTTATAAATAATTTTACAGGATGGGCAGGAGGTAATTCAGGATTCATTGCAAATACTACTACAGGTTCAGCACCCTGGATTCCGCAGGTATCTCATTCTGCTGTAAAAATCAATTCGATATATTTTGTTAACAGTATGACGGGATGGATTGCCGGTAATAATGGAACAATCAGGAAAACGGTTAATGGAGGTGCAAACTGGAATTTTCAGTATTGCCCGGTAGGAGATAATCTTAATTCAATATGTTTTACTGATTCTATTCACGGATGGATAGGCTCTAATAACGGCAAAATCCTTTACACAGATGATGCGGGAGGTCTTACAAATTTAAATAAAGTCTCTGAAGACTTGCCCGACTCATATTTATTGTCTCAAAATTACCCGAATCCATTTAATCCTTCAACAAAAATAAAATACCGTATAAAAAACGATAATTTTGTTTCCATCAAAATATTCGACGCACTTGGAAAAGAAATAATTACTCTAGTTAATAAAACTCAGAAACCTGGAATATATGAAATAACGTTTGAAGGAAGTGAATATCCGAACGGAATTTATTATTGCCGATTGACAGCCGGAATTTTTTCGGAAACAATAAAAATAATTTTTCTTAAATAATATTACACGCACGGTATATATAAACCCTTTGAGATATTTTTGCAAGGGGTTTGTGTTTTCAGAATATTTGTTATAAATTGTTTAATACGGGCGTAATGACTATATTTCTAAACAGGTTACAATTATAAAAATAATTACAACCAAATATATCATGGAAAATAAAAAGGATTTAAAGCTCGCAGTGTTAATAGATGCGGATAATGTACCCTATTCATACGTTAAGGAAATGCTGGAGGAAATTGCAAAATACGGAACGCCTACATTTAAGAGAATTTATGCGGACTGGACCAAACCCACGGTTTCAGGATGGAAAAATGTCCTGCTGGAAAATGCTATCACGCCAATCCAGCAATACAGCTACTCGACAGGAAAAAATTCTTCCGACAGCACACTTATTATCGATGCGATGGATATTTTATACTCCGGAAAGGTTGACGGATTCTGCATAGTTTCAAGCGACAGCGATTTCACCCGGCTTGCTACACGGCTGAGGGAAGCAGGAATGACTGTTATCGGAATCGGCGAAAAGAAAACCCTGAACCCCTTTATAACAGCCTGCGATAAGTTTATATATATAGAAATTTTAAAACCTGAAAGAGAAAATCACATCGAGTATGACAATAAAAAAATATCCAAGCATACCCGAATATCTGCAAAAAACCCTTTAAGCAAAATTGACCCTAAAATAATCAAACTTTTCACGGACAGCATTGCCGACCTT
>PMIW01000150.1 GCA_003158365.1 Ignavibacteriota bacterium | reverse complement strand
GTTCTGCAGAAATCATCTGCAGACAACCACTTGTACCCGTTCTGAAAAAGAGAAATCTGAAGAATTGTTTTTAAAACAAGTAACAAAGCAAAAATAAGATATTTTCGCGCAGAGAAATATTTTACGACAAGTTTTATTCCGGAAGTTATATTATTATTTAATTCGGGGAATTTCACTTTTGTAATTTAATTCTGAAAGTTGTACCAACATCAAGCGAGGTATCGAGCAGAAGAAGTTTTCCTTTGTGATAGTCATTTATTATCCGCTGTGCCAGGGATAAACCAAGACCCCATCCCCTTCTCTTTGTCGAGAAACCGGGTCTGAAAATATCTTTTCTGAATTTTTTGTCCACACCTTTCCCGTTATCTGTCACATCAATTATCACTTCCTTCCCTTTTTCCATAATATTGAAATTAATCGCACCGGTGGTTTTATCTATTGCGTCAAGGGCATTTTTTAATAAATTTTCTATTACCCATTCAAAAAGGTCACGGTTAATTTTCACAAATATCTTTTCTTTATTTAAAATATTTACCGAAACTTTCTTTGTTATCTTCCCGTCCGAGCTTACAAGCGACGGAATTCTTTTTTCAAAATAGCTGCATACACTTTCTATAACCTCGCTAATATTTTCTTCTTCGAGTTTCGGCTGTGAACCTATTTTTGAAAACCTGCCCGTAATCTTCTTAAGTTTTTCCAGATCCTTTTCAATTTCAGTTGAAATCTCCTGCAACTCTACCGGCTTATTTTTTAAATCTTTCAGCATCACTTCCCAGCCCAGCAGAGATGAAAGAGGCGTACCGAGCTGATGTGCAGTTTCCTTTGAAAGTCCGACCCATATATTGCTCTGCTCGTGTTTTTTAATGTATGAAAAACCAATATAACCAAGAAAAATAAAAATCCCCCCGATTAAAAACTCAAAAAACGGTAAATATTTTAGCTGCGTAATTAAACCGGATTGACCGTAGTTTACATAACTTAATATCAGTGAATCTTTATATGATACTTTTATGGGCGGGTTTATTTCTTTCATTTCATTGGCTAATTCCAGTAGAACATCATTTTTCTTTATTGCGTTTAAAGTCGTGTCGATATTAACATTTTTGAAAAACTCTACTTTTTTGTAATCTTTATCCGTTGCAATTATGGGGAAATCAATCTGTAATATAATTTCATTGAAAATAA
Source organism: Ignavibacteriota bacterium (assembly GCA_003158365.1). Lineage (GTDB taxonomy): Bacteria > Bacteroidota > Ignavibacteria > Tepidaquicellales > Tepidaquicellaceae > FEN-1279. The sequence goes on along the minus strand of PMIW01000150.1, from coordinate 4,263 downwards.
AGTTATATTCGCCTGTTGAGCTTGTATCATTAGCTATGTATTCGAGTGATTTTGCATATAAATCGGCAATTTGTGCTTCTCTTTTCTGGATTTTACTGATAAGGTTCTGGGTATAGAATAAAATACCCAAAGCTATAAATACACCGCTTAGTAATAATGCAATCTTTATATTTAATGACCCAAATTTATTCATTACATATTAAACCATAGTGATTTAAATTACATAAAATATTATAAAGAAATAATACTTTTGCCAAGAAAACTTTCAATATTAATTTTATTGTTTATTATACTGGTTCTGACTATAATAATTTCTTTATTATCAGGCAGTAGTTTTATTTCACCCGGGTTACTGTTTAATCTCAATTCCCCTGCGAATGAAATCAGCAGAAAAATTATATTCGACATCAGGCTTCCGCGAATATTAAATGCAATTGCTGTCGGAGCTTCACTTTCCTGCGCCGGTATGATATTACAGTCATTATTGAGAAATAACCTTGCTGAACCGGGCTTGCTGGGAATTTCAGCGGGTGCGGGATTCGGGGCAATTGTGCTTTTTATTCTGCCTTTCCCGTTCACCATTGCATTTATAACACCCGTGTCATTCATATTCGCTGTAACTACTACAATAATAATATTTAATATCGCAAAAGGACTGAATAATAAATATACAAATTTTTTATCATCAAATAAAATTATACTTGCCGGAATAGCCATAAATGCCCTGCTTTCATCATTAAACGGGTTTTTCCTTCTCATTTCAGGAAAAAACCTGACACAGATAATTTACTGGCTCAGCGGCGGACTGTCGGGGCGCGGATGGAATGATTTTTATTATACTATCGGATTCGTTGTGATAGGTCTAATAGTCTCACTATTATTATCAAAAGAACTGAATGTATTAAATCTCGGTGACGAATTATCCATTTCGCTCGGACTGAATATTAAAACCGTTCAGAAAATTTCCATAGCAGTTTCTTCGCTTCTTGCTGCATCAGCGGTTTCAATTGCGGGAATAATTTCTTTCGTAGGGCTTGTAGTCCCGAATATTTCAAAATTGTGGATAGGAAATGACAGCAGGTATAATATACCCTGCACAATTTTACTCGGTGCATTATTTTTACTCGTATCGGACACACTTGCGAGGACTATCATTTCACCTGCGGAAATTCCTGTGGGAATAGTTACATCATTTATAGGGGCACCAATTTTCATCTGGTTAATTTTAAAAAAGGGAAATACTAATTTATAATGAATTTATCAGACACAATAAGTGCAATCTCTACACCTTTTGGAGAAGGAGGAATTTCAGTATTAAGATTATCGGGAAATAAATCATTCGATATAATAGAAAATATTTTTTTTAAAGACCCCGGGAGAAAAAAAAGAATCAATATTGCAGAAACACCATCTCACACAATTCATTTTGGATATTTATTTGATGAATCTAATCTTGTCGATGAAGTTCTAATATCAGTATTTAAAAAACCGAATTCATATACCGGAGAAGACACAATAGAAATTTCTTCACACGGCGGAGTGCTTGTCACGCAGAAAATTCTTGCTCTCACTTTAAAAACCGGTGCAAGGCATGCAGAGCCGGGAGAATTTACAAAACGCGCATTTCTGAATAAGCGCCTCGACCTTTCACAGGCAGAAGCCGTTGCTGATTTAATAAAAGCTAAAACAGAATCTGCTCACGAATCATCACTTAAACAGCTTGAAGGTTCATTATCCTCATATATAAGTTCGGTCAGGCAGGAGATTATAGATGCAACTTCTTTAATCGAACTCGAACTGGATTTCTCCGAAGAAAATCTCGAATTTATCTCTAAAGATAAGTTCAAGAAAAAAATAGAAACATTAACAGATAAGCTGAAAGATATCATATCATCATATCTTTCGGGAAAAATAATCCGCGAGGGAATAAATCTCGTAATTACAGGCAGAACAAACAGCGGAAAATCTTCGCTCTTTAATCAATTGCTTAAATCAGACAGAGCTATCGTTAGTGATATATCCGGTACGACACGGGATTACNNAGGAAAATATTATCATAAACGGAATTTTATTCAACCTCATCGATACGGCAGGAATCAGAAAATCCACAAACCTAATCGAAACCGAAGGAATCAAAAGAAGTTTTCAGAAAATCGAAGAGGCGGATTTTATACTATACCTTATAGATTCATCTTCGACCGATGAATTAATAAATAGTGAAATCGAATTTTTCAAAAATAAATTCAAATCAGAAAAATCCCTGCCGGTATTTACAAAAAACGATATTAAAGATTTAAAAGATAAAAACGGAATCACAATATCGATTTTTAATGATGCTTCAATTTACAAATTGAAAAATAAAATAACAGAAAGAATAAGAGAAAGCACAGTTCAAAAATCGAGCAGCGAAATCGTGCTGACAAACCTCAGGCATAAACTCTGTCTCGAAAATGTTGTAACTACTCTTAGGCAGGTTATAGACAGCCTTGACAAGAAAATGAGCGGGGAATTTATATCGGTTGATTTAAGAAGCGCATTAAGCTACCTGGGCGAAATAACGGGTGAAGTAACAAACGAAGAAATCTTAAATAATATTTTTTCGAAGTTCTGTATCGGAAAGTGAAGTAATGAAAATAGTTTTATGAATTTTACATTATATAAATGTTTAATCAACACAATACATTAAAGTGTCCGAAATGCGGCGCCGTGAAAAATAAATCATTTTCATTTTGTCCTAATTGCGGCATGGATTTTAATGAGAACAAAATTAAATACAATAAGGATATTTCTTCATGGAAAAGGGAATTTTATAAACAAAACAGAGGATGGTTTATTTATATCGGACTCATTATAATAGTAGTACTTTCTGTAACGGCTTATCAAATAATTCCTTTTATTTTAGAAGACCTTTCCCCAAAGAATCCGGTTATACTTTATATTTCTGCCACAATTGTCTATTTAATAAATTTATATACTTTTCAATATAAGAAAATACTTCAAAATTTTATTTATTTAATATTAATGATAATATCTATAGCATATTCAATTTTCTTTTTTATAATGATTTATAATTCAAATTATGGTTTCTTGGGTTTAGTTGGTCCATTAATAACAATTATTATGATTTTTTCTCCTTTTATAATTGGAAGAAAAAATATAACAATTCGTTAAATTTTGTTTAATATAAATTATAATTTTGTGCATAAAATAATTTTTCTTGCAATAATTTTTCTTTTTTTCTCCTGCAAATCGAAATCCAATCAGGTTGAAAAACCGGTAGAAATAATAAAAGCGAAAAGTCCAAAGGATTCGGTTTCTTTCGATTATGACAGCAGGATAAATGAGCTGAAGAAACAGCTTCAGGGTGATTTTATTATAAAGACATACAGCTGTTTTGTAATTGCGAGCAATATGACAGAATCGGAAACTCAAAAGATTATCGATAATACTATTGCAAGCGCGGAAGAATGTTTTTACAATAATTATTTCGAAAAGAAACCCGATGAAGTGATTACGATTTTTCTTTTTAAGGATGATAAGTCTTACAGGTTCTGGGGGAATAAATTATACGGAGATACTGACCTCTCGCGGTTTGGATACTACAAGCCGTCTAAAAAAACTATGCTGATGAATATATCTACCGGCGGGGGCACACTTGTTCACGAAATGACTCATTCATTCGTCAGGTATGACTTCCCCGATATACCATCCTGGTTTAACGAAGGACTAGGCTCGCTATACGAAAGATGTTCGATGAATAATAAGGAAATTCTCGGGCATACTAACTGGCGCCTGCCTGAACTGCAATCTGCAATAAGAAGCGGAACATATTCTTCTCTTGACTTACTTATTAACACGACCGATGAAGAATTTTACGGATATGAAAGCTCCGTAAACTATGCACAGGCACGGTATCTATGCCAGTACCTCCAGCAGAAAAATCTGCTGAAGAAATTCTATAAGACTTTCAGGGATAATTACGAAAAAGATAAAACAGGTAAAACTTTCCTGGAAGAAGTAACTAAGATGAAACTTGCGGATTTTGAATATTCTTTTGTAGAGTGGGTTAAGTCGTTGAAATATGAGGAGTAATCTTTAATAAATCCGACTCTGTAGGAGTCGAATATTAGTAACATAGAGATAGATAAGGTTCCGACTCCGTAGGAGTCGAATATAAAAGCATAATTAATATTCAACTCCTAAAGGAGTTGTAAATTATGGAAATATCCAATGTTACTAATATTAAACTCCTAACGGAGTTTT
>PMIW01000200.1 GCA_003158365.1 Ignavibacteriota bacterium | reverse complement strand
CTTTTTTGTTATCGATTGCATGAGACTCGACCAGTGGCTGGTAATGGAAAAATACCTCAATGATTATTTTAAAATTTCAAAAGAATATTATTATTCACTTTTGCCTACTGCCACACCGTACTGCAGGAATGCGATTTTCGCAGGACTGTATCCTTCGGAACTGGAAAAGCATTACCCTGATTTATGGAAAGGCGAAGATGATGAAAACTCGAAGAATAATTATGAAAAAGATTTTCTGAATAAATTTTTCGAAAGAAAAAGAATAAAGCTGAGAAATGAACTGCGTTACACGAAAATTATGGATTCGGAGTTCAGCCGCGGAGTCGAAAATAAAATTCTTTCTTTCACGAACAATCACCTAAATGCAATAGTAATTAACTTCGTGGATATGATTGCACACTCCCGCAGCGACAATGCCATATTAAAGGAAATCGCCCCTGATGAATCGGCTTACAGGTCACTGACGGAATCATGGTTCGAGCATTCATCTTTCTTCGGAATGCTGAGGCAGCTATCAACAAAACAGAAAATTAAAATCGTAATTACAACGGACCACGGAAGCATAAGATGCCTGCACGGAGTAAAAGCGCTTGGAGACAGGGAATCTTCGCCAAACCTGAGATATAAATACGGCAGGAATGTTAAGGCAGATGCAAGAAATGCAATACATATAAACAATCCCGAAGAATATAAATTACCCAGAAGAAACGGAATCGTGAATTATATTATAGCCAAGGAAGATTTTTATTTTGTTTATCCTACGGATTATCATAAATATCTTAACCAGTACAACGATACATTCCAGCACGGCGGGATTTCGCTCGACGAGATGATACTGCCTGTGGTGACTTTAGAGTCTAAATAAAATTTATCATTGGGCTGTCAGGAATTTATTCCGGCAGCCCTTATTTCAATATATCCGGAGATTTTTTTCTTCAATGTAACTTCCGTTTGAAATCGTTAATTTTGCTCCGATGAATAATCAAAATGACATTATAATTTCCAAATCCGAAAGACAGACTGTTGCAACCGGTAAAAAATTTGCAGAAACTATATTACCCGGTGAAGTAATCGGACTTAAAGGGAACCTTGGTTCGGGCAAAACCCAGTTCGTAAAAGGAGTCGGTGAATACTTTAGTGTTCAGGATGTAATAAACAGTCCAACTTTCCTGATAGTAAACCAGTATCGGGGAATTGACCCAAAATCAGATAAAGAAATTACAATAAACCATTTCGATTTGTACCGCCTGCGTTTTAAGGAAGAGCTTGAAACAATCGGATTCAGTGATTATATAAACGATAAATCGGTTTGTATAATTGAATGGTGCGAACTGGCAGAGGAATATCTTTCGGATGTTTTCAGGGAAGTAATTTTTGAATTCGGAAAGACAGAAAGTGAAAGAATCATAACATTTTAGCAAAAACAGCGTATTTTGAACATTTTACTATTAGAATCATCATCAAAAAACATTGAGTTTGCCTTTAGCAAATCGGGTGAAATTACTATATTAAAAAAATTGGATAGTGAAAGTAATGCAGATTCGTTAATTTACATAATTAAACAGGAATTTGAATCTGCGAATCTCGATTTATCCTGTTTGGATGTTGTCAGTATTTCAAACGGTCCGGGTTCTTTCACAGGTTTAAGAATCAGTTCAGCAATAGCCAAGGGAATTTGTTTTGGTTTGGGCTGTAAACTTGTAGAAATCCCCACACTGGATATCATCGCCGGAAAATACAGCGGTGAGCCGGGAGAAAAAATTCTGACTGCTTTGGTCTTTTCGAATTCGAAAACCAATGAATTCTATGCAGCGGATTATTCTTCTAAAAATGGAATCATTTCGAGAATATCCGGTTACTACATAAAGAAAGCTGAAGATTTCGACGCGGGAAACAGAATTTTTCTGATCAACGACAACGATGAACAGTTAAAATCTTTTAACTTCGAAGTTATCGGATTAAAAGGAATATCAAATATTTATTCTCAGTTAAATTTAACAAACAGATATATAAGTGAGAATAAGTATTCGGATTATAAAACATCCGAACCCTTTTACATGAAAAATTTTGTTCCGACAAAGTAATGTTCTGAAATTAATATTAAATAAAATTTAAATTTTTATTATGGCCTGGTTTAAACGTTCAAAAGAAAATATTTCGACAAGTACACCTAAAAAAGATGTCCCGGACGGGATGTGGGTGAAATGCGATGAATGCGGCGAAATGTTACACAAAAAACAATGGGAAAGCAATAAATACGTTTGTTCAAAGTGCAGCTTCCATTTCAGAATCGGCAGCGAGGAATATTTTAGCATACTATTCGACGAGGGAACATTCAAAGAACTTGATAAAAAGATTCGTTCGGTTGACCCGCTTAAATTTGTGGACTCAAAACCATACGACAAGAGAATAGAAGAAATGATGAAAAAGACTAACCTGTACGATGCAATAAGAACAGGTGAGGGTGAATTAAATTCAATTCCGGTTATTATCTGCTGCATGGATTTCAAATTCATCGGCGGCAGTATGGGAAGCGTTGTCGGAGAAAAGGTTGCAAGAGCAATTGATAAATGTATCAAAAAAGGATGTCCATTCATGATTATCTCCGCAAGCGGAGGAGCAAGAATGATGGAAGGCGGAATATCGCTTATGCAGTTAGCCAAGACAAGCTCGAGACTTGCAAAACTTGCCGAAGAAAAAATCCCGTACATTTCCATTATAACCGACCCGACCACGGGTGGAGCAAGCGCTTCATATTCCATGCTCGGAGATTTAAATATAGCAGAACCAAATGCATTAATCGGCTTTGCGGGTCCGAGAGTAATTAAACAGGCAACAGGTAAAGACCTGCCGAAAGGATTCCAGCGTTCTGAATTCCTGCTCGAGCACGGTTTCCTTGATTTAATTGTCGACAGACGAGATATGAAAGACAGGCTGACTGTAATTTTAAAACATCTTCTGCATAAACCCAGCGGAAAATAATATCATATTCTACGGAGAATAAAAATGAAAGTAATAAAAGAAATTTCTGCAATGCAGGATATTTCGGAATTCAGCAGAAGGACGGGCAAGAAAATCGGTTTCGTCCCGACTATGGGATATCTTCACGAAGGTCATTGCGCACTTATGATTAAGGCAAGAGATGAATCTGATATTGTAATTACAAGTATATTTGTTAACCCCGCTCAGTTTTCTCCGAACGAAGATTACAACGATTATCCGAGGGATTTTCTCAGGGATTATCATATTTGCAAAAGCTGCGGCGTTGATTATGTTTTTTATCCTGATACAAAAGAAATTTATCCAAATGACTATTATACATATGTAAATGTAAATGCTCTGACTGAAACACTCGAAGGAAAATACAGGCCCGAGCATTTCAAGGGAGTAACGACAATAGTACTTAAGTTATTCAATATAATAAAACCGCATTTTGCATATTTCGGTCAGAAGGATGCGCAGCAGGCAGCGGTTATCAGGAAAATGATAAAAGATTTGAACTTGGATATAAAATTAAAGGTTTCCGAAACTGTCAGGGAAGTAAACGGGCTTGCAAAAAGCTCGAGGAATACTTACCTGACAGCAGAGCAGAAGGAAGAAGCCTCAGCCCTGTATAAAGCTTTAAATGAAGGAAAAAGACTTGTACTTAAAGAAAAAATGTACGATACAAAGGAATTAAAAAAAGAAATCAAAAAATTTATTGAAACGAATTCGCCTGATTCTTCGTTACAATACATAGCAGTAACGGATAATAATAATTTAGAAAAAATATCTAACCTGAAGGATTATAAAGGTGGTGTTTTAATATCACTTGCCGCATATTACGGCAAAACAAGATTAATCGATAATATTTTATTTGAAAAATAACAGAGGAGAAGGCTAAAAATGCGACGTGTTTTATGCAAATCAAAGATTCATCGTGCAACTGTTACACAGGCAGAACTCTTTTATGAGGGAAGCCTGACACTTGATGTTGAACTGATGGATGCTGCCGATATGCTGCCGTATGAAAAAGTTCAGATAGTAAATCTAAACAATGGTCAAAGGCTCGAAACATATTTAATACCCGGAAAAAGAAACAGCGGGATTGTATGTCTGAATGGTCCTGCCGCCAGACACGGCGCTGTCGGTGACGAGATTATTATTATTACCTATGGCTCATATGACGAGGAAGAAGTTAAGAAATTCAAGCCAACAAAAATTTTTGTTGATAAAAAAAACAGAATAACTAAAAAACAAACAAAATAGTTATCCTTATTATTAATCCTGCTCATTTAATCTGAAAGAATATATAATTTTGAAACTTGCAACAATAATTCTTGCTGCGGGAAAAGGCAAGCGTATGAAAAACCCCGATAAGTCAAAAGTAATGTTTGAACTTAACGGGAAACCTTTAATTCAGCATGTCGTCGACCTCGCTCTGAAAATACATTCTGATAAAATTGAACTTATAGTCGGACATCAAAAACAAAGTGTCATAAATTTTATCGGTGAAAAATATCCCGATGATATTTCGAGAATAAAATTCGCTCACCAGGATGAACAACTCGGCACGGGTCATGCGGTCATGCAGACCTATGAAGAACTAAAAGATTTTAAAGGTGATGTTTTGATTCTTTCGGGCGATGTACCGATGCTGAAATTCGAAACGATTGAGAAATTTCTTTCATTTCATTATGATAATAAATTTCAGGCAAGTTTATTATCAGCGATTTTCGATGACCCGTTCGGTTACGGCAGAATTATAAGAGATTCGGAAAACAATTTTGTGGATATAAGGGAAGAAAAAGATTCATCCGAAAAAGAAAAGAAGATAAAAGAAATAAATTCGGGCATATATATTATTAATAACGAATTGCTCTTCGAAGCAATAAAGACTCTCAAAACAGATAATTCGCAGGGTGAGTATTACCTGACCGATGTATTTAAATATTTCAGGGATAAAGGAATCAAAATAGGTGCAATTCCCGTAGATAATAATATAGAGATTTGCGGAATTAATACAATTGACCAACTCAAAGAACTCGAAAACATGAAAATATAAAATTAACATTATGACAGATATAATTGCATCAGTTTCGGGAGTACGCGGAATATTAGGAGATAACTTAACTCCTGAAAATATAATTAAATTTACTTCGGCTTTTATAGAGTACTGCAGGAAGAATTCAAAATCAAAAAATATTGTTATAGGATATGACGGAAGAAAGCACGGAAACATTATATCAGATTTGGTTTTATCAACAGTTTCTATGTGCGGATATACTGCAACAGATATCGGAGTTGTTCCGACACCTACTGTACAGATTGCAACAGAAGATCTGAAAGCGGCGGGAGGAATTGCAATCACGGCTTCGCATAATCCGCAAATCTGGAACGGGCTGAAGTTCTTAAATTCAAACGGAACATTTTTAGACGGTGAGCAAATAAAAAAAGTTATTGAATCGTATAAGAAATCCATTTTTGATTATGCAGGAATTAATGATATAAAACCAATTGAATCAGACTACACGTGGATTCAGAAACATATCGATAAAGTTCTTAAATTAAAATCTGTTAAAGCCGGCAAAATTAAGAAAAGGAAATTTAAAATTGTCGTCGATGCAGTAAATTCATCGGGTTCATATATTGTACCTGTATTGCTTCAGAAGCTCGGATGCAAAGTCATAGAATTATTCTGCGACGGCTCGGGTATTTTTCCGCACATGCCTGAACCTCTGCCGTATAATCTTAAACAGCTTTGCACTGCCGTGAAAAAACATAAAGCGGATTTTGGTATTTCGGTTGACCCGGATACAGACAGGCTTGTAATTATTACTGATAAAGGTGAGCCATACATCGAAGAAAATACAATTACAACCGTAGTTAAGAGTGTGATGAGAAATTCAAAGTTGAAAAATAAAACCGCAACAGTGAATCTTTCGACAACAAGGGCGGTTGATGATGTTGCAAAAGAATTCGGAGGCAAGGTTTTCAGAAGCGCAGTCGGTGAAATAAATGTCGTGAAAGAAATGAAGCGCAATAAATCAATTGTAGGCGGTGAAGGTAGCGGAGGAGTGATTATACCCGAATTGCATTACGGACGCGACGCAATAGTTGGTATTGCATTGATACTTCAGGAGTTTGCAGGATTCAAAGGAAAAATCAGCGAATATAAAGAAACTCTACCGAAATATTACATCAGCAAGGCAAAGTTTGATGTAAAGGGAAACCCCGACAGCTTGCTAAAAAAAGTAATTGCCTATTATAAAAATCAGGATTGCAGGATTACAACAACAGACGGAGTGAAGCTTGATTTCGCGGATTACTGGATTCACATGAGAAAATCAAATACCGAACCGATTATAAGAATTATTGTCGAAGCTCGCGGAAAAAAAGAAGCGGAAGACATTCAAAATAAATTAAAATCTTTTTTAAAATAAATTTTTTAAATAACAGAAACAAAGAAGTGAAAACAACAAAAAAGGCATTGCCTCAGACTGATGAGCAGAAGCCAAAAGAAAAGAAAAGAAAGAAAGAACAGATTGTATCTGACGAAGAACTAACTGCATCAAAAAAGAAAAAGGCTGCGGATAAACCCGAAATCCAAACTGAAGAACCCGTAATTCAAATTGAAAAAGAAGTTGTTCAAAAAGAAAAGCAGTTACCGGAAATATCTCCAAAAGATGAACACTTATTACTTGTAGATGAGCAGCCGAAATGGGACAAGCATAACCATAAAGTATGGAGTGCAGATAAGCAGGAAGCGGTTTTTCCCGAAGATATAAAAAGGACTTACCACAAAAATAAGCCGAAATTCTGGGATAAAAGCAAACCAAAGTTCTTCGGTAAGAAAAGAACACCGGATGCCAAGACAGAGCACAAACCTCTTGTCTGGCGTGAAAACACAGGAGGAGAGCCGGTTGAGAAAAGTTATGCAAAACCTTTCGGAGAGCACAAAAAGAAATTCGGAAAGCCAAACAACCCAAAATTCTTCAAGAAGAAAAAGAACAATGCAACCTGGGAAGAAAGACGTCCAAAATTCTGGAACGAAGGAAAACCAAACTCAAGACTGAACCAGAAGTAAGGAAAGTGATTTTATTTTGTATCACTTTTGTATCACTTTTGTATCACTTCTTGAAAAACAGTTAAAAATCGGCATATTTAAAAACGAAAAAAAAGTGTGTTACTTTTGTGGTACTTTTGTTTCCCTGTTTCGATTTTTGAAAGAAAATGAAGTTTTTTACAACCAAAATCTTTCATAAATTAAAAAAGGTGAACTTTTCTTCTTTGTTTTCTTCACCTAAACTTCACCTGAACTTCATCTGATGGAAATAATGTAATCGGAAACGTTGTTCTTGTTGTTTTGTTTCCCGTTCAAAAATAAAATTCAAATAATCAATATTTTAAAACCCCAAAAAACGGAAACACGACATTGCTGTGAGAGCAACACTGTTGCTGTATTAAGATTTCGAAAAGTACATCCCTAATTTGTCAAAGAACAAAATTAACCATAATAATATATGGTATATAAAAGAATGAAGCAAGGGGAAAATTTAAAAGCATAATTAACAGATAAACGCAGATGAGGCGGATAAGAGTGGATAATTATATTAAGCTAAAACGCGATTTGTTTAAGTTTTTAAATGTAGCCCACGACTTCAGTCGTGGGAAAAATGTAACAATAAATCTATAACCGTTTTAACGGTTTCCCAATAAAAACCGTTGAAACGGTTTAAGTGGTTTATGAATTCTTTTTTCCCACGGTTAAAACCGTGGGCTACAAAAAAGAACAGATATTTTTTATTTTAATAATACAAGTTTTTTTGTATCAATAATATTACCATCCACAGATAATCTATAAAAATATATTCCTGTTGATAAATTACTTCCATCGAAATTAACTTCATATGTTCCCGGTGATTGTTTTTCATTTACTAATGTTGCGATTTCTTTTCCAAGCATATCGAATACTTTTAGAATAATAAATTTGTTGTTTGTAATCTGGTATTTGATATTTGTAGAGGGGTTAAACGGATTTGGATAGTTCTGGTATAATTTATATTCACTTGGTATTTCAGAAGAAATATTATTTACAAAAACACCACCATTTGTAGTCTTATAAATACCTCCCCAACTTGTAGCATAACCTGTATTTGAATTCAAAAAATATGTTACAAGAAAATTTGTAAAATTAGGAAAATTTTGATTAGTCCAATCATTCCCTCCATTTGTAGATTTTAATATTAGGTTAAATTCACAGCCAATGTAAATAATTAAACTATCTACCACAAATAATGAAGAAAAAGAATTGTTTTGATATATTAAAATATTTTTCCAGTTATTACCGCCGTTAGTTGTTTTAAAAAGCACGCCATTTACATTATCAGAGCCAATAGCATATCCTGTATTATAGTTAATAAATTTAATTCCATTATATGCGTATTCATGTGATAATGAATCTATTAAATAGGAATAGTTCCATGTTAATCCGCCATCTGTAGTTTTATATATATCGCTCCATGTATCACCCATAAAACCATAATTAATATCTAGAAAATGCATACTTATTATTTGAGCATAAGCAGTATCAAGAGTTATCCAATTATTACCTCCATTTGTTGTTTTTGCTCTGAATCCATATCGGCCGCCTATATACCCTGTTAGTTCGTTAAAGAACTGAATTGTAGAATATGTTTGATTCCCAGATGTGGAATATGGTGCTAAGGAATAACTCCAATTATTTCCTCCATCAATAGTTTTGAAAATCATATTCGTGTGTCCGCAAACATATCCTGTATTTATATCAATAAAACTTTGATGATATAAATAATTGTTTAACATTTCAGGAGGTAATGGCATAGAATCCCATATTGCTCCCCCATTCGTAGTCCTTAAAAAACAACCTTTATTGCCAAATCCATCATTATAACCAAATATATTACCTGTATTTTCATTAAAGAATTTTATTGAGGGGAGTAATAAATCACCATGAGTACTTTGTAAAATCCACTGTGCATTTGCAGTTAATACAGAACAATAAAAAATGATGAACAGTAAAATTATTTTTTTCACAATAAATAATTTAGACCTGACAGTTTTTGAAGTATATTTATTATAAAATATACACGATTTAGGGAAATATCAATATAAAATTAGATAATGTGTTTTATTTATACGTTATGAGGTAAGCCACGGCATCTTCGACCAGAGGTTGGTAATGAGTATTTTTGTTGTTATATTTCAAGAAATATTTTTGCAGATAAATATTACGGATTTAATGTGTTACAAAACGGGATCCCGGCCTAAAACATGCCGGGATGACAAAGGGGGCGGGAATTGATGAATAATAAATATTTAGTTATAAATAATAGAAAATTATTTACGACGTTTACAACGTGTCCGCCACATCGGATTTTCAAAATATTTGGAACGCGGGAAATCAATTTTTTAGATTTTCCCAACCACAACGCATCTGCTGAGGAGGCGTTTGGGTGTATCTATTATTTTTAATCCGACGGACTCTATTGTAGTTATCATTTCTGCGAAGGATTTTTTAGTCACGTGAAAGTTCGGCTCGATTATAAGGATTTTTCCTCCGGGTTTTAGAATTGATTTGAACTGCTCAAATAATTTTTTCTTTTCAGGCACTTCGTGAATGACGTAAAATGCCAGTATAAAATCTACCATTTCCGTAACGCCGATTTTATCCTGCTCGCATTTATGCAATTGGATTTTCTGCTCTAGCATCGTTCCTTTAATTTTATTGCGGACTTTCGCGAGCATTCCATCCTGCAAATCAGCGGCTATTACTTTCCCGCTGCCTGATAGCAGCTTTGCAATTTCAACCGTGAAAAAACCCGGTCCGCAGCCGAAATCAAGAACTGTCATATCTTTGCTTATGTATGGACTTACTATTTTATATGGATTTTGAATAAATTTTCTTATTGAATTATCTAGTCCGCCGGATGCTTCGACGGGACAAACCCTGTTCTTATCTTCTTTGTTCATAATTTTATTGGTGTGTTTATATTCAAAAATAGAGATGATAATTTATTAAAGCAATGATTAATGAATAATAAAGAGCAAAAAGAAGTTTGTGGTTAGTGATAAATTATTAGTGCAAAACATACCCATTTTCTGTTTTCAATTCTCTGTTTTCCGTTTTTCAACTGACTGTTAAATTTAATTTGTTTATTTTTAATGAAATAAACTGATGAGAATGAATTACCTGATAAAAGACATTGCTAATCTTGTTACTTGCAAGAATAATTCAAATAATCCTAAAAAAGGTAAAGAGCAATCCGATATCGGACTGATTAAGGACGGATTTGTTTTTATAGAAAATGACAGAATAATCTTTGCAGGAAATAAAACCGAATTAAAATATTTTCTCACTTCAAAAAATAAATTGGAATACGAAGTAATCAGCGGGAAAAATAAAACGGTTATGCCGGGTTTTATTGATACCCATACACACCTTGTCTTTGCGGGCTCGAGGCCGGATGAATATGAAATGCGGATTAAGGGAAGCACGTATGAGGAAATCGCCAGGGCAGGCGGCGGGATTGCATCGACCGTAAACGCTGTCAGAAATTCTTCAAAAGACGAACTTGTAAAACTATCGGAAAAACGTTTATTAAATTTTCTAAAATACGGAACAACGACGCTTGAAGCTAAATCAGGTTACGGTCTGGATGTTAAAAATGAAATAAAAATGCTCGAAGTGATAAACAAGCTGAATGAATTTAACAGGTACGGATTGAATATCATCCCGACATTTTTAGGAGCGCACTCCATTCCGAAAGAAATGAGCAAGAAAGAATATATTGATTTGATTTGTTTTGAAATGATTCCTATTATTGCAAAAAGAAAGCTCGCAAAATTTATAGATGTATTTTGTGAAGTCAACTATTTCGATGCTAAAGAAACCGAAAGTATATTAAAACTTGGTGCGAAGTTCGGATTAATACCGAGACTGCATACAGACCAGTTCAACTCAATCGGCGGAGTGGATACGGCAATTAAAGTTAATGCGATTTCGGTTGACCATCTCGAAGTATTAAAAATGAAAGATATAAAAAAGCTGACAGGTAAAAATATCATTGCAACACTGCTGCCGGGAACATCTTACTTTCTTAACATTCCGTATCAGCCTGCGCGTGAGCTAATAGAAAACAATGTGCCCGTAACTCTCGCTACAGATTTTAATCCCGGAAGCTGCATGACGGAAAACCTTCAGATGATTATGTCGCTTGCATCATTGAAACTGAAAATGTCAGCAGAAGAAATTATAAATGCAGTTACTATTAACTCTGCTTGCTCGCTTTTTCTTCAAAATTCGGTCGGCAGTATTGAGAACGGAAAATTAGCTGATATATTGATTTTTGATTTCCCATCCTATAAAGATTTACTTTATCATTTTGCCGTCAACCAGCTTGAGACAGTATTTAAAAAAGGCAGGAAAATTATTATAAATCAAATATAAATAAATATTTTATCACAAATATAAACAATAATTTCTTTGAACGATTTTATATATACTTTTGTTAAAACTGACATCACACATTTATTATTAATCAGATATTAATCAGGATATTATGGAACACATGATGCTCGGGGAAGCCGGGAAATTTAAAGCAATGCTCTTCGGGACTTTCAAACGAAAATACGGTATTAAGCTTACTGATGAGGAAATCAATGACATTCTGAATTCGGTTGAGACCTATATATCCGAAATGATAAAAATGATGCGTCAGGGTAAAACCGCACACGAAAAATTTTTTTCGGACATAATACTAAAATCCCTCGATGCGATAATCGGATTCAGGAATGACAGTGAAATATTTATCTGGAATGAAGGCGCCGAAAAACTTTTCGGCTATTCAAAAGAGGAAGTTCTCGGAAAAGATTTTGAATTTTTATTACCGCCTGCGCAGAGAAAAAAAGGCGAGAAAGATTTTTTAATAAACAGGGTAAAAGATGTCGGATTCATTTCGGATTTTAAAACTCAGCGGGTCACAAAAAACGGCGAGATAAAAGATGTAAGCATTTCAAGATTCCCTATATTCAATGAAAAGCAGGAATGCATCGGTAATGTAGGAATCATACGCGACATTACCAACGAAATGAAACTCGAAAAGGAACTTCGCGAAAAAGAGAATCTCGCTTTAATAGGTGAAATTGTTTCCAGCATAGCACACAATCTTTCCAATCCTCTGAACATAATTTCGGGAAATGCGGATTACCTGTTAATCGATAAAAAAGAAAATGAAGAAGGATATGAAGAACTGAAAGTAATTATCGATGAAACTACCAGGATTACAAAATCCATTAGACAGCTTCTGAATTTTTCAAAACCGGTTACATTAACCCGTGAACCGATTAATGTAAATAATATACTCGAGGAAATAATCGAGCAGTCTAAGCATCTAAGCAACTACAGAAATATCACGTTTAAAAAATACCTGATTAAAAAACTGCCTGAAATAAGCGCGGACAGGGAATTAATAAGGGATGTATTTTTAAACATCATTAATAATTCCATTCAGGCATTACCTTCTGAAGGTATTATAAGCATCAAAACCACGCAAAATGAAAACTTTGTGATTACTGAAATATCCGATACAGGTTCGGGAATT
>PMIW01000146.1 GCA_003158365.1 Ignavibacteriota bacterium | reverse complement strand
ATTGTTCCGGTGACATTTACCCAGGTTGCACCTTTATTAGTGGTTCTTAATACTTTTCCGGATGCACCGCCAGCCCATGCTACATTATCATCAACTGCCGATACTGTATTAAGTCCTGTAGTTATACCTGATGTTTGCTCTGTCCAGGTTCCTGTCGGTACAGGGGAACCGCTTGGACCGTACACAAATATGCTGTCAATTCCCATTCCGTGTCCATCTACATCTTTATGTTCGAATGCGATGAAAATATTTTGTCCTGCAAATGCAGTTAAGGGAAGTGTGGCTCTGTTCCAAACCTGTGTTCCTACGGGTGTGCAATGTACACAAATTCTTGAAATAACATTTGTGAAACTTGCCACTAAAGAGTCGGTAGTTGATATTTTAACTATACATGAATCCGGTGGATAGGGTCCGTCAGAATAACGTTTTACCCAATAGAAAACTAAAGAGTCACCTGCAACTACACCGTTAATCTTTTTTGTTACTAAATAATCATCACCGCCGGGTGTTTCATAATCAATTGCTGCGCAATATGTGCCATTTGGATATGGCGGAAATAAAGCGGGAATTGTATTATCAACTCTTGTCCATATATTTGCACCTAAAACATTATATGTTGTCCAGCCTGCTGGCGGGAAAGTTGTTCCTTCAAAACTCTGAGACATTTTAACTACCTGTGAAAATGCATCGGTTCCAAAAGAAAACAATAAAACAAAAATAAAAAGCGCTAATACTTTCTTCATTTTTTCTCCTTTTTTTAAATGAAATATTAAATTTTAACAAATTTAGAACTAAATTTTTACTAATTAAAAAAAATCTGAAATTTTAGTAAATATTTTTTCATGGTTAGATATTAAACAAACCATATTTTTTGGTTTAGTTATATGAGGTAAATTCTAAAATCAGGCAAAATAAATAATATTGAATTACCAAATTTAAGTATTTTACTTAATTTTAGGTGAAATTGTCACTCATTAAATAAATCAACTTTGTCAATATAATGAATTTTAAATAAAAAAAATACTTTAATTTATTTTTTTATTTTGACACAAATTGTTATATATTAATGAAAAATAAGGACATATTTAATCTTAAAACATTCAATTTTATCGCAAATTCTCAATATTGTCCTGTGATTTGCATTTTATAGAAATTTGACTTAAGTCAAAGTTTAAATAGCATATAACATGTATTTTAATAATAAAACAAAATCAGTAAAATGAAGAGAACAATAATTAACATAGACGAATCAAAATGCGATGGTTGCGGAAATTGCGTTGAAGGCTGCCATGAAGGAGCATTACAAGTAATTGACGGAAAGGCGAGACTTGTAAGTGAATTATTCTGCGACGGGCTGGGAGCCTGTATAGGCGAATGCCCGCAGGATGCCATTACGCTTGAAGAAAGAGAAGCCGAACCGTATGATGAAACAGCTGTGATGGAAAGAATAACCAAACAGGGCAACAGTACTGTTATAGCTCATATGAGACATTTAAGAGACCATAATGAAATAAAATATTTTAATCAGGCAATAGATTTTATTGAAGAAAACAACATTCAAATTGACTTAACAGAAATAAATAAAAAAACTATGTTCAATATAATGGAAAAACACAGGGAAGGATCGGGATGTCCGGGGTCAAAATCAATGGATTTAAGAAATGAAAAGATTTCAGAATCCTCTGACACAATAGAAAACCAGCCGTCAGCCCTGAACCAGTGGCCGGTACAGATGCACCTGATAAATCCGGGAGCATCTTATTTTCAGAATGCGGATGTGCTTATTGCAGCAGATTGTGTTGCTTTCAGTGCGGGTAATTTCCACAGCAAGTACTTAAAGGATAAATCCCTTGCCATTGCCTGCCCGAAACTGGATTCAAATATGGAAGTCTATACAGATAAAATTACAGCTATGATAGACAAATCAAATATAAATACTTTAACAGTTATGATAATGGAAGTTCCCTGCTGCGGAGCTCTGCTTAAAATTGCTCAGAAAGCTTTGCAACAGGCAGAAAGAAAAATTCCTTTAAAGCTTATGGTAATTGGTGTAAGAGGAGATCTTTTAAACGAACAATGGATTTTGAATAATCAATAATGAGTAATGAATAATGATTAATAAAGAAAAACAATGTATTATTATTTTTTTATATGAAGACTAAATACTTTTTCGATAGCGTTTCTGATTTTTTCGATGATATGACGAATGCTTCGATAGTTATCTCGAGAAGAAAAGTGTTATTGAAAAATCTGATTCCTGAAAATTCAAAAACAGCCGTCGATCTGGGCTGTGGTACGGGAGCCGACTCGATTTCACTCGGATTAAATAATCTTGATGTGACCGGTTTTGATATTTCCGAAAAGATGATTGAAAAAGCCAAAATAAACTCAAGAAAATTTAATTTAAATTCGAAGTTTCTTAATTATTCACTCGATAAAATACCCGGTAAATTTGACAATAAATTTGATGTAGCGGTTTCGCTCGGAAATTCTCTTGCCCTTGTTGTAGAAAAAAAACTCTGTAAAACAATAAAAAGGATTTACACTATACTGAAACCGAAAGGCGTTTTTATTTTTCAGATACTAAATTACACTGCAATAAAAAAGGAAAACAACAGAATTGTTAATATTTCACAAACAACACAAAATGTTTACGTAAGATTTTATGATTTATTTGAAATGCCGTTAAATTTTAACATTTTAAAATTCGATAAAAGTAATCCGAAGGATTTTGAACTGCTGACCACGAAGCTTTTTCCGTATGACAAAGAAATTCTGGTTTCGGTTTTGAAAAAAACAGGTTTTAAGAGAATTAAAGCCTATTCATCTTTGAAGAGGGATAATTTTTATAAAAATAGCTCTAAGGACCTTGTGGTTGTTGCATATAAAATTTAAAAGTTATATTTTGAATTATCGGGATGAGAACCATCAGAAAAATATTTAATATATTAATACCGCCTGACAAATGGAAAGTACCTGTAATAGTAACAATTGGGATTTTAACCGGATTATCGGTATTTTTATTTCACATCAGTAATGCAGATTCATATCTCTCGGATAAACCCGAAACTTGCATAAATTGCCACGTAATGTATTCACAGTATGATTCCTGGCAGCACAGCTCTCACGCAAGAGTGGCTAACTGCAATGATTGTCACGTACCTCATGATAATATTTTTCATAAATATTTATTCAAAGCGCAGGACGGGTTGAGGCATTCGACAATATTCACACTGCGTATTGAACCGCAGGTAATAAGAATAAAAGAGGCGGGTAGAGAAGTTGTTCAGCAAAATTGTGAAAGATGCCACGAAGGATTTTTATCCTACCATGAGACTTTTGAAGCAATTTGGGCAGGCGGTAAAGAGGATGAAGAAAATGAAAGATTATGCTGGGACTGCCACAGGGATACACCGCACGGAAGGGTTAACAGTCTTTCCTCCGCACCAAATGCACAGGTGCCAAAACTGTCCCCTGTAATACCGGAATGGATGAATAAAATCTTAAATAAATAATTTCAAATTTTATTTATAATCATATGAAAAAAATTTCCGAATTAATAAAAGAAAAACCGTGGTTCGGCTGGCTTTTATATGTATTCACAATTTTTATTGTGTTTCTCGTGGGTCTTCTTGCAAGTAATATTATTGAAAGAAGAACGGAAGCTAACCTTGTCCAGCAGATTGTTACTCCAATAAATGACTGGGAACCGAGGAATGAAATCTGGGGACAGAATTATCCGAGAGAATTCGAAACTTATAAAAGTACTCTGGATACATCATTTGAAAGCAAGCACGGAGGTTCTGCCACTATTGATATGCTTGCACGGTACCCAAATCTGGTTGTGCTGTGGGCAGGGTATGCTTTTTCCAGAGAATACAACCAGGGACGCGGACATTACTGGGCTGTAAATGATATAAGAAAAACTTTGAGAACGGATGCTCCACAGCCAAGTACTTGCTGGACATGTAAGAGTACAGATGTCCCGAGAATGATGAATAAAATAGGTGCGGCAAGTTTTTATAAAACTCCGTGGAAGGAAATGGGTCCGGAAATTGTAAATCCGATTGGATGTCAGGATTGCCATGACCCTAAAACCATGAATCTCCGAATTACAAGACCTGCATTGATTGAAGCTTTCTGGAGACAGGGAAAAGATATTACTAAATCTACTCACCAGGAAATGCGCTCGCTTGTTTGTGCACAATGTCACGTTGAATACTACTTTAAAGGTAAAGAGGAAAAGTATCTTACATTCCCTTGGGATAAAGGATTCACTGTCGAAGATGCGGAAAAGTATTATGATGAAAATGATTTTACAGACTGGGTACATGCAATAAGTAAAACACCGATGATAAAAGCCCAACATCCTGATTATGAATTATTCAGAATGGGAATACATTATAACAGGGGCGTATCCTGCGCTGATTGCCATATGCCTTATAAAAGCCAGGGAAACGTAAAATTCACAAATCACAAAATTCAAAGTCCCCTTGCAAATATTTCTGGTTCCTGTACGGTATGTCACAGGGTAAGCGAAACAGAATTGATGAACAATGTCTATGAAAGACAGGATAAAATATTTGAACTGGAAGGTATTGCCACTAATAGTTTAGTAAAAGCACATCTGTATGCTAAAGCTTGCTGGGATGCAGGAGCAACAGAGGAACAAATGAAACCTGTATTATTACTTATAAGACATTCCCAATGGAGATGGGATTATGTGGCTGCATCACACGGCGGAAGTTTCCACGCACCTCTTGAATGTGCCAGGATACTTGGAACCTCTATTGAAAAATCACAGGAAGCATCCGGTTTAATGCTTGAAATGCTTGCCAGAATGGGCAAGCAGCCACCCGTAATCCCCGATTTATCAACAAAGGAAAAAGCACAGCAATTCATCGGTCTTGACATGCCGAAATTGTTCCAATCTAAAGAGGAATTTATTAAAACAATATTACCTCAATGGGATAAAACAGCAGAAGAAAGACAGGGAAAGATTAATACCGGATACTAATATTACATTTCTTAAAACGGTTTATTATAAAAAATGGCTGCCCTTCGGCAGCCATTTTTTATTTTATATAATAAGAAATAGATTTATCTATTCTAAAATTCAAATCCGATGTTTTTATTTTTCCCCGGACTTTTACTATTGCCGAATACGGGATATCTGTCCTGCATCCATTCTTCAGCATTCTCATACGATAAAAACCCTCCCGCTCTAATCAGATTTCCTTCCGGATTAGTGGACAGATAAAATTTTATTGTTTCCCATTTACTCAGGAATCTTTTGGTTTCAATTCTGAATAATTGTTCTTTTTCCGAATAATAAATTCTGTGTTTCATCTTCTCTAATTAAAATTTCTTTGTTTTTATAAATTATTTCTTTTTATTAATTATCGTCATTATATCTTATACACTTTTAAAAATAGTCAATCCCTGAACAAACAGTATGATATTTATGTAAGAAATTGTAATAATTTGTATCTTATTTGTTAATGCTAGTTTTAAAATATTCCGGTACATTATTCTAAATTGAGTATTAAATTTAAATAAATTAGATTTGTACCAATTTAAATCTACCGGTATGAAATCAAAAAGCATAGCTTATCTGTTGTGGTTTTTTTTAGGAGTGTTCGGTATACACAAATTTTATCTCGGTAAAATTGTCATAGGAATAATTTATCTTCTGACGGGCGGTTTATTCCTGATTGGATGGTTATATGACCTGTTTACTTTGGGAAGCCAGGTTGATATATATAACGCACTTCATAAAAAATGAAATTTATCTTAAAGGTCTGATACTAATTTTTTAAGTTTTTCGTTAGAAAATGGCTTCGAAATATAATGCGAGCATCCTCCTTCGAAAAACTTTTCTTTGTCACCTTCCATGGCATATGCAGTAAGTGCTACAATCGGTATCTTTTCGTAGCCTGCAATTTTCCGGATTTCCCTGGTGGCTTCGAGTCCGTCCATCTCTTTCAGACCGATATCCATGAGAATAATATCGTATTTATTTGTTTTTGCTTTCTCTATAGCTTCAAATCCATTGTTCGTAATATCAAAATTGCACACATCCTTTAATACACGCTTAATAGCATAAACAGTATATTCATCATCCTCAACGAGAAGCGTTTTCTTTACACATGGTTTGTTCCTGCTAATTTGTTCCGGAATAAATTGCCCGTTAATTTGTTGATTATCCAATAGTGTTACGATATTTTTAAAGCTCACTGTAAAAGTTGTACCGACATTCAGAACGCTTTCGGCTTGAATTGTACCGTTCATTAATTCGACATATTTCTTCGAGATAGTCAGCCCTAACCCTGTACCTTCAAAACTCCTTGTCCAGCCTTCACTCACTTGCCTGAATGGTTCAAAAATCAAATCGAGAGAATCAGACGGAATTCCGATTCCTGTATCAGATATCCTGATTTCTGCATATTCATCATCATCTTTAATGCTTTTTGCCAAGCTTACAATTATACTGCCTTCTTTGGTATATGTTACGGCATTTTTAATCAAATTCGATAAAACCTGTATCAATAATTTACCATCTATATTTGCGCACAACTCTTCTTTTATTTCAGATTTAATTGTTAATTTTTTTTCTTCAGCTGCAACTTCAAAAAGTTTAACAGACTCATTAATTATTTCCGAAAGGGATGTCGTATTCAATTCAACTTCTATTTTTTCCGCTTCTATTTTTGAAAGGTCAAGAATCATATTTAATGTATTTGTAAGTCTTGTTCCTCCCCTGAAAATCACTTCAGCCATTTCCTTTTGTTCGGGGTCTTCGAGTGATTTTGAAAGAATATCCGCAAAACCAAGAATACCTGTCATCGGAGTTCTCAATTCATGACTCATGTTTGCAAGAAAATTAGATTTTATTCTGTTCATTTCTTCGGCTTTTTCGATAGCGGATTTTAATCCTTCTTCATATCTCTTTATTTCCGAAATATCACGAACTACGGCAAGAAGCATTTTCTTACTGCCGATATATACGTTATTTAAAATTACTTCGGTTTCAAAAACAGTACCATCGGGTTTTTTATGAAGCCATTCAAATTTTTCTATTTTACCTTCACTTGCAGAATTTATATACTCAATAACTTTCGTATGAGAAGGTGTGCCATCATTTTGAAATTCCGGAGATAATTCAATTGGTGATTTAAATAATAAATTATTCCTGTCCAGACCATAGACCTGTTCGGCAACTTTATTGAATTCGATAAACCTGTAATCATCAAGTAAAAGTATTGCATCGCTTGCATTGTCAAATAAAGTTCTGAATTTCAATTCCGACTTTGCCAGAGCTTCATTGATTTCTTTCCTGTGAGTTTCTTTTATATAATAATCGAGAGCAAATGAAATATCCATGGACACCTCATCAATAAGGCTGACTTCATCCTCATTAAAGCAATTGACTTTATCAGAGTATAAACACAGGATTCCTATGATATTATTATTTTCCCTTAGCGGAAAAATTCCTGATGATTCATATCCGTTCTTTATGGCATCTTCCCTGTCATTTATATAAAACTCATCGTTCTTAATATCATTTGAAATAATATTTATACCTTCTCTTAATAATTTAATAAGATAAGGGTTCGAATTAATATTATTNNTTTTCATCAGTCAGACCTATCCAGGCAAAACGGAACTTACCAAAATCAATTGCAATGTTGCAAATCATATCGAATAATTCCTCGCGATTATCAATTCTCACAATAGCCTGATTTACCTGGCTCAGGAATGCATATATCCTGTTCAGATATTCGATTTTTTCCTCAGACTCCTTTCTGAGAGTAATATCAAGCACCGAAGAAATAAAATATTTTTCATCACCAATGTAAATATTGACGGTAGAAATCAGGCAGGTAAATATATTACCGGTTCTTGATTTAAACCTGTATTCTCTTCCATATACAAAGCCCTGTTCAATAACATCTTTTATCAACTGCAATCTGTCCCTGTAATCATAAAATATATCCAGTTCATCGGATGTTTTTCCTATAACATCTTCCCTCTTGTAATTCATATCCCTTAAAAAAGTATCATTTACATCGACATATTTTCCCGTCTTCCCAGATACCAGAATAATTGCTTCGGGACTTAAACGGAATGCCGTTGAAAACTTTTTCTCGGATTCAAAAAGTGCCTGTTCGGCCTGCTTTCTTTCCGTTATATCCCTGACAACTGACTGGAACACAAATCTGCCGCCAATCTGAATATATCTTGTGCTTGATTCGATCGGAAATATTGAGCCGTCTTTTCTAATGTGCTTTGTTTCGAAAATTAATCCGTCCGGATGATTTTTTACATATCTGATTGTATCACTTACATCTGCCCTGTATTCGGGAGCGCGTAAGTCATTAAGATGTAAATTTAAAAACTCTTCTTTCGAATAACCATATACGGACAATGCTTTTTCGTTCACTTCAATTACTTTTGTAACGTCATCGTATAAGATAAAAACATCATTTGCATTTTTAAATATATAATCGAAATGACTTATAAGAGCCAGCCTTTTTCTGTCCGAATCGATAAGAGTTTTAAAATATTTTTCTTTTTGTCTGCCCCAGTTTAATATTACAACACCGACTGCAGATAAAATCAGAAGTACAATTAGTATTGCCACCCATAACGAACTCTTATTGATATCCTCATAAATTTCATCTTTATCTATTTTTGTTATCATAAACCAGCTGGTACCGGGTACAGGTTCTATATATGCCAGGACAGATACTCCCCGATAATCTATTCCATCAGTAATTCCCGTTATGCCATTTACAGCTTTTACTGCCGGGACTTCATCTTTTTGAAGACTTATTTTTAAACGAAGTGCAGTGTTTTTTGAATGTCTTAATTCATTAAGATAAACCACTTCATTATTACTCTTTTCAACAATATATGTTTCTGCTGTCCTGCTATCGGAGGGCCACGTCTGAATCATAGGATATAAATATTCCTCCGGATTTATCTCAAGCATTAAAAATTCATTTGCTCTTTTTTCAAAATCCAATTTTATGGGAATAACCAAATCCAGATGTATTTTTTCCGTATTTTCATAAAAATGAAAATCACTTAAATACGTTTCCCCTAAATTATTGGCTTCCAGTATATG
>PMIW01000112.1:749-11720 GCA_003158365.1 Ignavibacteriota bacterium | reverse complement strand
CCGAATCCGTTTAACCCTGTAACAAGGATTAATTTCAGTGTTCCGAAACAGGGTTTTGTCAGTTTGAAAGTATATGATGTTCTTGGAAGAGAAGTGAAGGCGCTTGTAAACGAAGTGGAATCTCCGGGAGTATATTCCGTTGACTTTAACGGAACTGAATTATCGAGCGGGGTATATTTCTATAGAATGGAATCAAATGGATTTACAGACATAAAGAAAATGTTATTAATAAAGTAAGCTTTAATTATCAGAATTCAAAAACCTGTAAATGGTTTTTGAATTCTGTATTTTAATGAATAAAAAAATGTAAATTGTATATTGCAAACGTAAATATTATTTTTTAATATCCAATTATTAAAATTAAACCAAATTAATATGTCCAAATTCTCTAAAATGAAATCATTTCACATTAGTATGATTTATATATTTATTATTTTGTTTAGTTTTCCTTTGCTTAGTTTTAAAGACATCGGGGACTATAAAATAATAGACGGGAAAGTAATTAAAAAAGGTTTTGATACTTATTATGAAGTAGGAATAATAAACATTAAATTTAAAGAGCAGATTAATTTATCGAGTATAAATAAATCCGGAATAAATAATCTTGATAATTTTCTATCTGAGTATTATGTGTCGCAATTAAAACAAAGACACCCGTTGAACAAACTTGTTTCAAAAAGAAAAATTGGTGATGAAGAATTGGCAAAAATTTATGCAGTCAGGTTTGATAAAGCAGTTGACCCGATGGATTTTTCACAGGAATTAAAAAACAAATTTTCCGATATAATTGAATGGGCCGAGCCGAGCTTTCTATACAAAATGGATTTTATCCCGAATGACCCGCTTGTAAATAGTCAATGGCATATTTCGAAAATCAATGCATTCCAGGCCTGGGATATATGCCAGGGTGATACGAATGTAATTGTAGGCATAGTGGATTCGGGAACGGATTTTGACCATCCGGATTTATCGGCAAATATGCATAGAAATTGGAATGAGAATCCGACAAATAATGTAGATGATGATAACAATGGATACATTGATGACTGGAGAGGCTGGGATTTCTGGGCTAATGATAATGACCCGAGTATTATGCCGAGTGGAAATGTTCACGGCTCTCACGTAAGCGGTTGTGTTGCGCAGGTAACAAATAACGGTGTGCATGGTGCGGGAATCGGCTTTAAAGTAAAGATACTCATGACAAAACATACCGATGATACAAATCCTGAATCTTTGCTTTATAATACGGACCAGGGATTAGTGTATTGTTACCAGAACGGTGCAAAAGTAATTAACTGCAGCTTTGGAAGCTCATCCTATAGTAATTATTCGCAAACAGTAATAAATACTGCATGGGCAAACGGGACTATAGTTTGTGCATCAGCCGGAAACGGTGATTCACAGGGTATCGGGCAAAACTGGGCAAGATATCCTGCATCTTATGACAATGTAGTTTCAGTTGCTGCGACAGGTTCAACCGATTTAAAGACGACTTTTTCGAATTATCATTCAACTGTTGATATTTGTGCTCCCGGAGAAAATATATTAAGCACTGTGTATGATAATTCATATACGCTTATGAGCGGAACATCAATGTCTTCACCAATTGTTGCCGGTACCGTCGGTTTAATTCGTTCAAAGTACCCCACATGGACTCCGCAACAGGTTGTNNTAAAGGTTTTATCGGTTATGCATAACGATTCTATTTATGGAAATAATGATAAGGTATATGATGCAGGAGAAATAATTCCAGTTGCGGTAAATTTTAAAAATACTTTTATTGCCGGAACCAATATCTCTGTAAGGATGACTACTGCAGATCCCGATATTGAAATTGTTCAGGATTCAGTATTTATAGGAAATGTTCCTGCATTTAATAATTTCAGTACAAACTTCAATAACACTTTCCGTGTAAAAGCAAAACCGACCTGCGGATTTGACAGGGATGTAATTTTTAAAATTACTAATTCGGCAAATTGTTATTCGGATAATTCCGCAAATACATTTACAATAAGATTCAGGCAGGGATTTGCCGTTCATACAAAAAACAATCTAAAACTTGCTCTGACAAGGGACGGTGCAATCGGGAAAAAAGCCGAATTTTACGGAAGCGGATTATTATTAGGGACTGGAACAGTTAACCAGATTTATGAGTGCGGATTGATGATTGGAATAAATAATACACAGGTTTCCGATGTAAGCAGGAGAGCTCAAACTCCTGCAAATGCTTCGGATACCGATTTTGTCGGATTGATGAATTACACGCTTCTGACACCCGGAGTCGTTTCCGCGCAGGACGGAAACGGAAAGTTTAATGACAACGGCGCAGGCACAAACAAAATTGGTGTTGAAGTTACTGCAGAAAGTTTTGTCTTTAACGGAGCCGCCGATTCAAATTATATTTTACTCAGATATAACATTAAAAATACTAATTCTTATGTTTTAAATAATTTATTTGCGGGAGTATTTACTTTCTTTTCTCCCAATGGTTCTTCATTGTCAGGAAATATTACAAGATATGATTCACAGAATAAACTTGGTTATACTTATAATACTGCACAAACCAATCCATATCTCGGAATGGCTTTAATGTCCAATCAAAATGTAAACTTTAAACCGATAGCATTTCTGGACGTATTAAACGGGTTTACCACAGATGAGAAGTGGCAGTCTCTCAGCAGTGGAATAGTGAGCGATTCAATTGGACCGGGAGGTAATTCCTTTACGCTATCTGCCGGACCGCTGTCTATTCCTGCAGGTCAGACCGTCAGAGTCGGTTTTGCAGTACTTAAAGGCAACGATTTAATGGATTTGAAAAACCAGGTAATTATTGCAAAGAATAAATACAATTCGGTAGGTATAATTCAGATTTCCGATTTGTTACCAAAGAAATATGAACTTATGCAAAATTATCCCAATCCGTTTAATCCTGCTACTAAAATATCATTTGCAATTCCGCAAAATGATTTTGTCAGCATAAAAATATATGATGTTCTTGGAAGGGAAATTATGACACTTGTAAATGAGAAACTGAGTGCAGGTACGTATGAATTTAATTTCGACGGCACGAACCTTTCGAGCGGATTATATTTTTACAGAATGACTACAAATAAATTCAGTGAAATCAAAAGAATGATTTTGGTTAAGTAATTTATGGTGTAAATTCTTTTTAAGGCAGCAGGGTGACAATTACTTTGCTGCTTTTTTAATTTGTAACAAGCAATACATCTTGAGCGGTGTTCACGGGTTCTTCCGGCTGAGATGAATCTATCGATGAAACGGATTTTTCCAGCTTTGATTTAAAATCTTCGGATTCCCATTTTTCAAGTAACTCGTTTACTCTGCCGAAATACAGATTTCTTCTGTCTTTCAGGAAATATAAATATTCGCTTAAAGATTTTGCGGAAATTTTTTCTTTCTTGCCTTTTTGTGTAGCGTTAAAGATTTTAATTTCCTTAAGGTAATTCTCGACATGGCCTGAAATTACATCTATATCGTGTATATCACCGGTCTTCTCCACGAAAAATTTTATGTCCTCGTAACATTGTATGAAATCTTCGCCGAAAGCTTTCAGGTAAAGTTCCATTGTATACCTGAGAGGTTTTGCCTTTATCCTCATTCTGTGCAGTTCCGTTTTATTTCTCGGGTGTTTATAAACACAATCCTGAAACTTTTTTGCTTTTTCAAATAAAAGGGGAAGTATCAGTGCGGCATTTTCCCTGAAGCTGAGATTTATATCGAGTATATCAATCTTTTTTTTCGGATTTAACAGGTTCTTTTCGTAAAATTTTATTAGTTTTTCTTTGTGGATTTTGAATTCTTTCAGCTCTTTATTTTTGTAAAGCCTTGCTCTTGCATTAATGTTGTCGTTTTTGAGTTTCGCAAAAAAATGCATTACGGCTTTTACATCCTGCTGGTTGAATCCAAGTATGTATTCTCCTATCATCTTCAGCAATACATCGTTTTCCCTTACGGAACCGAGAAGATTCTTGAAATTATAAAGAGGTGTGTATGCCCTCAGAAATCTTTTTTCCGGGAAAACTGTCCGGAAAACTTTGAACAACGCAATTAACCTTCGCGAAGAGACTCTCGTGTTGTGAAGAATTTCTATATCATTATTATCGAACAGCTGGTCGTAATGATGAAAAAGCTCTCCGGTTTTGGATTTAAATAATAAAAGAAGACTATCGGTCAGATTATTATTAACATCAAATCCTTCTATTTCAAATGCTTTTGCCATGTGTTAAATATAAACAAATATTATGATAAAAAATATAAAGACAGAAAAATTTAATGTTAAATTTTATGGATTTATCCTCCGATAACATTTCCGTGCATGTGCGAAAGTGAAATCCCGAGTAAAATTAAAAATAATGCTGCTAATGATAATATTGTAATTGAACTTGCGACTATAACAGTTTTTACAGTATCAGTTTTTCTTTTTTCAATTATAATTGATTTGACCTGTTCTGACGGGATTATTTTCTTTTCAGATTTAATTACTGACTTATTGAAGAAAATTTGATTTTTTTCATAGGGGTCTTTCTCTGTGCAAACAAAAACTTTCTCGCTGTTTTTGTATCTATCATAATATTTTACATCATAATCGCTCACATCAACGGTATCACCATTATGAAGATAAATTTTCAGGACTTTTATGTTATCATCATTTTCAACTTTTAACGAATCCGGATTTTCTCTGGAAGGGTAATATGTAAAGCAACCTGAAGATATCAGGGAAAGTGCAAGCAGAAAAATGAACAGTGTGATTTTCATTTTATAGTGATATAACATAGTAATATTATTAATTATTTACAATTTAAGAAATTATGCAATTGTATCAGTTAGGAATTTGAATCGGTAAAAAACGGTAAATAAAAAATAGAAATTATTGATTAATTACATTATAGATTATTTCGGAAATTGTTTATACATTATTTAAAATACATACCGGAGGAAAAATGAAAAAGATAATTAAAAAGTTTTTAATTGCTCTTTTTGTTTTACTAATTATTAATTGCACATTTAACATTGAACACTGCAAAGCACAATGGGTACAGATGTCTAATGGAATTACGGGTATTGGTGTTAGTTCACTTGCTGCCAACGGTACAAATATATATGCCGGTACGATGGGAAACGGATTATTTTTTTCTACAAATAACGGAGCTAACTGGAATGCCGGTAATTTTCCGAGCGGAGTTTATTATTATATTTTATCTGCAGGGGATTTCAGGGAAACAAAAAAAATGATTTAAGTGAAATAGGATAACAAAAATATGGATAAAAAAAATAAAGAATTTATAGATGATATTTTTACAAGAATAACAGAATTACAAGAAAAATACAAAACTTATTTTTTAATTTACGGTAATAAAGAGGTAGTTGAAGCATGGAAGTATTTTGATTTTCTTGGTTACTGGTATCAAATTAGCTTTGAAGAAAAACTGTTTTTAGAACTCAGAACATTGATTGAAAATAAAAAGGATACTAAAAACGTATTTAGTTTATTAACCAAAATAGAAAGAGAAAAGGGGTGTAAATTTGATAAAGAAAGAATAAGCATTAAAAATATTTCTACTAAATTAATGAGCTTTATAAATCAAAATATTACTCATAAATCAAAAAATGTATTAATTTCTTCAATTCCTTTTATCGAAATAAAAAATACTTTTGAGCATTTAAAAGATATTTTAAAAAATATTGTTTATGTTAATTATAAAGAAGAGTATTCTTTTGAAGTTTTTGGTTCAAAAATTGAGTTCTTAATAGGTGAATTTAATAATCTGTTTAAATCTGCACATTCTCAAAGAGAAAAAGAGAAAGAACAAAGGTTAATAAAATTGATGAATTTGTAAAATAAAAAAACCCTGAAAATATTAAGTTTTCAGGGTTTTTTGTACCGGGAGGGGGATTTGAACCCTCGACCTGCGGATTATGATTCCGACGCTCTAACCAGCTGAGCTATCCCGGCAACTTTTTAACAAAAGAATAACAAAATAATTATTTAAATTTCTATATTCAATGACTTTAGAAAAAGAAGTTAATGAAATTAAAGAAGTTATGAAGTTAAGAATAAATAATATTTAACTTTTTTTCCTTTTACCTTTTGCCTTTTACTTTTTACTTTCTTCTTAACTTCTTTACTTCTTTATTCTTAACTTCTGCTCTTACCAGATTTGCACTCTGATTTTATCATCACGGAAAAGCTTGTTTCCTTCTTTTACTCCGAAAGCATTATAAAATTCATTAATATTGGACATTGGTCCGTTGACTCTAAGGAACGGCGGTGAATGGACATCCGTCATAATTCTTCTTGCCATGGTTTCGGGTCTTGAATAGACTGCCCACGAATATGCATACCCGAGGAAATATCTCTGGTCGGCATTGAATCCGCCGATTATTTTATTGTCCTGCCCGTCTTTGGATTTCTTCATAGCATCATAACCGATAACAAGTCCGCCGAGGTCGGCAATGTTTTCACCAAGCGTGGCTTTGCCGTTTACGTGCATGCTGTCGAGTACCGTGTAATTACTAAACTGGTCAACCATTAATTGTGTCTTTGCAACAAATTTGATTGAATCCTGAACTGTCCACCAGCCGTTCAGATTTCCTTCTCCATCATACAGTCTTCCCTGGTCATCGAATCCGTGTGTCATTTCGTGACCGATCGTACTTGCGCCTATAAAGCCGTATAAAAATGCATCGTCAACTTCGCTCATTTTTTTACCCGGGATAGTCAAAATTGCAGCGGGCAAAACAATCTCATTGTTTGAAGGATTATAATATGCATTATATGTCTGCGGATTCATTCCCCATTCGGTTCTGTCAACAGGTTTATTAAGTTTTGAAACCATATCGTTAAAATGCCATTTGCGCGCATTCATTACATTAATTACATATGCATCTTTTGAAATATCCAGCGTCGAATAATCTTTCCATACATCGGGATAGCCGATTTTCTTTACCATAGTTCCGAGCTTGGCAAGTGCCTTTGTTTTTGTTTCTTCGCTCATCCAGTCGAGTTTTTTTATTCTTTCGGCAAATGCATCAACCATATTATTCACGAGTTCTTTTGTCCTTATTTTATCTTCCGGAGGGAAATAAAGCCTTACATATTCCATCCCGAGAATCTCGCCAATCAGGCTGTTCGTATTATCCAGCACTCTTTTAAATCTCGGTCTCTGCTCGGTTGCGCCTGTCAGCACTTTTCCGTTGAATTCGAAGTTTTCATTTTCGAATTTACTGCTTAAAAGTGATGCTGTTTCGTTTATCAGATTCCATTTTAAATATTCTTTCCATACATCCACATCATAATCATTTAAAAGTCTTTCGACTTCCGTGAAAAACTCGGGCTGACCTATTATTACAGTATCGAGTTTATTGATTCCATATACTTTTAATAATTTATCCCATTTAATAGTAGGAGTGGTTTTTGCAAATTCCTTAAGAGTCATTTTATTGTAATTTGCATAATCATCGCGAAGGTCTTCGAGTTTCCTCGATGCTTTTGCAAGTTCTGTTTCAAGTTTCATGAGGTCTTTTGAAACAGATTTACCGTCAGAGCCAATCAGGGTCATCATTTTGGCAACGTGTACGACGTATTTTTCACGGACGTTTTTTGTACGCGTGTCTTCATTAAAGTAGTAATCCCTGTCAGGCAATCCGATTCCGCCCTGGTACAGATAAACTTTATAAACACTGCTCTGCATCAAATCCTGCCCGATGAAAGGAGAAAACAAAGGGCTGAAACCCATTGCCTGCATTTTTGCGGTTACAATTAATACATCATTGATGTCTTTTATTCTATTTATTTCATCGAACCATTTTTTCAGCGGTTCGATTCCGCTTTTTTCGATTTTATCCAAATCCAGACCGCTGTTATAGAAGTCGCCGATTTTTTGCGTGTTGCTTCCTTTTACAGCCGACTTATCGTTTGCGGCATCTATGCATATGTTTTTCAGATATTCATATACGCTGTCTTCGACCAGATTGAAGATTCCGTATGTCGATTCAGCAGGGGGTATAGGGTTGTGTTTTACAAATAATCCATTCGCATAGTTAAAAAAATCATCTGCGGGATTAACGGTATAATCTATATTTTCATCAAGGAAATATTTATCCTGAGAAAACGTAAAACTTGCAAACAAAAAAACTATTGCAAAAAGAAATAAATTTTTTCTAAGCATGATATTTAATTTAAAATTAATATTTTATTATTTATTAATACGAATTTAGGCCAATTTAGTTATCTTACATCTCTGATAATCCGAACAACTTTATATATTTTAAAGATTTCACTCTTGCGGTGAACGGTCGGAGGAAATTTTGTATTAATCGAATACAGCATTATCCTGTCGTCATCAAGAAATTTAATCAGTTTTGCATTGCTGGAATATGTCTCGGGAATCGTTTTGAAATTCACTACAACAGCCCTGCCGTCCTTTATTTTATGCGGCTCATCGGAGCAGAGCAGGTGGTCTCCCGGGTTTATATAAGGTCTCATCGAATCACCGCGTGCGACGGCGATGAAAGGATTAATTAAATGATTCACGTCTGCGAGTTCCAGGTATTTCATATCTTCCTGTTTAATCTGGTTATACAGCGGAACCCCGCATTCAACTTCGGCAACTACGGGAATTGGTTTCGTTTTAAATATTTTTGTAACAGTCTTTCTTAACATATCACCTTCGCCGTTCAACAGCCAGTTCAGGTTACATCCCAAACTGCTAATCTTGGATAAAATTTCCGGAAGGGGAAGTCTCTGACCCTTTAAATATTTCTGTAACGATTGAGGTTTCATTTCAAGCTTATCGGCAAAATCAACCTGTGTAGGAGATACGGTTTTACAGAAATCATTTAGTCTTTTACCAAATAAATTTTTGTCCATTTCTAAAAAATGAATTAATTAAATAAGTAGCTTATGTAAATTTGTATAATATAACACAAAAAGAGTATGAATTCAATAAAATAAATTACAACCTTTTTCTTATTATTAATTTTGCAAACATAAACCCCTCTCCTTTCAGGAGAAGGGCAGGGGTGAGGTATTAATGTTACTCTTCATATTGATTAACAATTGTTCATTTTCTTTCAAAGACATTGACAAGCTCTTATTATCTTTTGAAATTTAATAATAGTCAACTTGTTTTTATCTTTTTTACTTTTATTATGAATATATATTGAATAAAAATAACTTGATTTTTCTTACCTTTTTAGCAAATTTTAGTTAAACTAATTGTAAAGGAGAAATGTAATGAAAAAGGTCATATTAATTTTCTGTTTATTGTTTTCTTCCAATTTGACTTTTATTCTTGCTCAAACGTATTCAATTTCTACGGAAAATAATACAAAATTTATAACGCTTGAAAAAAATTCATTAACAAATTCCATATTACCTCTTTCGAACTCAAAAATTTTAAATAATCATATTCAAAATAATATTCCCGGAGATAATATATCTATGTATAACTGGACTTTGTATTTCACTTCGGCAGGTAAAGTTTTTAAAGATGTTTCTTTTGTCAATCCACAGGTAGGTTATATCGTAACAGAACTGGGTGCAGTTTTTAAAACTACTAATGGTGGAATAAACTGGGTGACAAAACTGAATCTTGGATTTCCTTATTACTGGTATGGCGTTTTTGCTCTAACGCCGGACACGGTTATAATTTCGGGATTCAACGACCAGGGAAATATATATTCCGGAGTCGTGAGATGGTCTTATAACGGGGGCACGACGTGGACTTCAGATATAAATCTTTATCTTACAGGTGGTGTCGGCTGGCTTGACAGGGTACATTTTTTTAATCAGAATACCGGTGTAGTTATGGCGGCAACATCAGGCGGATTACATTATACAACGAATGGCGGAAAAGATTCAACGGGCTGGACTTACGTTCAGATAAATTCCGATTTGGGATGGTTTGCAGGAAGTGTTGATTTTCAAAGTTCAGGAAACATTTATGCGAGCGGAATACATTTTGCTCACAGTACAAATTTTGGTTTAAACTGGGCTACGTTTCCACCTGCAGATGCAGTATTCGATGGAGGTACGGATTTTCTCGATTATAATAATTTATACGGATGGACGGGCGGAGGTTCAATATCCCCTACGGTAGCGGGCTGGGTGCACCGTACAACAGACGGCGGAACTACGTGGAGTGACAGGCTGAATACTTTTTCTTATCCGATTCGTGCATTGCGATTTTTCAATACTAATACGGGATTTATTTCAGGCGGTAACGTTTATTCAGAAGCAGGCTGGATCTATTCCACGACGAACGGAGGTTTGAATTGGAATCTCGATGTAAATACGGCGGCAGAAATGTTTTCAATTAATACTGTAAATGTTGGCTCTGATTCTATGGATGTATGGTGCGTTGGTTCTACAGGCGGAGCTACGGGATATAACGGAAAAGCGTATAAAACAAGAATCGGAAATCCTGCGACAGGAATAAAAAATGTTTCTTCGGTAACACCTTCAAATTATTTTTTGTATCAGAATTATCCGAATCCATTTAATCCGACGACAGTTATAAGATTTCAGATTTCAAACCCGGAAAATGGAATATTGAAAACGGGAATTAGTCCGGTTGTTCTAAAAGTCTATAACATTCTTGGTAAAGAAGTTGCAACATTAGTAAATGAAAAGCTGGTACCCGGTGTTTATGAAGTACCATTTTCTATTAACCAAATTTCGCTTAACCAGATACCCAGCGGAATATATTTTTATAAATTGCAAACTAATGATTTTTCGTCTGTGAAAAAAATGATGCTGGTGAAATAAAATAAAAATTTTAACGCAAAGTTCGCAAAGAAATATCGCAAAGTTCACAAAGAAATATCGCAAAGTTCGCAAAAAAGAAATTTTCTGTATCGTTATGCATAATCTTTATTAAAAGCTATGTTCCCGGGCCGGGGTTTGGGAACAAGTGCTGATATAAATCGCTCTTAATTTAACATTTAACA
>PMIW01000112.1:0-666 GCA_003158365.1 Ignavibacteriota bacterium | reverse complement strand
AGGATGACTGGTGGAAAGATAAGAGGTTTAAAGATGACGGCCAGAAGGCTAAATATTCTTTATGTAAAAAAACTTTTAAAAATATATCGGAAGGCTTTAATTATCAAAATATTAATGATATAAATGTTTATTTTGGTTCGGAAGTTTATTNNCCGATTTTATGGAATATTTTAAAGTTGTGAGTTTTAAATATAAACATTCCTATTTGAAAAATTCATTTGCTTTTGCAATCGGAAAATATATTTATGACCGGGGCAGTGGAAAAAGGGAATTAAATGCTTCTATTTCTCTTAAATATATCGATGATGTCTGGATAATCGATCAGATTAGCATTAATTAAAAAGCTTTATATTTGCAAATAAATGATTTTCATTTCGAAATACCAATTAAAGATACAATAAATTGAAAATTATTNNAGATTTTTAATTTTCATAATCCTTCTGATTTTAATATGGATAGGGATTATTAAGGGTGTATCTTATTTTATAATTTCGGATGTTAATGATAACTGGAATCAGGTTGTTATAGAAAAATCCGATAAAGAAAAAGAATTATGTCTTACGTCATTTACGAAAGCCCAAAATGAAATCCTGAATATTTCCGATAAACTAACCGATAATCTTAATATAAGAAGGCAGGTTGCGAAAAATGATTCCAAAAGGTTAT
>PMIW01000175.1 GCA_003158365.1 Ignavibacteriota bacterium | reverse complement strand
GAAATGTTTGTATTTGTTGATGACCTCTATTTAAAAGGGGACAGGCTGTATGCCTATGCGGGAAACTCAAGTAATATGGAACTCAGCAACCAGACATTCCAGATGATGAAAGGCGAACTGCAGAATATCTATATTCTGGCCGGAACGAAACTTGCTTTTATGAAAGATGACATTTTAAAAATGGACGATAAAACAGTTCAGGATTTTTTTAAAAGACAACCGAAGCTTGAAACATACAGAAAAGGCTACAACGATATAGTTAGAGCAAAAGAACACACTTTGCCTCAGGACCAGGAAAAACTTCTTTCGCAAACAGGTCTTTTCTCGGGTGCATCTTCTCAGGCATCTGGCTTGCTAAGGGATGTTGATATGCCCCCGAAAGAAGTTACACTCGCAGACGGCACAAAACTCACTTTGAATACTGCAAACTTTATGAAATACAGGGGAGGTAAAAATCCTGCGGACAGAACTCTGGTAATGAATACTTTCTTTACAAATTACAAGCAATATGAAAATACTCTCGCCGCCCTGATGAACGGTGAAATAAAACAGCACTACTTTAATGCAAAAGTCAGAAATTATAAAGACTGCCTCGAAGCAAGACTTTTTTATGATAATATAGATGAATCTGTTTATTATTCACTGATAAAAAATATTCACGAAAATCTTGCTCCTCTTCACCGCTTTATGAAACTGAAAAAGGAATTGCTCGGACTCGATAAAATGAGATATGAAGATATTTATGCATCAGCTGTTAAATCGGTTGATAAAGATTATACTTATGATGAAGCCGTGAATCTTGTACTCGAAGCAACTAAACCTCTCGGTGACGAATATACATCTGTTTTGAAAAAAGGATTCGCAAGCCGCTGGGTCGATATTTATCCGAATAAAGACAAGCAAACAGGCGCCTATTCCGAAGGTGTTTACGGAGTGCATCCGTATGTAAAAATGAATTTCGACGGTAAGTACGATGCAGTCTCTACTCTCGCTCACGAACTCGGACATTCGATGCATTCGTATTTTTCAAATGCAAACCAGGATTATTCGAATTCCCAATATCCGACTTTCCTTGCGGAAATCGCCTCCACGTTCAACGAAAATATGCTTATGGATTATATGCTGAAAAATGAAAAAGATGATATGTTTAAATTGTATCTTATCGACAGCTATCTCGACGGCGTGCGTGGTACAATATACCGTCAGGCGCTCTTTGCGGAATTCGAACTTGCAATGCACAACAGGGTAGAAGAAGGAAAAACCCTTACTCCGGACTGGCTCAACCAGAAATATCTCGAGCTTACAAGAGAATATTACGGTCACGATAAAGGCGTCATGACTGTCGATGAATATATTCAAAATGAGTGGAGCTATATTCCTCACTTCTATATGAACTACTATGTGTTCCAGTACAGCACGGGAATGATTTCCTCCATGGCGCTAAGCAAAAACGTTCTCGATAACATTCCCGGCGCAAGGGATAAATATCTCGGAATGCTGAAGTCAGGCGGTAACGATTACCCGATGGAAATCCTTAAAAGAGCAGGTGTTGACCTTACTCAGGAGCAACCGTATAAAGATGCATTCAACCGCTTCGACCAGCTCCTGGATGAAATGGAAAAAATCGTCGCAAGATTAAAAAATGCAGGCAAGCTTTAATAATAATAAAAATAATTAATGAAAAAACTAACTCTCTCAATTCTCTTAGTTTTAGTTATTGTTTTTCTGTATGGGTGTTCTGATAGTACAACAAATACCCAGCAGTCCTCTGAAGTAAAGCAAACCCGGGTTTCAGTTGCGAATGATTCCATGGCGATTTATTTCAATGTTTCGGGAACGACTTATAACTTCTCACAACAGGATAGCAATCTGAATTTTTCGGCTATACCAGGGTTAAAGTACAATGTAACTCTGTCCGCGGGCTCCGCAGATGTTTATCTCTATACCCGCGACAGCTCGAGTGTCTGGGGAAAGCATTTTTCTGCAAATACCAGTGACTCGCTGGTGATGAGCTTCATTCCTTTGAAATACAAATATGTACTTAACGGCTTTACCGGAACAGGAACAATAAAAGCATCAAAAGTAACTATAGGAAAATAAATAAAAAAATAAATATTGCAAATCCCGTTACTAAGCTTAGGCCCGGTAACGGGAAAGTTCTTAGGCTCTATGTTCTAAACATTAAAAAACTCTGTGTCCTCTGTGGCGAAAATACTTAATAAACCAAATTTACTCAAAATGAAAAAAATATTTTTGGTTCTGCCGGTCGTAATATTGCTTTTCATATCTTTCGGATGTAAAGAAGATTTAACAAGTTCAGATTCTAAATCCATATATACGCATTTTAATAAAGATACTGATTTAATGGAAATTAATTTTGAAGTTTCCAATACTACATATTCAGTTGCCCAATCCGATAGCAGCCTGCAGTTTTCACAAAATCCAAAATTACGATGCAGTGTATCGATGTCAAGCGGAAGCGGATTTTTTAAATTATATGATGCAAATCATAACGTGCTTTATAACAAACAATTCTCCGGGGATTTTCTCGATACACTTACTCTTCCCTCGCTCCCTTGGAAGTATGATTTCAGCATTGAAAATTTCACCGGCTACGGGGATATTTATATTGTAAAAAGTAATTAAAGGATATTAATTTTTCAGAAATATTTTAGGAAAAATATTTTTCAGGGTTTCGCGTTAACACACAAAACCTTTTTTATATACAAATCTTATATTATGGCACTGGATTTTATTTGTGTTTAATCAACATTTATATAATGTTATTTCTTGATAATAATTAATTAATTACTTAAAATTATTTGACATTCTAATTTTGGCACTATCAAAGTAATTTTTGCCAATGACCAATTACGGAGGAGTTGGAATGGTTTCCATAGTTAGAAAAATGTATTAGAAAAAAGAAAAGATTATCGTTACTTTAATTGTAATTCTAAATTATTGTTATGAAAAAAAACAAAATATTAAATCTAATATCCGTATTTCTATTTTATATATTTATTCCGATATTTTTTATCGCTTTCAATTTTCAGGATTCGAGAGTTGGAGGCTGGTATCAGCAGTTTATGCCGAATCCTATACACGGGCAGTTAAAAGATATTTATTTTGTTGATAGTCTTTTAGGATTTGCT
>PMIW01000157.1 GCA_003158365.1 Ignavibacteriota bacterium | reverse complement strand
GTAATAGAATATCCCGATTCCGATGAAGCGAAAATTTATAAGGATATAGCGAAGAATTTAATACTGGAAATAAATAAAAAGAATTTAATTCAACCGAAAGCACCGGAGATAATAATTTAGATTTTAAGGTTGAAAAATTATAAGATTGGAATAAAGCCACAAAGAATATTCAATGTGGGTTTTGTATTTTGTCATTCCCGCGAAAGCGGGAATCCAGAAAATTTCAGTTAGTAATTTTTCGGTAATTGATTACTGCTTTTCTCTCGTTACCACGCTCCAACGTGGGAATGCATTTATAATTCTTAATTTGCGCTCTTTGCATCCCGATTTATCGGGACAGAATTTATTATTGTACTATAACCGGTTCTTTTACAAGCACAACCCCGAATTTATCGAATACTTTAGATTGTATTTCTTCTGCGAGTTTAAGTAATTCCTCCGTTGTTCCTCCCCTGTTCACGAGAGCAAGTGAGTGTTTGCTTGAAATCCCGACGCCGTTTTTGCTGTAACCTTTTTCAAATCCTGAATTTTCGATGAGCCATGCTGCGGAAAGCTTAAATCCGCTTTCGGTTTTGAAATGCGGGATGACATCTTTTTCTATTCCTGCTTTAAGGCAAACTTCTTCATAAAATTTTTCGGTCACGACAGGATTCACGAAGAAACTTCCGCAGGAAACAGAGTCAGGGTCAGCATCATCCACTACCATAGATTTTTTCTTTCTTAATTCGAGCACTGCATTCCTTACATCTGCCGGAGTTAATTCGTTATCGAATTTTTTCTTAATTTGTTTTTCAAGTTCCGGATATTTTATTTCAGGCTTGCCGTCTTTTCTGAGTTTAAAAAGAACTTCCGTAACGATATATTTTTCATAATCTATTGTTTTAAATCTGCTCGACCTGTAGCCGAAGAGACAGTCTTCGTTAGCGAACATCACGGGCTTATATGTAGTCCTGTCGATTGCCTTAACAAAAATAATCGTGTCTTTAACTTCCTGACCGTATGCACCGACATTTTGAATCGGTGTTGCCCCAACGCTTCCGGGTATTCCGGAGAGGCATTCGACTCCTGCATATTTATTTTCCACGCAATATTTTACAAGCGCGTCCCAGTCCTCGCCCGCTCCTGCCTTTACAATTACGTTGACTTTGAAATCATTATGAATGCTTATTCCTTTTATACCAATTTTAATTACCAAACCATCGAAACCGTTATCTGAAAAAATCGTATTACTCCCTCCGCCAAGAAAATGAATTTTTAAATTCTTTTCTTTGGCATAATCCAGGCATTCAATTAATTCTTTTTCAGATTTACATTCGCAAAAGTATTTTGCATTCCCGCCGAGTTTAATGGATGTATATTCATGTAGCGGGATATTTTCTAATATATTAATCATAAATTATTGTATAATACAAAATAAGTAAATCAATCCATTGTAAAAAGATAAAGAAATATGCTTTTCACTGCCTGAAGCAGGCGGGTCTGAGCCTCAGTGGCTTGATTTTGTTCTTAAAATAAACACAAAATTCCCATATATTTATAAAAACTTTTTTATGCCCTGGATATGTCCGAATTGCAGCAGAAGTTTTAAAAACCCAAANNTCATCGAAGAGCACTTTTCTTGCAATAAAGCCGAGGAAGACGATTCTTGATATTGAATTCCTTCTCGATGATGAAGTGGAAGTATATCCTGTTCATAAAATATTCAGAGTTTCAAAAAACCGCGTCGCACATTTTGTCCACCTCGAAACAGTGGAACAGGTTGATAAAAATTTAATTTCGCTTTTAAAAAAAGCTCATAAAACCGTGAACAAATAAATTCATGAAGCAGAATTTTGACTAATCATGAAACTTATAATTAAAAAAGTTAATTTAATCATATAAAGTAATTATTATGAATACAGCATTAATAACCGGCGCGAATAAAGGAATAGGTTATGAAATAGCGAGTCAGCTGGGGAAACTCGGATACAATATTATTCTGACTGCGCGAAGTTCAGAAAGAGGAATTGCCGCCGAAAAAAATCTTGCAAAGGAAAATATTAAATGTGAGTTTGTGGAGATGGATGTATCCGATTTAAAAAGCATTCAGAAAGCTTATGAAATAGTTTCGGGTAAATATCAGTCAATCGAAGTACTCGTGAACAATGCAGGCATCATGACAGAAAAATCGAATATTTTAAAATCGGATAATGATTTGGTTTTTAAAATATTTCACACAAATTCTTTAGGTCCCCTGCTTGTTGCAAAAACTTTTTCACCGCTCTTGAAAAAAGGAGCACGAATAATTAATGTTTCCAGCGGACTGGGGTCAATCTGCAACGGGATGCAGAATTATTCACCGCTGTACAGCATATCCAAAACCGCTTTAAATGCAATAACCTGCCAGCTTTCTTATGCATTCGAGCCGCTTGGAGTTATTGTAAATGCAATGTGCCCGGGCTGGGTAAGGACTGACATGGGCGGAAGCGGTGCAAGCCGCTCTGTCGAAAAAGGCGCGGAGACTGCGGTATGGCTTGCAACAGAAGCCCCGATTGAACTGACAGGGAAAAATTTCAGGGATAAAAAAGAGATACATTGGTAAGTGTCGGGAGTCCCTGAATAACAGGAGACTCCCCGACACGAGAAAATTGTTTAAGATAATATATTTATTAGTATTATATATAAAATTAAATCACTAAATTCAAAAAATTGAATAATCATTTATTAATTAAATAACTTATATATGAAATCAATCAAAATAGACCAAAANNGACGGAACGATGCATTTCAAGCAAAACACAGACCTGTTCTGGCTTACAGGCGTCAACCAGGAAGAATCAATTTTAGTATTATATCCCGATTCACCCGACCCGGCTTTTAGAGAAGTTTTATTTCTCACTGAAACAAGCCCGCTTATCGAAGTATGGTATGGCAAAAAACTTATGAAAGATGAAGCTGCTGAACTGACAGGGATACAAAATATTGTATGGCTTTCGGGTTTCAACGGCATTTTCAGAAACCTTGTGACG
The DNA here is from genome assembly GCA_003158365.1 of Ignavibacteriota bacterium. Lineage (GTDB taxonomy): Bacteria > Bacteroidota > Ignavibacteria > Tepidaquicellales > Tepidaquicellaceae > FEN-1279. Next base: position 1,564 of record PMIW01000157.1, on the reverse strand, counting down.
GATGCGGAAAATGTTTATATAAATACCAATGAACATAAACGCGCAGATGTTATTGTTCAATCGAAGAGCTTTAAATTTATTGACTGGTGTAAAGAGAATTATCCACTGCATAATTACTGCAGACTGGCACCAATTATCAACAGATTAAGGATGATAAAATCACCTATCGAAATCGAACTTATGCAAAAAGCCTGCGACCTGACAGAAAAAGCATTCAGAAGAGTACTCAAATTCGTAAAACCGGGTGTGATGGAATACGAAATAGAAGCTGAATTCACGCACGAGTTTGTCCGCAGCGGCTCTGCATATGCTGACTACTATCCTATAATAGCATCCGGTCCCGGTGCATGCGTGCTCCATTATATTAAAAATGATGAACCCTGCAAAGACGGCGACGTGATATTAATNNTGCCTTAGAATTATGAGAAGTACAATAGAGCTCGTTAAAAAAGGCGGTATCTGGAAAGACATACAGAAAGAAACCGAAATGAATATGGAGCAGGAACTTATAAAATTAAAACTTTTAAAATTAAGCGATATCAAGAGACAGGATCCTGCCTGGCCTGCTTTCAAAAAATATTTCATGCATAATGTTTCACACTTCCTCGGGCTGGATGTTCACGATGTGGGATATTTCCAGACTCCTTATAAACCGGGAATGGTATTCACCGTGGAGCCGGGTATTTACATTGCCGAAGAAGGTCTGGGAATCCGTCTTGAAAACAACATTGTCGTGAAAGAAAAAGGAAATTTCGATTTAATGAGAAATATTCCTGTTGAAATCGACGAGATTGAAGAAATAATGAACAGTAAATAACTGAAGCATCTGAAATATTGAGGAAATTTATATCTTTGTTATTAAGTTATATTTAGAAATTAAAAGTACTCAATATTTCGCAAATGATAAAATCGGATATTAAGGTAGGCGTAAAAGATGCAGTTGAAATTCTTTCATATTCAAATAAAGAATTTGCAGAATTATTCAGGCATAAAAGTTTAACAATAGAACTTTATAAACCCGATAAGATAGACAGGCAGCAGCCTCACGACAGAGATGAAATTTATGTTGTTGTTTCAGGCAAAGGAATGTTCTTTTGCGATGGGCTGACAGTTGATTTTGAAAAGGGTGATGTCATATTTGTACCTGCCGGTGCGAAGCACAGGTTCGAAAACTTTTCAAGTGATTTCATGACCTGGGGGTTTTTCTACGGTCCCGAAGGCGGGGAAAAATAGCATTTTATTACCGGTCAGAGAATAATTTGAAACTACGCTATTTTTATGTTCGTATATAAAACAAAGCCTGTTATTATGAACAATAAAAATAATATAATTTTGATTATGATTGGTACATTTCTGTCTGCACCCTATTCCTTTTTCAAAGTAATAGGAAGCTTGCATTTCCCTCTTCTTTTTTCAGGACATCACTATTGGTTTTACGGTTCACTCGGATTTACATCGTTTGTAGGTGTAATTCTGATTTTCATGGGGCTGTACAATATTTATAAAGAGAACAGAAGAGAAAAAAGCAATTAATAGAAACAGATAATCATGATAAAGAACACCG
>PMIW01000178.1 GCA_003158365.1 Ignavibacteriota bacterium | reverse complement strand
CACGAATCTTTTGAAGACTTATGTGATGATTGCCGGGAACTGCACGATTATGCTTTTCAAAGACTTATCAACTGTCCGTATCACGCAGACAAGCCGGTCTGCTCGGAATGCCCTATACACTGCTATAAATCGGAAATGCAGCGGAGAGTAAAAACAGTAATGGGCTATGCCGGTCCCAAAATGATTTTCAGACACCCTTATCTTGCAATCATGCATCTTATCAATGAAAAAAACAATAAAACTGTAACACGTATTCAATAGAAAATATCTTTATTGCCGGTTTCTTATTATGGAATTAATTTTTGAATTTATTATCTGAAATTGGTTTGATATTTTTAATTTGCTAAATAATCCGGGCAAATCAAAAATATAATTCAAAATTTCTAAAAAATAGTTTATGAAAAGTTTATTTAATGCTGAATATAAAAGGGATATCATAGAAAGAATAAAAACGTTAACGGCATCAGCACAGCCTTTATGGGGAAGTATGAAAGTATCGCAGATGTTTATTCATTGTACCGTAAGTATAAAAATATCACTGGGGGAAATTAAACCGGAATTAAAAGAAGAGTATTTGAAAATCGGAAGAACCGTAAAGGACCGGGTTCTTGAAACGGATTTGTTTACTAAAAATCTTCCTACTTCAAAGGAATTTCTCGTGATTGATGACGGGAATTTTGAAGTGAACAGGGATATATTGATTGATTATATAAACAGGTTTGCTGAAACCGACCCGGAAAATGAATTAAAAGCAACACATCCATACTTAGGGGATTTGACTGTGAAGGAATGGGGAGTTTTAATCTGGAAACATACAAATCATCATTTGAATCAATTTGGAGTCTGAGAACTAAAATAAAGTTAATGATTCGTTCAAATTTTGCTTTTTTATGAAAATTAAATATTAAATTATATTCCTATTTCTCTATTTAATTAGTATATTACAGTAATTAATAACTAACAATCCGATCTGCATTACTCATCATTGCTGACTTTTCTTTTTGCGGTTAAGATTTAAGTGACTAACAAGAAAGCATTATTTTAATGAAGCTAAATGATTTTTTAAGAAATATCATATTTCTATTTTTAATTTTCTTTGTCGTAAACAACAAATCGATAAGTCAAACTTATTTCATCCGAAATTATTCCGTAGAAAATGGCCTTCCGACAAGTTTTATTAGTGATGTTACTCAGGACTTAAAAGGCAGGATGTGGTTTGCTAATCCATCAGGAATTTCTGTGTATGACGGGTTCAGATGGGAAAATTATAGCTCGAAAAACGGATTACCAAATACCCCTTTCAAAAGGATTTTAACGGATGAAAAAGGAATTGTATGGTGTTTACCTTCTTATATGTGTGAATCTATCGTTTTCTTTTCAAATGATTCAATTAAAACAATTGCCCTACCCGAAATAAGAAATGTTAATAATAATCTTAATACTACTTCTTTCGTAATATTCTATGAAAATGATAATCCGGTCATATGTATCGGAACTTATTCAGGAATATATTTATTTAAAAACAATAAATGGGAAAAATTTACAAAAAACGATGGTCTTTTGGATGATTTTGTATTCTCTGTAAAAGAATATAAAAATAAATTATTTATTGTTACAAAAGGCGGTTTATCTGTTTTTGATGGAAATAAATTCGATAATAGTTTAAATAATTTAATGTCACCAAAATATTCAAACATTTTAACAGTCGCTTTTGATAAAGAAGGCGAAAATTTCCCTAAAAAATTGTGGCTGTTGGGAAAAGAATGGATTGGATATATAGAAAATAATCAATTAAAAATTATAAGTGATAAATTTTTACTTCCTTCCGGGATAGAGTTTGAACATCCGTCTTTAGTTATCGGGAAAAACAACTTACTGTTTTTTGGAAATTTTTATTACACTCTTTGCGTAAATAAGATAACGGGTGAACTTTTTCCTTTAACTAATAGGCAGGGTTTCAAAAGTGACGGTAGTACGTCTATTTTCATCGATAAAGAAGAAAATATCTGGAAAACCGGAACACGGGGCATTGATAAATTAAATAATCTTTACCTCGTAAACTACGATGCTACAAATGGCCTGCAGGAAGACGAAGTCACAGCAATATTTGAATATCAGCCGGGGAAATTTGCATTAGGGCATAATGATGGTCTTACATTGCTTTATGATAATAAAACTACTAAAATTATTTTTCCTTCGAAAAAATCAGGATACCCGGGGGACAATCGTGTAATGGATATCTGTAAAGGGAAAGACGGGAATATATGGTTGGCATGTGCATCCGCTGGACTTGGCAAGCTTGATAAGAATGGAAATATTAAATGGTTAAAACTTGCTGAAAATAATTATGTAAGTTCGGTAATATTAAATAAAAAAGGAACGGTCTGCGTTACGACAAATGACGGAATTTTCCAGGTTAAAAACGATAAACTTGTTGAATCTTCAGACTACAATGTAAAAAAGCAATTTTACAGGCGAATGTTTCTTTTTGATAATGATGAAGCATATTTTGCATCATCAAACGGATTGACATACATAAAAGATGATAAAACTAAATATATTTCTTCAAATAATGATGAAAAAGCAAATAATACTTTTGCAGTAATAAAAGATAAAAACGGAAATGTTTTAATTGGTACAAAAGGAGGTTTGTATACATTAATAAATGATTCCATCAAGAAATTTAATTTAAAAGGTTTTGAGATAAATAATTCTGTTTACGCGATTCTTCAGGATAATAAGGGTAATTATTGGTTTGGAACAGAAAACGGAGTAATAAAATGGGATGGAAATGGAAAGCAAAGATTTTTTACGAAAGGAAACGGCTTGTCCGGTACGGAAATCAACAGAGCTGCATTAATCAATGATTCTTATGGAAATGTTTGGATTGGAACTGAATCGGGTATGACTTGCTATAGACCTGAATTCGATAATAATACTATACCCGTTCCGGAAGTTATATTTTTAAATTCTGAAGATCCGGAAGGTAATAAATTCTCTTTATCTCAAGATATTAGTTTAAAAAGTAATATAAAATCCCTGTTTTTTAATTTCAGGGGAATTTCATTTTATAATGAGAATTATTTACAATATAAAATAAAACTCGTAGGTTTTGACGCGGACTGGTATGAGGTCAATCAAAATAATATAGACAAAATACGATATACAAATCTTATCCACGGAGACTATAAATTTCAGGTGCGCGCTAAAAATATTTCGGGTGAATGGAGTGACGTTTTTTCTTCATCAGTCATTACAATCGAAGTTCCTTACTATCAAAAATGGTGGTTCATATTGGTTTCAGTATTTGTGATGGCTGGTTTGTTTTACATGTTCTATAAATTATATCTGAATCGCATTTATTATCTGAAAATGGAAGAGAAAGTACAGTTACGCACGAAAGAGTTGAGAGAAACAGAAATGGAATTGAGAAATACCCAGATATTGCTTGAAGATAAAGTAAAAGAAAGAACAGCAAAATTAGGCACGGCTAATGAACAGTTAAAGGAAACTAATGCAACTAAAGATAAATTCTTCTCTATAATCGCACACGATCTAAAAAGCCCGTTCGTCGGATTGCTCGGTTATTCCGAATTGCTTAAAAATGAGATTGATTCCCTGCCAAAAGAAAAAATTACTGAATATTCGGAAAATTTAAATAAGAATATAAAAAATACATATAATCTGCTCGAAAATTTATTAAACTGGGCATTATTTCAGACCGGAAAAATGTCATTTAATCCCGAAAGTGTAGATTTGTTTCTCGAGATAAAAAGTATTCTGGAATTATTTGATGCTAATGCAGGTTCAAAAAATATTACTATTGTGAACAATGTAAAAATTAATACTTATATAGAAGCAGATAAAAATATGATAAGAACGGTTTTATACAATCTTATTTCAAATGCCATAAAATTTACAAACCAAAAAGGACAGGTAAGCGTAAAATCGGAAAAAATAGATGACCATATTGAAATTTCCGTTTCCGATAACGGAGTCGGAATTCCACGGGAGAATCTGGAAAAGCTCTTTAAACTTGATTCCAATATAACAACAAAAGGAACTTCAAATGAAAAAGGAACAGGATTGGGCCTGCTGTTATGCAAGGAAATGATTGAAAAACATAACGGCAGTATATCCGTTGAAAGTGAAGAAGGAAAAGGTACAACTTTCAGGGTAATATTTCCTTCAAATTATTCTTAATTAATTATTCATCTTGGTAATTTTTGTTAAACTCCGTATCTTGAAATACTAAATACGGGGTTTTTTTATATTTAATCCAAAAAATCAATTTAAAACCTGAAAAATTTGAAAATTAAGAAAAGATTTATTTTTTACAATTATATTTAATTAATTATTTTAAATTCGTAAATTCACAATGTATCCAATAATCAAATGATAAAAAATTGAGTGTATCTGTAAAAGAGGTAACCGGCAGAAGAGAATTGAAAAAGTTTGTTAGATTTCCATACATACTTTATAAAAATTGCAGTCAGTGGGTACCGCCAATAATATTTGATGAAATTCAAACTTTATCGCCAAAAAAGAATCCTGCATCCGAGTATTGTGAAAGTAAGCTCTGGCTTGCATATAAAGACGGAAAACTTGCCGGCAGGATTGCAGGTATTATAAATAATAAATATATAGAAAAATGGAATAAAAAAGCTGTCCGTTTCGGGTGGATAGATTTTATAGACGATGAAGAAGTCTCGGAAAAACTTATAAGCACTATAACTGAATGGGCAGCGGAAAAAAATATTGAATATATTCACGGTCCGCTTGGATTTTCGGATATGGATTATGAAGGTATGCTTATTGAAGGGTTTAACGAAGTAGGTACTATGTCAACAATTTATAATTATGATTATTATCCGAAACACATCGAAAAATTCGGTTTTGAAAAAGAAGTTGACTGGCTGGAATTCGAAATAAAGGTGCCCGAAAAAATTCCCGAGAAGGCAGACAGAATAGCAGCTATTGTTAAAAGCAAAACTAATATCAGAGTACTGGAAGCCAAATCCTCAAAGGATATGTTACCTTATGGACAGGGGATTTTCGATTTAATCAATGAATCATATAAAAATTTATTCGGGTTTGTACCTTTGAGCGATAAACAAATTAAAAAATATATTAAGCAGTATTTCGGTTTTATTGTTCCTGACTTTGTAAAAATACTTTTGGATGGTGAGGATAAAGTTGCAGGATTTGTAATTGGGATGCCTTCATTGACACGAGCATTGCAAAAAACAAAGGGCAGGTTATTCCCGTTCGGATTTATTTATTTGTTAAGAGCACTTAAAAATAACAAGTATGTTGATTTATATCTTGGAGCAATCAGGCCTGATTTGCAGGGAAAGGGTGCCGATGCTTTGCTTATGACTGAACTTACTAAATCTTTTATTAAAAACGGGATTATTTCAGCGGAATCGAATATTGAACTCGAATCTAATGTTCAGGTGCAGGGACACTGGAAATATTATAATTCAAGACAGCACAAACGCAGAAGATGCTATATAAAAAAAATGATTTAGATTTTCAATTACGATCTTTCTGTGTAATCTGAATAATTTAAAACTTTATGTTGTATTTTAATCCGGCGCTGATTCCGAAATACGGATTAATAAAAGGGTCTTCCCCGACACCGAAATACAGATGATATTTAATTCTTCCTACCAGATCAAAATCCTTGTTGAGAGGATAATCTGCTCCAACCCCTATATTACCGCCTATTGTTCCGTTGCTTACTCCCTTGTAAGAATATGAAACGTTATCAACCCTCATTTCATAGGAGCCTTTATTCTCAACGTACAATCCTAGACCGCAGTCAAAAAAATATTTCAGATTTTTGGATTCTGAAAAGTAAAGCCTGACTCCGCCTATTACCTCTAAAATTCCGGTTCCTGATGTATTATTAAAATACTGGTTCGGCAGAATTTCCTTGCGTGAGGAAATATTGTAATTAATTACAAAAAAAAGATAAGCAGGACTTATTTTATGCTGAATATCCATACCGATGCTTACACCCGTATTAAATACTTCGGATGAATATGGCAGGAAAAAACCTGTATTCAGTGAAACAGCCGTGGGATTCTTTAAACTGAACTGCGCGAATGTAAAATTCGCCGTAAAGAACAAAATAAGTATTAATGATTTTTTCATGAATTGGTTTCTTTTAATATTTAGGGTGATAATCTTTCAATTTTCCATTTCCCGTCAGCAAGCTTATATCTGACTCTGTCGTGAAGGCGGTTTGCCCTGCCCTGCCAGAATTCAAATGTGTCAGGTATTAATATAAACCCTCCCCAGTACGGGGGCAGGGGAATTTCTTTACTGTGAAATTTTATAAAATATTTTAAGAATTTTTTTACGATTACAAACCTGCTTCCTATAACCTCACTCTGGTTCGATGCCCATGCGCCGATACGGCTTTTATACGGACGTGTATCGAAATATCTTTTCGATTCAATTTTGGAAATTTTTTCCACTGTTCCTTCGAGCCTTATTTGCCTTTCGATTTCAGGCCAGAAAAAAAGAATTGATGCATTTTTGTTTTCAGCTAATTCTTTGCCTTTTCTGCTTTCATAATTTGTATAAAAAATAAATCCTTTTTCATCAAATCCTTTCAGCAGCAGTGCCCTTACTGAAGGTATACCTTCTTTGGTTGCGGTTGCAAGAATTAAAGCATTCGGCTCGGGAAGTTTTGAATGCATTGCCTCTTCAAACCAGACCGAAAACTGCTCGAAAGGATTTTCAAGAACATCTTTCTGGTCGAGCGATTTTAATTTGTAATTTCTTCTTAAATCTTCAATAATTTTTTTATCAATCATATATTAATTTGTCCTGTCTACTGCCAGGTAGATAATCCCAAACCGTATTTATATTCTTCGGAAATTGTAACAGGAAGCTTTCCTTTAAACGGTATTTCCCCGAACATAGTCTTTACTACTGCATTAATAGTCGTCTCTCCGTCGCCGTATGCGCAAATATAGCTTTCTATATTCTTAAAACCTTTTAACAGGTATGGATTCCCGAATGAAATAACACAAACACTTTTTCCGTTTTCCGCTAATTTGTTTATCAAATTCAGTTGTGATTTAGGAAGTCCTACCGTTCCTGTCTTCATTTTTACTTTTGCATATACAGAAATAATAACGTAAACAAAATCCTTTGAATCTTTGATAATCTCATCGGTATTTTTTACTTCGCCTTTTATATCATAATTTTTAAATTCAGAGAAATAACTATTACCTTTATCCGTGAAAGTTTGGAGAAAATAATCCGAATTTGATATTTCATTTCCGTTGTTTAAAGAAATTACAAGACACGTTTCTTTTCTTCTTACCATTTTCCTTCCGAATGGAATGTTCCCGTTATCATTCTTTACGAGTGTTATGGATTCGTCGGCAATTAACTGTGAAAGTTCTTTCGATTCGGCTGAATTGACCACAGAAGAAACCAGGCCCGCATCAATTAATCTTTCTTTATCGAGCCCGAGCCAGAGTTTAGCTTCAAGAATTTTTCTTGTTGATTCTAGAATTCTTTCTTCCTTAATATCACCGTTCTTAACTGCGGATTCTATCGCATCGATTGTGATTTCTTCTCCCTGCGGCATTAAAATCAAATCTATACCTGCATTAACGCACATCAAAGCAACTTCCTTTGCGGAAAAATGTTTCGTGATGCCTGCCATATTTAATGCATCTGTTATCTTTAATCCCCTGAACCCGAGTTCCTTTGTTAATAATCCAGTAACAATATTGTATGATAATGATGCAGGAATATTAGGGGTTTTCTCTAAAGCAGGAAAAGAAATGTGAGCAGTCATTACCGATTTCACACCTGAGTTTATTGCTTCGATAAAAGGAACAAGTTCGATTTTATCCAGACGGTCGCGTTCAAAATTCAGAACAGGTAAATCATTATGCGTGTCTATATCCGTATCACCGTGTCCGGGAAAGTGCTTTGCGGTTGCAATAATTTTTCCGTCCTGAAGTCCTTTAATCAGGTTAGCTCCCATTTGAGCGACAAGCTGAGGGTCTTCTCCGAATGAACGGACATTTATAATCGGATTATCGGGATTGTTGTTAACATCTACATCAGGAGCATAGTTTTGATGAATACCGATTGCCCTGCATTCCTTTGCAATCTGCAATCCCATCTTATAAGCGAGTTCAAAATTTCTTGTAGCTCCTAAACCCATATTATTCGGAAATATTGAACCGTCTTCAAGTCTCATACCTGTTCCTCTTTCAAAATCCTGTGATATCAAAAGGGGAGTTTCTGAAAGTTCCTGAAATCTGTTTATAAGTCCTGCTTCCTGCACAGCATTTCCCCTGAAGAAAATCAGTCCGCCGATTTTCTGAGCGCTTATGAGATTTTTAATCCTGTTAAATTCCTGAGAATTTTCACCCATTGCAAACCCGTCTGAATATGAAATTACCATCTGGGCGATTTTATCTTTCAGGGTCATTGAATTCAGTTTATCTTGAACCCAGTCATATTCGGCTTTCCTGGCAAGATTTGTAACATCGAATCCCCAGAAATTTAACAGAATAAGAAAAATAAATATAAATATTTTTCTTCTATTCATTTATTTTGTCATGCTTTGGAAATATTTCAAAATTTCCATCGGCAATGGAATTATTAATGTTGATGTTTTTTCGGTTGCTATTTCAGTCATAACCTGCAGGTATCTGAGTTGCATCGCATTTTGGTTACTACCAAGAATATTTGCCGCATCAGCAAGTTTTTGCGCAGACTGGAATTCACCTTCCGAGTTAATGATTTTTGCTCTTTTGTCTCTTTCGGCTTCTGCCTGTCTGGACATAGCCCTTATCATTTCCTGAGGCAGGTCGACGTTTTTCAATTCTACATTATTAACCTGAATGCCCCACGGCTCTGTCTGGTTATCAATAAGTATTTTTAGTTTTGCATTAATGGTTTCTCTGTGGGATAACAGTTCATCCATTTCGCTTTGCCCGAGTACGCTTCGCAACGTTGTCTGAGATACTAGTGAAGTTGCATACATAAAGTCTTCAACCTGTATAATTGCCCTGTTCGGGTCATTAACTTTAAAGTAGACAACGGCATTCACCTTTACCGAAACGTTATCTTTTGTTATTATATCCTGTGAGGGAACATCGAGGGCTATTATTCTTAAACTGACACGAACCATCCTGTCTAAAATCGGAACGAGTATTATAAGCCCGGGACCTTTAACCGCTTTGTATTTACCGAGTCTGAATATAACGGCTCTTTCATATTCATTGAGAATTCTGAAAGAACGAATGAGGATTATTAAAATTATAAAACCAATGAATCCTCCAAAAACAATTAGTACACCAATTAAAGCTTGCATTTTACCCTCTCCTTTTTATGTTTATAAAAATTATTTTTTTAATTGATAAGAATAAAAAAGAACAGACAATAAGTGTTTATGCAGTTAATTCGCAAAATTCATTTCTAAACCGTATCAGCCTTTCCTCAATAGGTGCGTATTCAGTGAACTTCATTAGTTCCAGTCTTATTTGTGATATATTGCTGTAATCTCTAAGGTACCCGGAATAATGCTTCCTGAATTCCATTACTCCGTATTTTTCACCCTTAAATTCGACAGCTAATTTTAAATGTTCAAGGCAAGTATTTATCCTTTCTTTTAAATCGGGAGGCTCTTCATTGTATCCGTGCTCTATAAAAAATTTCGCCTGCTTGAAAATCCACGGATTGGTAATCGCCGCCTGTCCAATCATCACTGCGTCGGGCTGGAAATTATCGAATACAAATTTTACATCTTCGGGAGTTTTTATATTTCCGTTTAAAATAATCGGTATTTTCACTCCGCTGTCTTTAATTCTTTTTATCCAGCTCCAGTCTGCTTCTCCTTTGTTTCCCTGTCCACGGATTCTGCAATGCACTGTCAGCGCCTGTATTCCGATATCTTCCATTATTTTTGCGACCTCAACGATCACGATTGATTTCTCATCCCATCCCAGTCTCGTTTTTAGAGTAACAGGCAGCTCGACACTTTTTAATATATTCTCCGCGAGGTTTTTCATCGCAGGTATATCCTTAAGTAATCCTGCTCCTGCACCTTTCAGTGCAACATCTTTAACCCAGCATCCGCAGTTAATATCGATGAAATCCGGTTTTGCAGTCTCAGCAATTTTCGCAGCTTCATTCATCACTTCGACATTTTTACCGAATATTTGTATGCCTACCGGTCTTTCCTCACCGTAATAAAAAAGTTTATTTCTTGCTTTCCTTGCATCGCGGATTAATCCGTCCGAAGAAATAAATTCAGTATACATAATATCCGCCCCAAGCCTTTTACAGATTAATCTGAACGGAGGCTCGGTCACATCTTCCATTGGAGCGAGAGAAATTTTATTGGAAAATATTTTCTGAAAATCATTCATTTTGCAATATATTGATAATCAAATATCATTAAAATATAAAAAATCATTTTATTTGAACCAAACGTGCTTTTTGTTACAATTTTTTACAACATAGAAGAAATATGATTTATGTAAATAATACTGAAAATATATTTTATATTATTGATTAAACAGATAATAAATTTAGAATATTGCAAAAATAAATTAAATATTATAATTAAATTAATTTTAATAGTATATTTTTTATATAATTTAATTCAATTATATTTAAAGGTCTTTTACAATTTTAATTTAATTTTAACTTTATGAAGAAATTTTTAGCAATTTTCTTTATTCTTGTCTTATGCGGAAACGCAATCAGTCAGGAAAGATGGATTTTAGACCAGAGAATGACTCCAAAACCACCTTTAGGAAAAGGTGTGATCTTACCTCAGGTTAAAGTCACCTGGGAAAATCCAAATACTCAACCAACTTATTATTTTTCTCCTTCCGGAGTTACGGCAGTAGGTGCGAACTTCAGAGTGCTGCCCAATTCAAATCAGCAGGACGAAATATATCTCTCAAGTAATCCTGCATGGCCTTTGTTATTATATGGTGCGTCAAACTCAACGGCAGGTTCTACTTACAGCCAGGGCGTTTATGTATCTACAAACGGCGGATTGAACTGGTTTGGAACTGACATAATGCCAAACTGTCCGGTAGGCGCAAGTGACCCCGCTCCCGCAATAGATAAATTCGGAAACTTTGTATTTACATCGTTAAATACAAGTGGAAGCGTTTCAATGTTTGGACAATATTCGACTGACCATGGCGTTACCTGGTCATCACCTTATACAATATCAGGCGGCTCACCGTCAGATAAAAATTTGACGGGTTCAGATGATGTACCATCAAGCCCATATTATGGTAGAACTTATACGGCATGGAGTTATACTTCAGGAACATGGCATATAAGAGTATCATATACAACAAACAGCGGTGTTTCCTGGTCAACAGCTCAGCAGGTAAATAGTCCTTCTACAACCTCACAGGGCGCTGATGTAGTTGTAGGACCGGCAGGTGTAGTATATGTTTGCTGGTCAAAACAGTCAAGCGTTTCTACAGGCGTTGGACTTGCAAAATCAACAAACGGCGGTGTAAACTGGACTTCGAACGAAACAATATTTAATTCCAATGGAACGCGTTCAAGTTCATATAACGGATGGGGTCTTAGAACTAACGATTTCCCGAGAATAGCATGCGATAAATCAGGCGGTCCGAGAAACGGATGGCTTTATATTGTTGACGATGAAGTAAATCTTGCTCCGGCAGGAAGTGATGCAGATGTTATTCTTCACAAATCGACAGACGGCGGTACAACCTGGTCGGCAGGAATAAGAGTTAACCAGGATGCAGTGAGTAACGGAAAAGTTCAATGGTTCCCTTGCGTATGTGTTGATCCAACTGGTGGCGTAAACGTTTTATATTATGATAACAGAAATTATCCATCTGTCGGTGATTCTTGCGAAACATATATGTCACGTTCGGTAGATGGTGGTTCGACCTGGACAGATATTAAAGTATCTGACCATAGATGGAAACCGGCTCCTGAACCCGGATTAGGTACTTATGGTGGCGATTATATTGGTATTACAAGTGGTAATGGTAAGATATGGCCTTTCTGGTTTGACAACAAATCAGGTTCGATGCAAGCCTGGACAGCACCTATCGATTTAGGTCCGTCAATATCACATACACAACTTGGAAGTACAGAACAAACAACAGGTACTATTCCTGTAAACTGTGTAATTACTCCTTCAGGTTCGGGAATTAATCCTTCGACTGCACAGTTAAAATATGCAAAGAACAGTACAACATGGACAACAGTTCAGTTGACAAATTCAAGCGGCACAAACTGGACTGCAAATATTACTTTATCAGGCGCAGGCACATACAATTATTATTTGACTGCAACAGATTCATTGGTTAGAACAGCAACAGCCCCGGCAGGTGCACCTGCAAATTATTATTCATTTGTAGCATCTGCGGATACAGTTAAACCTGTAATTACTCACATACCAATTGGAAATACTCCAAAATTATCGTGGCCGGTATCGGTAAGTGCAACCGTAACAGATAATATAGGCGTTGACTCTGCATGGGTTAACTGGAAAAAAGGTGCTGTCGGAGTAGCAAAAAGATTCAAACTTATTAATACTTCCGGTAACGTTTATGAAGCATTGTTTAATTCAATTCAGGCAGATGTAAATGCAGGAGATACGATATTCTATAGAATCATAGCTCAGGATAATAGTTCGGGACACAACAGAGATTCTACAGCTTTATATAATTTTAAAATTGTATCACAGGCTACAGCTTGTATAGGAACCGGTACAATTGCAATGGGTAGCGCAAGCGGACCATTCAATACATACTGGTATGGAAACAGAACTCAGTTCCTATATACCTCAGCTGAAATAATTGCAAATCAGGGTGCGGCAGGAAATATTACAAGAATAGGATTCAACATTTCAGCGGTCGGCGGTGCGGCAATGACCGGATTTAACATTAATATGCAGCATACAGCCCTTTCAACCTTAACCGGATTCACTTCTACCGGCTGGACGAATGTATATACAGGAACTTATACAGTCCCCGCAACCGGCTGGCAGTATATAGATTTGCAAACACCATTTGCGTATAACGGAACAAGCAACCTCATGGTAGAAATTTGTTTTGGTAACTCTTCTTATACAACTGCTACCACAGTGCTTGGAACCACGATGTCAGGTATGGAATATTCCGAGTACCACGATATCTCGACAGCCTGTACAACTTTCAATGCTCCTACTTCTCAGACCGCAAGAGCTAATACCTGTTTTGTAATTAATACCGTAACCGGAACAGGTTCACAGGTTGGTTCAACAGTTCCTTCCACATATTCATTATCGCAAAATTATCCGAATCCTTTCAATCCCGTAACAAGGATTAATTTCGCAGTTCCGAAACAGGGATTTGTTAATCTGAAGATATATGATGTGCTTGGCAGAGAAGTTAAAACACTTGTAAATGAAGTAAAATCGCCGGGCGCGTATTCGGTTGACTTCAACGGCTCTGAATTATCGAGCGGAGTATACTTCTACAGAATGGAATCAAACGGATTTACGGATATTAAGAAAATGCTAATGATAAAATAAAATATATCAGTACTAAATTAAGCTTCAAAAATCGAAAGATTTTTGAAGCTTTTTTTATGCATAAAATATTTTAATGAAAATAATATATGATTTTCAAAATAATTTTATTGTTGAAATTAAATTTAAGACTAAATTGAAAAAATCAAATTAATTGACTGAAAATACTTTGCTTTTTGATAAAAAGAGCAGTTATAATATTAAAAAATTGATTTGATATTTTAATAATATTATTATATTTTAGAATAAGCAGTCTTTTAACTCTAGTAATCTTTTTTCAAACTCAAAATAAAATTTATGAGGACAAATTTAGTCTTTTTAGTTGCCCTCCTTTTTATAGGTCTATCCTTAAATGCACAGGATAAACCAATGAAATGGTCGGAACCAACACCTATGTGGCCTATGGATATTAATCATCATAGTCCCATACCTTTTCAACCGGTGGAAGAGCAGCAGGTTAATCAAAAAACTACACCTACTTATTATTATTCTCCGACCGGTGTGTACGCTGTAAATCCGAGTTTCAGGGTACATCCAAGCACTACTAATACACAAAGCGAGGTTATTTTAGTAAGGCATCCAACCAATCCGCTAATTATGTTTGGTTCATCGAATGCTGTTACTTTGAGTGTGTCTTTAATTAGTGAAGGAGTTTATGTTACAACTAATGGTGGGACATCATGGTATGGAAGCGATACTTTAATGGGAGATCCTATTACAAATCATGAAGGAGACCCGGGACCTACGATTGATAAAGATGGAAGAATTATAATGACTCACCTCGGTTATACTACTGCAGGTATGTATGCAAATGTATCTACAAACAACGGACTTACTTGGTCAGCAAATTACGCAATTTACACAGGCGGTGTAGATAAAAACTTTGCAGGTACCGATGATGCACCTTCCAGCCCGTATTATGGCAGAAGCTATTGTGTCTGGACTCAGTGGAGCGGTACATATGACGCTCAGATTTCTTATACAACAAATGGCGGTGGAAGTTGGTCAGCCCCTGCGGTTATTATACCTTCGACGGGCGGCAGAATCAACAGAGCTGAAGATATTAGAGTAAGTTCAACCGGTCAGGTTAATGTTTGCTGGACTCCTACAAATGGCAGCAGTCCTGAGGACTGGTGCGCTTATGCAAAATCGACAAATGGCGGTGTAACTTTCACCGGAACCCAGACCGCTTTCCCGATGAGCGGATTATTGATATTTAACGGTGGATTCGGTTCATACAATATCAGAATGAATAGTTTCCCGAGAATTGATGTTGACAGAAGCGGTGGTCCGAGAAATAACTGGATATATATTCTGGTTTCGCAAAAGAATCTTGCTCCTGCTGGTTCCGACCCGGATATAGTATTGCACCGTTCAACTGATAACGGCAATACATGGTCGGCCGGTATCAGGGTTAACCAGGATCCGTTAAACAACGGAAAATATCAGTTCTTTAATGCAATTAAAGTTGACGAAAATGGCGGTGTAAACTGCATTTATTATGATAACAGAAATACATCTGCTGACTCCGCAGAAGTATTTATTGCACGTTCAATTGACGGCGGGGATACATGGACTGAATATAATATAAGTGGACATAGATTTAAACCAAAATCCGTAACCGGACTGGCGGGCGGGTATTCCGGTGATTATATTGGTATTACAGCCGGAAATAATAAAGTTTGGGGCTTCTGGATGGATGATGTCAGTGGAATTTATCAGGCATGGACCGCAGCGATTGATTTGGGACCGGCAATATCACACACTCCTTTGACTACTACAGAACAAACAACAGGTACAAGAGCTGTAAATTGTGTAATTATTCCTGCAGGCTCGGGAATCAATCCTTCGACTGCACAGTTAAAATATGCAAAAAACAGTACAACCTGGACAACAGTTAATCTTACTAATTCAGGCGGCACAAACTGGACAGCAAATATTACTTTATCAGGCGCAGGTGTTTATAACTATTATTTAACTGCAACAGACTCCTTGAGCAGGGTCGCAACAGCCCCTGCAGGTGCACCGGGATACTATTATTCGTTTATTGCAGCTACAGATACTGTAAAACCCGTAATTGTACACGTTCCTGTCGGTAATACTTCCAGGTGTGCATGGCCTGTAGGCGTTACAGCGTCCGTAACAGATAATATTGGTGTAGACTCTGCCTGGGTAAGGTGGAAGAAAAATACAGGCGGAACGATGAAACAATTTAAGCTTATTAATACTGCAGGAAGTACCTATACCGCATTATTTAATTCGATACAATCCGATGTACTTGTCGGTGATACAATTTATTACAGAGTTATCGCACAGGATAATTCCACAGGACACAACAGGGATTCTACGGCACAAATTAATTTTGTAATTTTAGCCGGACAGTCTGTTGTAACTCTCGGTAACGGTACAATTGCAATGGGTAGCGCAAGCGGACCATTCAATACATACTGGTATGGAAACAGAACTCAGTTCCTGTATACCCCAGATGAAATAAAAGCACTTGGCGGATGTCCGGGATTAATTAATAAAATCGGATTCCAGATTGCTACAGTAGGTGGTCAGGCTATGAACGGATTTAATATCAATTTCCAGCATTCCAGTCTTACAACTATGACAGGTTTTGTGACTACAGGATGGACAAATGTTTATACCGGCACTTATACCGTCCCGGGAACCGGCTGGCAGGATATTACTTTAACGACACCGTTTAACTGGAATGGAACGCAAAGTATTCTGGTTGAAGTATGCTTTGGTAATTCATCTTATACAACCGCTACTACAGTTAATGGAACTACAGCGACAAATATGGAATTTTCTGAATATCACGATATATCGACGGCGTGCACGACATTCTTAGCTCCTACCGCGCAAACTGCAAGAGCAAATACACGCTTTACGTTTAATTTAGTCGGAGTGAATCCGCTTAGCAGTACAATACCTACAACTTATTCATTATCACAGAATTATCCGAATCCTTTCAATCCTGTTACAAGGATTAATTTCGCAATTCCGAAACAGGGATTTGTTAATTTGAAGATATATGATGTGCTTGGCAGAGAAATAATGACATTGGTAAATGAAGTAAAAACTCCGGGTATATATTCAGTTGACTTTAACGGTTCTGAATTATCGAGCGGAGTCTATTTCTATAGAATGGAATCCAGCGGATTCTCGGATGTAAAGAAATTAATGTTAGTCAAATAGTTTAATTTTAATACATAATTCCTTTAAAGGTTGTTCCCGGAAGGGAACAGCCTTTTTTTTGTTTTATATTTAATTTTGTTAATAAAAAATCTATATTACATAAATCTTTCGCAATCAAAAACAAATTATGAAAAAAGTCTTCTTGCTCTTTAGCATTGTACTCGTAGGTTATTTATTATTTACGGGACAAAATGTTGATGATATTCGTTGGTCACAACCTCCATCAACAGTTATTTACAGGGATGTAAATGCAGTTCGTATCCCTGTTGTTGACAACAATATAGTATTTTCAGTATCTCCCAGGTATCTCAATAGTCCAACGGGTGTTACTGCAGTAAATCCAAGTGTCAGGGTTTTGCCTTCGACGACATATGCTCAGTCTGAAGTACCATTGGCATCGAATAAGGCAAACAGAAATATCATGTTTGGTTCTTCCAATAACGTTTCAGGAAGTTCAATCAATTCAGCATGTTTCGTAACAACTGATAATGGAACTACATGGGGTGGCTGGCAGCAGATTAATTCGGGTAACGCTAACGATCAGCGCGGAGACCCGGGTCCTGCAATCGATAAAAATATGAGATTTATTTTCTCTCACCTTGTTAGTTCAACTAATTTTGGCGGAGTAACCGGAATGGGTGCAAATTATTCAACTAACTACGGTGCAAATTTTTCGTCAACATGGATGCTTGAAACCAATACAAATGTTGATAAAAATTTAAGTGGTACAGATGATTCTCCGACAAGTCCGTATTACGGAAATTCATACACCGCATGGTGTAATTTGGCTTCTCCTTATTATTCAAGATTTGCAAGAACAACAAACGGCGGTGTTTCATGGGACGCGATGGTCACACTTGCAACTTCCACAACAAATCTTTATCAGGGTCATGATGTAGCAGCCGGACCGAATGGTGAAGTATATGTGGTTTGTAGCTATGAAACAACAGCATCTCCATATAATGCATTAGGAATAACTTTCTCAAAATCGACTAACGGTGGTGTTAATTTCACAACTGTTAATTCGGCTGTAACTTGTAATGGTGCAAGAGATAATGGCACGTTTGGCGGTTGGGGATTAAGAGTTAATGACTTTCCGAGAATAGATGTTGATAAATCAGGCGGAACAAGAAACGGCTGGATTTATATTGTTAACATGCAAAAAGCATTAGCTCCTGCAGGAACCGACCCTGATATCATATTATATCGTTCATCAAATCAGGGAACAACCTGGATGGCCGGCGTAAGAGTAAACCAGGATGCAATTAATAACGGTAAAAATCAATTCTTCCCGGCAGTTAAAGTTGATGATTACGGTGGCGTAAACATTATTTATTATGATAACAGAAACTTTGCGAATGCAGATTCTGCAACAGTAATGATTTCCCGTTCAATCGACGGTGGAACAACTTTCACCGATTTTGAAATTACAGACCATCATTTCAAGCCAAAACCGGCTAACGGAATGAGCGGTGGTTATATGGGTGACTATATCGGACTTGCAATCGGAAACAATAAAGTATTCGGATTCTGGATGGATGATAAAGTCGGAACAGCCGGATTCTATAATGCATGGACAGCTTCATTCGATTTAGGACCTTCTATTAACCATACTCCTTTAACCAATACAGAACAAACCACAGGAAGCAGAGTAGTAAATTGCACTATTAATCCTGCAGGTGCGGGAATTAATCCTTCAACTACAAAATTGTATTATGCAAAGAATAGTACAACTTTTTCAAATATTGCTCTGACAAATTCAAGCGGAAATAACTGGACAGCTAATCTTCCGCTTTCAGGTGCAGGAACATATAATTATTATCTTTCCACAACAGATTCAATGAGCAGAACTGCAACAGCTCCGGCTGGTGCTCCCGGTAATTATTATTCGTTTAATGCAACTGCTGATACAGTAAAACCGATAATTACTCATACACCAATTTTGCCTACACCAAAATTGTCATGGCCGACTACCGTTACATGTACTGTTACTGATAACATTGGCGTTGATTCATCATGGGTAAATTGGAAAAAGAATTTTAATGGAACAGCAAAAAGATTTAAATTGACAAATACATCCGGTAACAATTATTCTGCGTTATTTAATTCGTTGAATTCTGATGTCGTTGCCGGCGATACAATATTCTACCGAATTATTGCACAGGATATTAGTGCTAATCATAACAGGGACTCTACAGCACTGTATAACTTCAAGATAATTTCTCAGGCAACAGCTTGTATCGGAACCGGTACAATCCAGATGGGAAGCGCAAGCGGACCGTTCAATACATACTGGTACGGAAACAGAACACAGTTCCTTTATACTGCTTCGGAAATTATTGCAAACCAGGGTGGCGCGGGCTACATCGCAAAAATCGGATTTGATATTGCCGCAGTAGGCGGACAGGCAATGACCGGATTTAACATTAACATGCAGCATACAGCCCTTTCAACTTTAACCGGATTCACTTCTACCGGTTGGACGAATGTTTATACCGGAACATACACTGTACCGGGAACCGGCTTGCAGTATATTGATCTGCAGGTACCATTTAATTACAACGGCACAAGCAACTTACTGGTTGAAGTTTGCTTCGGAAATTCTTCATATACCACCGCAACAACAGTTAACGGAACAACGATTGCAGGAATGGAATATTCCGAATACCACGATATATCGACAGCATGTACTACTTTCAACGCTCCTACTGCTCAGACAGCAAGAGCAAATACTTGCTTTGTTATAAATACTTTAACAGGAACACAGAATACAAATTCTTCAATTCCTACAACTTATTCATTATCACAGAACTATCCGAATCCTTTCAATCCAGTAACAAGGATTAATTTCAGCGTTCCGAAACAGGGATTCGTTAATCTGAAGATATATGATGTACTTGGCAGAGAAGTGAAAACACTTGTAAATGAGGTAAAATCACCCGGTGTATATTCAGTTGACTTTAACGGTTCTGAATTATCGAGCGGAGTCTATTTCTACAGAATGGAATCCAACGGATTTACAGATATAAAGAAAATGATGATGATAAAATAAAGATTCGATTTTTATCAGAAATCCGCCATTGGCGTGATTGTTAAATAAAAAGATTTATTTCTAGTGAATATCTAATGGTTGTTCCCTTTGCGGGGGGCAACCATTATTATTTTATATTTAATTTTATTAATAAATAATCTATATTGATTTAATCTTTAGTAATCAAAACACAAATTATGAAAAAAGCAGTCTTCTTTTTAACGGCAGCTGTTTTTGGATTTATGATTTTTACGGGTCAGAAATCCGATGACATCAGTCCGCGCTGGGTTAATAATCCGGCATTTACTGAAATGAGATCAGGTGTATATAATCAGCTGCCAGTTGGCGGTAATGATAATTATATACCTACCACACAACCGAGATATTTTTATTCACCTCAGGGTGTTACGGCTGTGAATCCGAGTTTTCGTATTTTTCCTTCAACGATAACTCAGAATGAAGTAATAATTGTTTGCCAGAGAACGAATCAGAGCAGGATGTTTGCATCTGCCAATACTATTCCCGGTTCGACTATTAACGCTGGCGATTATTATACAACTAACAACGGTCTAAACTGGGCAGGATATGATTATATCAACAACGGAAACACTGCAAACCAGCGCTCAGACCCGGGTCCGGCTTATGATAAAAACGGTGTAATACTTTTTACACACATTACCAGCACTACCAATTTTGGTGCAGTAACCGGTATTGGCGGTGAGTATTCGACAAATTTTGGTGCTAATTTTTCCGCTACATTTCAGATTGATAATAGCGGAGACGATGATAAAAACTTAACCGGAACAGATGATAATCCCGCTAGTCCGTACTACGGAAATACATATGTGGCATGGTGCCGTTTTACTGCTGGTAATTTCCCTGCGGTAATCTGGACTTCCAGAACCTCCAACGGCGGAGTAAACTGGACAACACCAATTCAGGTTAATACAACAAATGCAAATCACTTTTCTCAGGGTTCTGATGTTTGTGTCGGCCCCAATGGATATGTTTATATTACCTGGGCGATGGAAGCAAATGCAAGTCCCTATATGGGTGATTCCATCGGATTTGCAAGATCAACAAACGGTGGAGTTAACTGGACATCAAATAACAACGCATTTGATTGTAGCGGTACCAGAAGTACTTCATATAACGGCTGGGGATTCAGGACAAATGACTTCCCGAGAATAGATGTTGATAAAAGCGGCGGTCCGAGAAACGGATGGATTTATGTGGTTCGCCCGCAAATCACTCTTGCTCCCGCCGGAACAGATGGTGATATAGTTTTGAATCGTTCCACCGATAATGGTGTTACCTGGTCAGCAGGAATCAGAGTGAACCAGGACGCATTAAATAACGGAAAAGTCCAGTGGTTCCCCGCTGTCAGAGTTGACGAATACGGCGGCGTTAATGTAATTTATTATGATAACAGATACTGGGCTAATTCAGGTGACTCTGCAACAATTTTTGTTTCACGTTCAATTGACGGCGGAAATACCTGGACTGATATTAAATTATCAGATCATAATTTTAAACCGAACTGGAGTTCTCAGATCGGTGATTACATTGGAATAACTTCGGGTAATAATAAAATCTGGGGTATATGGATGGATGACAAAGCAGGCACATGTAATGCCTGGGTTGCTTCGATAGACCTTGGTCCTGTTATCGACCATACTCCGCTTGGCAATACTGAACAATCAACAGGCTCCAGAGTTGTTAACTGCGTAGTCACTCCCGCTGGCTCGGGTATTAATCCATCGACTGCAAAATTGTATTACGCAAAGAACAGTACAACATTTTCAAATGTCGCTCTGACAAATTCAGGCGGAAATAACTGGACAGCTAATCTCCCGCTTTCAGGTGCAGGCACATATAACTATTATTTATCTGCGACAGATTCACTCGTCAGAACTGCAACTGCTCCTGCCGGTGCTCCTGCAAATTATTATTCTTTTACGGCAACACCTGATACAGTAAAACCTGTAATTACTCATACACAAATTCCAAATACGCCTAAATTAGCATGGCCGACTACTGTAACTGCTACTGTAACGGATAATATAGGTGTTGATTCAGCATGGGTAAACTGGAAAAAGAATTTTAATGGAACAGCAAAAAGATTTAAATTAATAAATACATCAGGAAGTGTATATTCGGCATTATTTAATTCACTGAATTCCGACGTCATAGCAGGAGATTCAATTTATTACAGAATCATTGCTCAGGATAACAGTACAGCACATAACAGAGATTCTACAGCACAATACAAATTTGCCATAATTTCTCAGGCTACAGCTTGTATCGGAACCGGTACAATCCAGATGGGAAGCGCAAGCGGACCGTTCAATACATACTGGTACGGAAACAGAACACAGTTCCTTTATACTGCTTCGGAAATTATTGCAAACCAGGGTGGCGCGGGCTATATTGTGAAAATCGGATTTAATATTGCCGCAGTAGGCGGACAGGCAATGACCGGATTTAACATTAATATGCAGCATACAGCCCTGTCAACCTTGACCGGATTCACTTCTACCGGTTGGACTAATGTTTATACCGGAACATATACTGTCCCCGGAACCGGCTGGCAGTATATTGATTTGCAGGTACCATTTAATTATAACGGCACAAGCAACTTATTGGTTGAAGTTTGCTTCGGAAATTCTTCATATACCACCGCAACTACAGTTAACGGAACAACGATTGCAGGAATGGAATATTCCGAATACCACGATATCTCGACAGCCTGTACTACTTTCAATGCTCCTACTGTTCAGACAGCAAGAGCTAATACTTGTTTCGTAATTAATACCGTAACAGGTACAGGTTCGCAGGTTGGTTCAGCAATTCCTACAGCTTATTCATTATCACAAAATTATCCGAATCCTTTCAATCCCGTAACAAGGATTAATTTCAGCGTTCCGAAACAGGGATTCGTTAATCTGAAGATATATGATGTGCTTGGCAGAGAAGTGAAAACACTTGTAAATGAAGTAAAAACACCGGGCGTGTATTCAGTTGACTTCAACGGAACTGAATTATCAAGCGGAGTATATTTCTATAGAATGGAATCAAACGGATTTACTGATATAAAAAGAATGATGCTTATAAAATAAGATGATATTTTTTGATTCAAAAGCCCTTATGCATTTGCATAAGGGCTTTTTTTTTGATTTTTTCAACAAAATGGAACATTTTATTGACTAAATATTAGATTTTCTTTTTACTAAATTACAAGGATATTATTATATTATGTTAAAAGATTTAAAAGAAGTTAAATTTGGAATCTATGAGCATAAATTAATTGAAAATGGCTGGGGATACGATGTAGCAAATAATACAAATACTTTTATGTTCTTTTATAATTCCGGAAGAAATAAAGTAAAAGGTTATTTGTCATATCCTAAAAATATTTCTGGTAAATTGCCCGTAATCATCTGGAATCGGGGAGGCAATGATAAATCAGGCCTGCTCGATGATTTTTTAGCTGTGGGAATGCTGGGAGAAATTGCTTCTTGGGGATATGTTGTCTTTTCATCACAATACAGGGAAAATGATGAATTTGGCGGGGATGATTTATATGACGTTCTAAATTTAATTAATGAAGCGAAATTATTCGAATTTTCGGATGGAAATAATATCGGGATGGAAGGCTGGAGCAGGGGAGGAATGATGTCGTACCTTGCACTTTCAAAAACGAATGATGTAAATACTTGTATAATTATTGCAGGTTTAGCCGATTTAATTTCTAATGAAAAATATAATAAGAAGCTTGGAATAGTATACAAAAAACATTTTGGAACGGATGATGTAAATGAATTTGAAAAGAAAAAAAAAGAAAGATCTGCTGTATACTGGCCTGATAAAATATCTGTAAATACAAGCATTCTGTTCATACACGGTACAGATGACGACAAGATTTCAGCTGAAGATTCGAAAATAATGTACGAAAAACTTACGGAGTTAAATAAAAATACAAAGTACGATTTAAAGTTAATCACTGGGGGAGACCATTACCTTAAAAATAAAAAAAAGGAAGTAGCTTTATTACGAAGGAGTTGGTTTAAAAGTAATTTGCAATTTAATAGTTAGGTTTATTGTTTTTTTTGATAAGATGAAGAAAATTTAAAATTAAAAAAATGGACAGTAATTTTTCACAAAGAGTTCAGGAAGTTATCAGATTGAGCAGGGAGGAAGCCCTGAGGCTCGGACATGATTATATTGGTACAGAGCACCTTCTTCTGGGAATAATAAGAGAAGGCGAAGGGGTTGCTATAAGTATCTTTAATAATCTTGGTATAGAACCTTCAAAAATTAAAAAAGCTGTAGAAGAAACTGTTAAGCAAACCAGCAGTACTTTGACGGTCGGTAATATTCCCCTGACAAAACAGGCAGAAAAAGTTTTAAAAATAACATACCTCGAAGCAAAGCTCTTCAAATCCGATGTAATCGGTACAGAACACCTTCTGCTCTCTATATTGCGTGAAGATGATAATCTGGCTGCTCAGATATTACATCAGTTCAATATCAATTATGACGTTGTGAAAACCGAACTCGTTAATATTTTAACGGGAAAGCAAAGCCCTTCTCAGCCCGGACAGGCAAAAGGTCAGGCAGAGAAAAAAGGTGATAAGTCGAAAACACCTGTTCTCGATAATTTCGGAAGGGACCTTACAAGGCTCGCAGCGGAAGATAAGCTTGACCCTATCGTCGGAAGGGAAAAGGAAATTGAAAGGGTTGCGCAGGTTTTAAGCAGAAGGAAAAAGAATAATCCTGTATTAATAGGTGAGCCCGGCGTAGGCAAAACAGCGATTGCAGAAGGTCTTGCTATAAGAATTATTAATAAGAATGTATCAAGAGTGCTCCATAATAAAAGAGTCGTTACCCTCGATCTGGCTGCTCTTGTAGCGGGAACGAAATACAGAGGACAGTTTGAAGAAAGAATGAAGGCCGTTATGAATGAACTTGAAAAATCGAAAGATGTAATCCTGTTTATCGATGAATTGCATACTATTGTTGGTGCGGGCGGAGCAAGCGGCTCGCTGGATGCATCCAATATTTTTAAACCCGCCCTTTCAAGGGGAGATTTGCAATGCATAGGCGCGACAACATTAAATGAATACAGACAGTTTATTGAAAAAGACGGAGCACTCGACAGGAGATTCCAGAAAATAATGGTTGACCCGACTACCGTTGACGAGACTATACAGATTTTACAGAATATTAAAAGTAAATACGAGGAACATCATCAGGTAAAATACGGTGATAAAGCTATAGAAGAAGCAGTAAGATTAAGCGACAGGTATATTACCGACAGGTTCCTGCCGGATAAAGCAATAGATGTTCTCGATGAATCAGGCTCAAGAGTTCACCTTGCGCATATTATTGTTCCTGAAGATATCGTAAAACTTGAAAGCGATATTGAAAATGTCAGATTGGAAAAAATTAATGTCGTTAAAACCCAGAACTATGAGGAAGCCGCTAGATTAAGAGATAATGAAAAGAAGTTACTTGCAGATTTGGAACAGGCAAAATTCAACTGGGACCTCCAGGCGCAAAGCACATTTTTTGATGTAACCGAGCAGGATGTGGCAGATGTGGTTGCAATGATGACCGGTATTCCGGTCAACAAGATAGCGGAAGCGGAATCATCTAAACTCGTAAAAATGGAAGAATATCTTAAGAAAAATATAATTGGACAGGATGAAGCAATTATAAAAATATCGAAATCAATTAGGCGCGCAAGGGCCGGACTGAAAGACCCTAACAGGCCTATTGGCTCTTTCGTATTCCTGGGACCAACCGGCGTCGGAAAAACTGAACTTGCAAAACAACTTGCAAAATTCCTTTTCGACTCTGAAGATGCATTGGTTAGAATCGATATGAGTGAATATATGGAAAAATTTAACGTATCGAGATTAGTCGGAGCTCCTCCGGGATATGTCGGGTACGAAGAAGGCGGACAGCTTACTGAAAAGGTAAGACGTAAACCATACAGTGTCGTATTGCTCGATGAAGTCGAGAAAGCTCATCCTGATACGTTTAATGTATTGTTGCAGGTTCTTGACGAAGGCGCATTAACCGATAGTCTCGGAAGAAAAGTGGATTTTAAAAATACGATTTTGATTATGACTTCAAATATCGGAACAAGGGATATTAAACTGGATAAGATGCTTGGATTTGGTGATATGAAAGATTCAAATAAATATGATAAAATGAAGAGCACTATCGATGATGCCGTAAAGAAAGTATTTTCTCCCGAGTTTTTAAACAGAATAGATGATTTCATAATATTCCATCAGCTTGAACGCGATAGTATACTGAAAATTGTTGATATTGCAATTGAAAAACTTGAAAAAAGACTAAAACTTCAGAATATTAAAATTGATGTCACAAAACAGGCAAAGGAATTCATTGCGGATAAAGGATATGACCAGAATTTTGGAGCAAGACCTTTAAGAAGAGCAATTCAAAGAAGTATTGAAGATCCTTTAAGCGAAGAAATACTAAAAGGTAATTTTAAAAATAACAGTAACATTACTATAAAATTTAAAAAGGGTTCGGAAGAATTAATCTTTACGGATTCAAATGCTAAAGAAGATGTTCCTGATAAAAATCCTTCTGATGAGACGATCGAAGAGCATAAAGAAAAAAAAGAATAATTAAATATGAGCAAATTCAGTAAGGTTAATGCTTATGTAAGCGCTGTGGGCCACTGGATGCCCAGAAGAGTAGTAACCAATCATCATTTTGCAAGTTACCTTGATACAACGGATGAGTGGATAAAAACAAGGACTGGAATTTCCGAAAGAAGATTTCTTGAAGATGACCAGCCGACTTCTTATGCTGCGGTGAAAGCAATAGAAGCAACATTGGAAAACAGGGGAATATCGGCTGAGGAACTGGATTTGATAATAGTCGCAACAGTTACTCCGGATATGATATATCCTTCAACTGCCTGCATTATACAGGAAAAAATAGGAGCTAAGAATTGCTGGGGATATGATATCCTTGCAGCCTGTTCAGGTTTTATTTTTTCACTGGCAACTGCTGCTCAGTTTATTGAATCGGGTATGCATAAAAAAGTTCTCGTGGTTGGTGCGGAAAAAATGTCCGCAATAGTGAATATGCAGGACAGGAATACATGTGTATTGTTCGGTGACGGTGCAGCGGCATTTTTGCTTGAACCGACAGAAGATAAATCAATGGGTGTCATGGATTCCATTTTGCATATTGACGGAAAAGGCGGAAAATTTCTGTTTCAACCTGCGGGAGGAAGCTTAAATCCTACTACACACGCAACAGTTGACAAAGGTATGCAGTTCGTTCATCAGGAAGGACAGGCAGTTTTTAAAGAAGCGGTTAAGGGAATGGCAGATATTTCTGTTGAATTAATGGAAAAAAATAATTTGAAATCCGGTGACGTCGCATTTCTTGTACCTCATCAGGCTAATTTAAGAATTATTCAGGCTTGCGCAGACAGAATGAAAGTCGGCATGGATAAAGTAATGGTAAATATTCAAAAGTACGGGAATACAACTTCGGCTACAATACCATCATGTGTATCGGAATACTGGCAGGAAGGTAAAATAAAAAAAGGGGATAATTTAATTCTCACGAGTTTTGGAGCGGGATTTACATGGGGCTCGATATTGCTTAAATGGGGTATATAATTAATTGTTTTATAGATACAAATTATTTAGTTTATGAAATAGTGTAAAATTAGAAATAGATAGTAGCTCTGGATTTTTTAAATATAAGGTATTGTGATGAACTGCAATACCTTTTTTATGATTAAAAAAAATGATAATCACAGCACCTGCGAAAATAAATATCGGATTAAAGGTCATTAACAGGAGAGATGACGGATTTCATAATCTCGAGACAATCTTTTACCCGGTAAATCTTAAAGACGAAATTTCCGTAAATATTTCTCAGGCAAAAAGGAATACAAATTCAGTAATCATAAAAACCAACAATAAAATTATTCCTACCGATAAAACCAATTTGTGTTTTAAAGTCATAGAATCGTTTTTCAGAACATTTTCCATTAAAGAATTTTTTGTGATTAATGTTTCTGTAAACAAAAATATTCCTGTCGGAGGAGGCCTTGGGGGCGGAAGCTCGGATGCTGCCGTAATTCTTAAGTATCTGACAAAATTTTTTAATATCAGCGTCGCTGAAAAGAAAAAGGAAATTTTAAATATCGCATTGTCTGTCGGCAGTGATGTCCCTTTTTTCCTGATTAATAAACCGTGTTTTGCGCAAAGCAGGGGTGAAATAATCACAAAACTTGATAATTTCACACTCGATAAATACGATATTTTACTCGTAAATCCAAATCTGCATGTTTCTACAAAATGGGCTTTCGAGAATATTGATTTGAAGGAAGGAATCGGGACTGCATCAGGAATAGCAAATATCAGGGAATTCAATTCTTCTGTTTTTGACCTGCTGGAAAATGATTTTGAAAAAGTGGTATTCGAAAAATACTCCGAACTTGAATTAATAAAAACCGAATTAAAAAATTTCGGAGCTGAATTTTCTTCAATGAGCGGAAGCGGTGCAACAATGTACGGATTGTTTAAAAAAGAAAATCGCGATTCTGTGAAAAAAGCATTCGAATATTATAAGACAAAAAATTATTTTGTCTTCATATCATAAAAAATGGTTATAAAGCCTGAGCTTCATAACCATTATAAAATTAGAACTATATAATTTATCTTAGAAAATCACGCTTAAATTTAAGTGCGGGATTAAGACTGTTTTTTGCATCACGTATGAGTATTCGCCCTGAACATTGATATTCGTTTTTACGTCTAATCTGTTGTTGTATCTCGTAACACTCCAGGCACCGTCTGCAATACTTAATAAGTGGTTTATGATAACTCCGGTCAGCATTAATGAACCGTCATTATAAAAAGTATTTGCTCTTTGCCTGTCCCACATATATTGGTCCACTTGCGGCATTTTATAATCCAGATAATTATTTTTATTTATTAAACTCGGATTTGCCGTTGACCATCCGCTTATAAAGTTTTGATATTTACCTATTACTTCATAATATTGCTGTTCCCCCCAGGGTGGTAAGGTATGCGAAAAATTTACTTCTTCACAAGCATTAATCTCCGCTCTTAAAACATCGTCAGGATTATTTATGTTAATATCGCTCGATTTGGGAAATCCCTGGTCTTTAAGCCATTGTGCGTACTTCCTCATATCCCAGTTTTGATTTGCATAATTCTGATAAAAATCCGTTTGATGGTCACCTTTCTTTTGATAAATCGTATAAGCTATCCATAAGCCCACTTCGGCTGCAAGGAATATTGCACCTTTTAAATATGTCTTTGCATAAAACTCACCTGCACCCGGAATAAGACCTGAAAGAACACCGCCTAAAAATACCGATTTTTTATTCGGGTTTTCTTTTTCTTCCTCCGGAATATTCAGTACGGAATCTTTTGGCGAAATTCGGCTGTCATTATATACAATTTTATTTTGCAGTTCCTGTCTTTTCTGATATTTATCGCTTGTCAATGTGCTTTTAATCGTTTCAATACTGCTCTTTGAATCCTGAGAATAAGAAAAACTGAAAGTTAAAAAGAACAAGATAATTACAACAAATGTTTTTTTCATTTTTTTTAATAATAAATTTTTTTTAAAAAAAGGGCATTACCCGGTAAATAAGTTGTTTTTATCTTTTCTCCTTTCTGAAACGCATTTTTAGTTTCTTCAAAATTAAGCCTTCCCCTTCCTATATCTATTAAACATCCCATAATTCCTCTTACCATAGAATGCAGAAATCTATCTGAAACAATTTTAAAAATCAACTCATCTTTTCCTTTACTATGAACATAACTGATTTCGGAAACATTGCAGCGGAAATTGTGCTTATCCGTGCTGTTCTTGCAGAGAGATTTAAAACTTCTGTATCCCAAAAAATTATTTATAAATTTATCAATAAGTTTTAAATCTATATCATATATCAGCTTGAAAAAATATCTGCCGTCAATTGAGCGTTTCCTGAAAGAGATTTTATAAACGTATTCTCTTCTTTTTGCAGAATACCTCGAATGAAATTTTAATGGTACTTTGGATATTTTCTTGATTGTAATTGCATCCGGGAGAATTGAATTCAGGGAATATAATATTTTATTTAAATCAAATTCCTTCTCCGTTTTAAAATTGGCAACCTGGTTGTATGCACTGACTTCTGCATCAGTCCTGCCTGCACCTGTAATGCCGATATCCTGTTTCAGCAGACTTTTTAAAGAACTTTCTATGTATTCCTGTATAGTATTCTTGGTATTCTTTTGTCTCTGCCAGCCGTGAAATTTTGTGCCGTCATATTCAATAATCATTTTATAGTTATTCATTGATAACTAAAATGATTTGATGAAATTCAGTTTTAACCCGTCATATTTATTTTCAGCATTGCGGATTAATTCGGAATTAATCCTGTAACCCGATGAACTATTGCTGTTTACTTTATTTGTTAAAATTATTGCACTTATGGCGCTGATAATTCTGTTTACAATAAGGCCTGTTGCAAAAATTATGCGCGTGTCATATGTCCTTATGCTTTTTTTTCTTTGAAGATCAAAATCATTCCTGTTTGTTGAATTATCCCAGTTCCAGTAATTGGTATTTACGTCATATAACTGGTCCCACTGTCCTTTTGCAAGCTTGTCGTTGTTATATAAATATATATTATCAAATCCGCCGACATTTGAAAAATAGTTGTCGTCTTTTCCGTTTTTAGTTAGACCCGAATGCTCCGCCGCATATGTCCTCGAATCATTCTGAAGAGCACTTCCATATAGGTCAAGCCCTATTACACCAAGCCAACAGGCGGCTTCTGAAACCAAAAAATATTTCCCTACATCCATTCTTCCGGTATAAAAATGTCCTGCACCCGGCAGGAGTAATGAAAGGAAAATGGATATTGCCGGATTTTTTTTGTTCTGCACGTATTCTTTTTTTTCAATCGAATCTTTATGATTAGTTTTTAGGATTTTATCTGTCAAATCCTGCTTTTTGTTAAAGCTGTTATCCGTATTTTCCTGTGAATAAACACTCTGAATCGAAAATACAAATACAAAAACAAAAATTATTTTTTTGAACATTTTTTAATTATTTATTTTTTATCTAATGTAGTTTTCATTTTTTTTATAAATTCTTCGGGTTTAAGAAATCCGGTTACTCTTAATTCCTTAATTTCCTCTCCCTTTTCATTCATAAATAAAACAACAGGAAGTCCTTTAATGTTATATTTATCGGAGATTGCCTTATTTTCTTTTNNACACCAGTCGGCATAAAAATCAATCATAATTGGTGTGTTTTTACTTTTTATAGTACTTTCGATAGATTCAACCGAATTCAGCATAGCCCAGTCGACTTTTGCTTCGTGACTTTCAGGCTTTAATATCCATGTACCGTATATAATTGCTACAATAGCGAGCAATAATTTTATTTTCGTAAAAGCCGGTGCCGTTTTACCTTTATTATCGAATGCAATCAGATAAATTCCAGCAAAAATTATAAATAGCGGATACAAATACATAAAAATTTCTTTAGGAATAATCGGTTCGAGAGTGCTGATTGCCATTCCTATTAAAATAAATCCGAATATTATTTTTACTCCTATCATCCATTCGCCTGAACGCGGTAATTTATTTATCGCACTCGAGAATGCCGCTAAAAATACATAAGGTAATCCGAGTCCCATTGATAGCACAAAGAAAAATAAAAATCCCATAAATGGATTTCCCAGTTTACCGACATAAACCAAAAGACTCAATACAAATGGACCTATGCACGGAGCAGCAATAAATCCTACTAAAAATCCCATAAGCAGTGAACCAATAAATCCCGAACGGTTCTTGTTTCCTGCCAGTGCAAGTTTCTGTGGTACCCTTATTTCCCACAAACCGAACATGCTTGTCGCCAGTGCTGCTAGTACAAGAGCAACTCCTATAACAACCAACGGATTTTGCAATGCTGTACCGAGTAAACTGCCTGTTAATGCTGCAAAAAGCCCGAGACCGGTATATGTTATAGCCATACCAAGTGCATAAAACACTCCCATCATTATACTCTGCATCCTGTTTCCGCTCGATTGAGCTCCGAAGAAACTTATTGTTATCGGTATTAGAGGATAAATGCAGGGTGTTAAATTAAGTGCCAAACCCCCAAGGAATATAAATAATAATCCGAGAAACATACCTCTTTCTTCTATAAAATTCGATACTTTATTTTCATCGGGATTCTGACCTTCTATACGTCTATTTTCTTTAAGGTCTGTCGCTTTTTCTTCCTGCTTTAATTCAGTTGGTTTGGAAAAATCTATTTTTGAAAAAATTTCCTTATTTGCTAAAGTATTTGACGGTTTCTCGTTGCTTATTTTGATTTTAACATTTACTTCTATTGTTTTCGGAGGATAGCAAACTGCATTATCACATGCCTGGTAATTAAATTTTAATTTAACCTGATATTCTCCATCAGGAAGAGATTTTGCAGCCACTAATCTAAAACCAATAATATTTTCTCCTTCGTAAACCCTGATTTTACTCTCAGAAAATTCAAATTTAAGTAGCTTATCTCCGGGAAAATAACTATTAAGTAGATTAAAATCGCCTTTTTCAAAATCAATGGTGGTTTTTATTAATGTCGGATCATCTACTTTATAAGAATTGATATGAAATTTTTCTTTTATATTTAGTTTTAATGCAAGTTCTATTGTATCCTTATCCTTATAAATTTCTTTATTTGTGAAGGTTTTTATTGATAAGTGGTCAGTTTCCTGTGAAAATGCGTTAAATCCTCTAATGAGGGATAAACATAATATTATAAAGAAGATTTTTTTCATAGAATTTTATTATTTTAATATTGGTTTATCAAACTTATAAGGGATAAAAACCAAATGCAATATAAAAAGTTTTGATTTTTGTTAAAATTATGCATTTTATGGTAAAAATCTGATGCTTGATTTTCTCTTGATTTTAAGTTATTTTTGTATATTAAACATTAATAAATTAATTTAAAGAGGATATTGTATTAATAATAATTTACTTATTCTTTTTACAAATAAAATTATTATTAACTTATATAAGGAGATAAAACTTGAAACCAACATTAAAAGCAAAGACAAAAAGTGATAACCCGCTGAGTGAGTTGATTGATGACGAAGTATTTAATANNTACCTGCAATTTGATACAATCAGAAAAATAGTTTATCAAGTTTCTAAGTAATTTTGTTTTCATTATAAAAAGCCCCGATTTTATCGGGGCTTTTTTTTATTTAAAAAATATGGAATACGATTATAAAATTGTAGAAAAAATACTTGTCGAATTTGTTAAAAATGAAACTCAAAGGATAGGTCTGAAAAAAGCTGTCATCGGATTATCCGGCGGTATAGATTCTGCAGTATCTGCTTACCTGGCTGTAAAAGCATTGGGAAAAGATAATGTTTTATGCGTAATGATGCCATATAAAACAAGCAGTAAAGACAGCCTGACTGATGCCGGACTGGTTATTAAAGATTTAGGTGTAAAAAGTAAAATTGTTGAAATATCTGAAATGGTTGATGCATACCTGACGATNNATGAGAATGATTGTATTGTATGATGAATCTGCAAGAGAAAAAGCACTCGTAATAGGTACCGGAAATAAAACCGAAATATTGC
The DNA here is from genome assembly GCA_003158365.1 of Ignavibacteriota bacterium. GTDB lineage: Bacteria > Bacteroidota > Ignavibacteria > Tepidaquicellales > Tepidaquicellaceae > FEN-1279. The sequence goes on along the minus strand of PMIW01000178.1, from coordinate 1,656 downwards.
TCGGATATTCCACTCTGTTTGGCGATTCCGCCTGCGCAATTAATCCAATAGGGGATTTATATAAAACGCAGGTTTTTGAACTGGCTGCACATATTAAAATTCCTGACAAACTAATTGCCAAAAAACCATCCGCCGATTTATGGGAAGGTCAGACAGATGAACAGGAAATGGGAATCACTTACGCTGAGGTCGATAAATATTTATTTGAAAAGGTTGATGAAAGAAAATCACGTGAAGAACTTCTAATAATGGGATACACTAAGGAATATATGGACAAAATTGATAAAATGATTTACAGGAATCAGTTTAAACGCCTCCCGCCCGTAATAGCAAAAATTTCAAACAGAACCATAAACGTTGATTTCAGATACAACCGGGACTGGAATACTTAATTAAAATTTATTTAATATTTTGAAGAATTTATTAATCAGAACATCAGTTCTCTTTATTTTTACTTCATTCTTGTTTGGCTGCTATAGCATTCCAATCGAAGGTTTTAAACCTGTTAATTCAGAAGGCGATACACTCCTTTTCTATATCGCTCAAAAAGATAATAAATCACAAAAATTGAACGATAAATTACTTGTCTTGATTCAGGGTTCCGGAAGAGAATCAATAAGCAGCAGGTTCGGCTGGAGTGCAAAAGGAATACAAATGGGATACGATGTCCTTTTTATGGAAAAATTTGCCTTCGATGATTCTGCAAAATTTGAAGCCACTAACTGCAGGGAGAGAAGAATTAATGATGTTAATTTCATTTTGAATTATGTTAAAAAAAATATTTATAATAATAAATTAAAGGACATTCTAATTTTTGCTGACAGCGAAGGAGGTGAGATAGCACCGGAAATTACATGCGAAAATAACCTTGTAAAAAAACTTATTGTAATCGGGAACGGAGGAATGCCGGGTCCGGAAAAGATTAAAATATTATTTGAAAAAGAAAAGAAATTGAAATACCTGGGTTTCCTTACATTGAGCGGTATAAAAAATTCAGAGGATATAGACAGCTTGCTTACTGAAATTAAAAATAACCCTTCGACAGAAAAAAGATTCCTGGGTCTTACTTATAAGTACTGGAACAGTTATATATTTTACGATGTCGATTCCTATTATGATAAACTTACAATACCTGTGCTTCTTATAATCGGGGAAAAAGATATGAACGTTCCCTGCGAAAGCGTATCTTATCTGAAAGATAAATACAAAGGAAAAAATAATTACACCTGCCATATTATTTCCGATTTAAACCATAACCTTGTTGATTCAAAAGGTAATAAACGATTTCAAAATGTCCTGAAGGAATATGTTATTCCCTGGCTCGAAAAAAGCCCGGATTAAAATTCCCCCCTTTTTTTTCTATTTTATCTTAATTAATAGTTTAGTATTTAGTTGGTTGTGATAAAATAACTTAATTGTTAAATGAGGAAGACAATTATATTAATTCTAATCCTTTTTCTGAACTTTGCTTATTCGCAAAGTTACAGGTACGGCTGTGTCTCTTCCGCTGATGAACTTGCATCGGAAGTCGGAATAAAAATTCTGAAAGAAGGCGGTAATGCCGTCGATGCCGCAGTCGGTGTCGGATTCGCACTTGCCGTTGTCTATCCTCAGGCTGGTAATATAGGCGGTGGCGGATTTATGGTGATACATTTT
>PMIW01000113.1 GCA_003158365.1 Ignavibacteriota bacterium | reverse complement strand
GATGCGCGGGACTATTGCATTCCAGATTTTTATCGCACTGCTTCTGATTATCGGATTTTCACTTCTTGCGCAATTTTTTAATCTGCAAATTTTAGGATGGCTGCTCGGTAAACTGACCGATATCTGGGTGATTGCATTTATAATTTTGTTCCAGCCTGAAATCCGTAGAATACTCCTGCTTATAGGAAAGACGCGGGTTGCACGGCTCTTCCTGAAAATAGATATCAATGAAAATGTATCCGAAGTCGTCGATGCCTGCTTCGATTTCCAGCGTAAAGGATGGGGCGCTTTGATAATTGTTACAAGAACGACAGGACTCGAGAACATTGTGGATTCAGGCGAGCGGCTCGATGCAAAAATAAACAAGGAATTGCTCGTATCTATATTCAATCCAAAATCACCATTGCACGACGGCGCTGTGATTATCAATAATAATAAAATCGAAGGTGCCAGATGCCTGCTTCCGCTTTCCGAAACCCAGCTTGTTAAAAACCGCAGCCTCGGCACGAGGCACAGGGCAGGACTTGGAATTTCAGAACAGTCTGACGCAATAGCAGTTATAGTTTCCGAAGAAACTTCGATTATATCCATAGCAGAAGACGGTAAACTTTATTCACTTCAGAATATCAGCGACCTGAAAGAAAAACTGATTGAAGTAATGACAAATACTAACGTGACAAAAAGTTTACAGTCAATACTCGATTCCTCTAAAAACGTAAGCGATTAATTTTAATGACATTCTCATTACCATCACTTAAAAGAAAAGAATTAGTTGAAAAATTAATTCGTTCGGGAATAAAAGATAAAAAAGTTCTCGATGCAATAAATACCGTGAAGAGGGAATTTTTCGTCAATGAAGAATTTAAAAGATACGCATACGATAATAATGCACTGCCCATAAACTGCAACCAGACTATATCCCAGCCGTACACTGTCGCTTTTATGACCGAACTTCTCGAATTAAAAGAAGGCGAAAAAGTTCTTGAAATCGGAACAGGCTCGGGCTACCAGGCGGCGATATTAAAGGTAATGGGAGCGGAAGTTTATTCAGTCGAAAAATATGAAGAGCTATATCTGAAAGCAAAAAGCACTCTCGGAAGCTTAAACTACAAAATAAATCTGAAGTGCGGCGACGGCACGAAGGGCTGGAATGAATTCGCGCCGTACGACGGAATAATTGTAACAGCAGGCAGTCCGAAAATTCCCGAAATATTAATCGAGCAGTTATCACCCGGCGGCAGACTTGTAATACCCGTTGGAGATAGACATTCACAGCAAATCTGGCAGGTGAAAAAAGTTAAAAGAAACGGCGACTTTAAGCAGGACATAACCAGATTCGATGATTTTAAATTTGTCCCCCTCGTATGGGAAGAAGGGTGGTGATGAATTATTGGAGAAAGATTCATTAAAAACCATAAAATCTTTTTGCACATTCGAGTCCAAGACACAAAAATCCCGTTTCGTCGCACTTGCATATCCTTTTTCAAATCCAGATGAGTTTTCTTCAGTTCAGGCAAAAGTAAAAAAAGAATTTTACGATTCAGCACATATACCGTTTGCATACAGAGCCGGACTTGAAAATGACAGGTTCAGATTCAATGACGACGGCGAGCCGTCGGGCTCGGCAGGGAAGCCGATTCTTGATGCAATTGATAAATATGAACTGACAGATGTAATTATATTTGTTGCCCGCTATTTCGGGGGAGTAAAGCTCGGTGTCGGGGGACTTAAAAGGGCTTTTTTCGATGCCTCGGAAGGTTGCCTGCAAAATGCAAAAATAATTGAAAAATTCATAAAAAAACGTCTTTTCCTCACATTCGACTACAAATACATCGGAAGTATTATGAATTACATCGAAAAAAATTCAATTCAGATAGTAGAAAATAAATCAGATGATGTTGTGAAATTAATGTGCGAAGTAAGATTATCGAAAGCCTCAGATTTTGAAGAAAATATTAAGAATTTCACATCGGGAAATTATATCCTCGAACCCTTATAATTTTATCAACCTCTTAATAAAGGGAGTAAAATATTTACTCCCTTTATTATTATACATTAGATTTTATTTAATCAAAATCCCTTCACCCAGTATTGCTGATATTATTTAATAAGGAGCATTTTCTTTGTTTCCTTGTAATTTCCTGTTTCAATCCTGTAAAAATAAATACCGTTTGAATATTGAGAAGCATTCCATTCGGCATTATAACTTCCTGCCGTTAGTTCTGAGCTTATTAAATTTGCAACTTCTTTTCCAAGTATATCATAAATTTTTAAACTTACAAATAAATTTTTCGGCAAATCGAATTTAATATTTGTAGTGGGGTTAAACGGATTAGGATAATTTTGATACAGATTAAATTTATTCGGAATTTTTTCATCAATTTTTCTTATCCCTATCGAAGCATTGAATCTTAAACCCCATTCAATCAGAGTTCCTACATCACTTGTTTGATTATCTGAAATTTTTATCTTCCATTTTCCGTTAACAGGTGTATTTCCAAAAGTTCCCATTGCATTATCAGGTTTTAAGAAACTGCTCCATGGCGGATTATACCCGGCTGTTGTCGATGTTAAAATATAATTATCATTAAAGAATGTAAGCAAATGTTTTCCTGCACCTCCGCGATCGTAAAGTAATAATGCCTGGTTTCCGTTCGGTGCAATAATTGTAATTCCTAAATCGGAAATATATGTGTGCTCGATTCCGACAAAAACATCAATCGCTGTCAGATTTCCCGGAAAATCACTGACCATAATGGAATCATAAACTGTTGTGTTATCCGGTATGGTTAAATTCGGTGCGCTTAAATAAAAATTATTTGGAAAAGGATTTGGGTTAGAATAATAATTCAAATTGGTTGGATGTGCTTCCAGATTTATTCCTATTGGTCCCCCTGTGCCTTCGCCTCTGTAACCGCTAAACCTGCATTTACTTTTTGTGGTTAAACCGTTATCGAATGTTCCGCCTAATCCCGAAGTATTTCCGTAATTAAGCAAATTTCCATCGAACGGATATGCCGCTTTCAGCCACGGATTTGAAATGCTTTTACTCGATACGTACATATACTTTTTAATACTGTCTACGTTTCTATAGTTTTGCCAGAAGCGAAGTTCGTCTATGTATCCGTTAAACGGTGAATTATATAAAGTGCTGTTCCTGTTGCCTATTCTGGGCAGGAAACTGTTAGAAGGCATAGTAGTTGCTGCAATACTTAATGTACTATTGATATTTCCATTGAGATAAAAAACTACATTCGGCCCGGTACTTAACCTGTAAGTTACAGCCACGTGACACCATTGCCCGATAGGAATCTGGGCACCAGTACTTATATAGCTTTGGCTGCCGATGTTTAAACATAAATGTCTGTTAGTATTCAAAAAGAAATTGAATGCATCGGGTGAACCGTTTCCTTTCTGGATTATTGTCTGGTCGTTTGCAGAACTGAGGATATTAATCCATGCTTCAAAAGTTCCGAAAGAATTATTCCAGATGGAATTATCGGGAATTTGTATGAAATCGTTTGTAGTCCCCGGACAGAAAAGAGCAAGATTATACGGAATCGGATTTCCCGGCACTGCCCCGGTAGAACTTGTAGAGCCGATATAAGTACCCGTATGATTACTTATATCATCAAATACATTACTCGAATTGTAATTAAAAGTGTATGATGATACGAGTCCGTTGTATTCTGCACCTGAAGTCAAATTCTGGTTTGTGTTTGCTCCGCCTCCGTCTCCTAATCCAACGAACCTGTCACTTGCAATTTCGGTCTGTGTTCTTGCACGGTTCCATATTCTTACCTCATCGATGTTTCCATACCAAGGGTCATGATAAGAGCTGTAGCCCCCGTCACTTCCTATTATTAACGGGTCGATATTACTATGCATTGTTACAGTCTTATTTTGAACCGGACCGCTGGCAACACCATTTATGTACCACTGCGCACTGTAATAATACGGACCTCCCCAAAAAGTGACTGCAATATGTGTCCAGGTATTTGGTTTTATTGAATCGGCATCAGCGCTATATGCCACTAACTCGTGATATATTTGAAGTTGCAACCAACATCCTACCAGGTCTATTTCCCATGATTGATTACCCTGTCCATTGTTAATTATAACTTTTTGATTGCCGGTCATAAATATTTGAAACGGATATATCCACGCTTCAATTGTACCTGAATTTACTAAAAAGAAATCGCCGCTGTTCGGGATAGCAACATCGTTCCCCTGAACCCCGTTACAGCCGAACAGATAGCGGTTAGAACCCTGAGGTCCGAATTCATCAGTTTGTGAGAGTATTGTTGAAGAAAAAATGATGAAGTAGATGAAAAAAAACAGTAAATGCATTAGTTTACATTTCATAACTTGTCCTTTCTTCTAAAGAACTTTTGGTAGGTAAAATTTTATGTAATTTATGAAATAACAATTTATAAATCAAGATTTTAATCACGGATTATAATCGCAAAGCAATTAAAATTTGACATTAAATACATAAAATTAGTTGAATTCCGGATAATAAATTCAAATTTGCCGGTGTAAAAAAAAAGTGTAGTACTTTTGT
>PMIW01000181.1 GCA_003158365.1 Ignavibacteriota bacterium | reverse complement strand
CAATGAGTCTGACGGGTGTAAACTCCGATTACAGGATTCGCTTGCGCACAGATGCAATAGAGGAATTTGTTTTATGCCTGCTGAATGAATTAATCTTAAAAAAGAAAATTTCTTCTTATGCAAATAACAGTACAATAGAAAATAAAATAAAGGAATTTTCTTTAGAAGAATTTATTAAGAAAAATAAAATAGACGATAAGATAATTAAGACCCTTACTGTAGATTTTGTGAAAAACCAGGGTGAATCGTATGTTTCGGCGGGGTTAAAGCTTCCTGAATCAACACACATAGCAGTAAATTTATTAAATGAAGTACTTGGTGCCTCGAAATTGTATTCGAAGGAATCGGCCAGGCGGTCTGTATTACCTTTAAGTCAAAAGAGTGAATTAGAAGGTTTGATTTCTAAAATGCAGTCAGGCGGAGTAGGAATGGCAATTCATTTCGGTGCTAATCCGGTTTTCCATTTTTCAAATGATTACAATTATGCGGAGGCCCTTAAGAAAGTACCAACTGTAATCACGTTTGCAGAAAACATAAATGAAACAACTTCTGTAAGTAATTATGTTCTTGCTTCAAATCATAATTTCGAGAGCTGGGGGGATTATAAAACACGAACGGGTTTTTACAGTTTGCAGCAGCCGGTTATAGCACCGCTTTACAAAACCAGGCAGATGGAAGCGGAATTGCTGTACTGGATTGGCGGAGGAAAAGATGCGTTCACTGAAAATATTTATTTAAATTATATAAAGAGCAACTGGGAAAAGTCAATTTACCCCGCAGTAAATGCAAAGGTAGATTTTAAAACATTCTGGACATTAGCATTGCACGACGGAGTAGTTAAGTCAAATGAAAAAGCCGGCGATACCTGGTCTTTCAAAGCCGATTCGTTCACATATATTCCCGGTTTTACCACAGCAAGTAAAAGTATCGTTGTATTACTTCGTGACTCATATTTTCTAGGAGATGGCAGGCTGGCAAACAACGGATGGTTGCAGGAATTACCGCATCCGGTCTCGAAGATGGTTTGGGACAATTGTGCGGCAATATCTCCGGCAACTGCCAAAGGATTAAATTTGAATTCGAATGATTTAATTGAATTATCGGCGGGCGGGAAAACCCTTAAGATACCTGCGTTCATTCAGCCGGGTATGGCAGATGATGTCGTGGCAATTGAACTTGGATTCGGAAGGACGAAAGTCGGAACGGTAGGACAGAATGGAGGGTTCAATGCAATCCAATTAATTTCAAAAAACGCACTTCTTTCCGAGTGGTTATATAACGACGGGAAGATTACCAAATCAGGCGGAACATATGAATTAATTTCGACACAGGAACATTACCCAATAGATGAAAAGAGGTACAACGATATTCACCTGAAAAGGGAAATTATACAGGAGGGGACTTATGAAGAATATAAAAAGAATCCGAAGTTTTTAATTGAAGAAAAAAAACATACCGCACTTTTTAATATTAACGAAGGACATGAATACAACGGTGTAAAGTGGGCAATGTCGATTGATTTAAATAAATGCACGGGTTGTAATGCCTGCACTGCGGCATGCAATGTTGAAAATAACATTCCTGTTGTGGGGAAAGAGCAGGTTGGGAAGAACAGGGAAATGCATTGGATAAGACTCGACAGGTATTACGGCGGACACTCGGATAATCCGAATGTGAGCTTCCAGCCGATGCTGTGCCAGCATTGTGATAACGCTCCCTGTGAAAACGTTTGCCCGGTAGCGGCAACGAATCACAGTCCTGACGGTTTAAACCAGATGGCATACAACAGATGTGTAGGAACGAGATACTGTTCGAACAACTGTCCGTTCAAGGTAAGAAGATTTAATTTCTTTAATTTCAGGGACCACTTTGCAGATGCTTATCAGTTGCAGCAGCCGATAAGTTTACTTTACAATCCCGAGGTAACGGTTCGTTCGAGAGGCGTGATGGAAAAATGCACTTTCTGCATTCAGAGAATAATGGATGAAAGGCAAAAGGCAATTCAGGAAAAACGTGACATAGACGGTGATAAGGTTATCACGGCTTGCCAGGAAGCATGTCCTGCAAGTGCAATTGTGTTCGGGGATTCGAACAAAAAAGATTCCGAAATAACAAAATACAGAAATCACGAATTGGGTTATCACATTCTTGAAGAAATAAACATAAGACCAAACGTAACATATATAGCTAAACTCAGAAACATAAAAGCGGAGAAAGAATAGTGACGGCAATCGATTACACACAGGAAATACCGGTAGTAGAGGGCAGGCCAACTGCATCGCAGATAGAGGAAATTGTTTCTATCCCCATGGACACCAGGCCCGGGAAGATCTGGAAAATTCTAATTACCATTACATCACTTATGCTGCTGGCAGGTACGGTAGCACTGGGTTATACTTTTTATTACGGAATAGGTATGTGGGGAAACAACAATCCTGTCGGCTGGGGATTTGATATTGTAAACTTTGTTTTTTGGGTCGGTATCGGTCACGCCGGAACGCTAATCTCTGCAATTCTTTTCCTTCTGCGCCAGCGTTGGCGTACAGGTATAGCAAGGTTTGCGGAAGCTATGACGATTTTTGCGGTAATGTGCGCGGGATTGTTTCCGGCATTGCATACGGGCAGATTCTGGCTGGACGGATATTTATTTCCTTATCCAAATCAAAATCATTTATGGGTGAATTTCACATCGCCATTGCTCTGGGATGTGTTCGCAGTATCGACTTATTTTACAGTATCATTAATTTTCTGGTATGTTGGATTAATACCTGACCTTGCATCGCTCAGGGACAGAACTGCAAATAAATTAAAAAAATCTCTGTATTCAATTTTTTCACTCGGCTGGAGACACTCGACAAGGCATTGGCAGCATTACGAAAAAGTTTACGTAATACTTGCTGGCTTTGCCACACCGCTCGTGCTTTCAGTTCATACAATAGTAAGTTTTGATTTTGCTGTTTCAGTTATTCCGGGATGGCATACGACAATATTTCCTCCGTACTTTGTTGCCGGTGCTGTGTTCTCGGGATTTGCCATGGTACAGAATGTTTTGATATTTGTAAGGCAGGCATTTAATTTAAAGCATATAATAACGCTGAACCATCTTGAAAAAATGAACCAGGTCATGATTGTCGTGGGCATGATTGTAGGATATGCGTATGCGATGGAATTCTTTACCGCGTGGTACAGCGGAAATGATTTTGAGATGTTTACATTTATTAACAGGGCACTCGGGCCATATGCGTGGGCATACTGGATTATGATAAGCTGTAACGTGCTTTCGCCGCAGTTCTTCTGGTTTAAGAAGCTCAGACGCTCGATTGTGTTCATGTTTATAATCGGAGTGTTTGTGAATATAGGAATGTGGTTTGAAAGATTCGTAATAATAGTTACCTCGCTTTCGAGGGACTTCCTGCCGTCGAGCTGGGGAATGTACACACCGACTATTTATGATTTTGGAGTCCTGATATTTTCATTCGGATTATTTTTTACGCTGATATTATTATTTGTAAAGACACTTCCCGTAGTTTCAATCGCAGAAGTCAAAGCATCTATTCCCGGTGCCCAGCCTTCGCATAAAGGAGGTCACTAATGGAAGAGAAAAAAATATTTTCAGTAGCGGCATTATTCGATACGGCAGATGAAATAACCCGCGCAGCAAAGGAAACAACAGCTGCGGGTTACACCAAATACGATGTTAACACCCCATACCCGGTTCACGGAATGGAAAAGGCAATGAACCTGAAACCATCTCTGCTTGGAATAATTGCTTTTGTAATAGGTATTGGCGGAGTAACGTTTGCGGTTTTATTTATGTCGTGGGCATCGATCATTGATTACCCGCTTGTAATAGGAGGCAAGCCGTTCTTTTCGTGGCCCGCATTTGTGCCTGTTGCATTTGAGGTTACGGTTCTTTCCGCTTCGGTGGGAACTGTTGTTGCAATGATTGCTCTGTTCTTCAAGTTTCCCCATAACAGTCATGCACTGCATGAAACAAATTACATGAAAAAAGTTTCTGCCGATAAATTCGGAATTAACATTTCCGTAATAGACCCGTTGTTCGATGAGACAAAGATAAAAGAATTTTTTGCAAAACTTGGCGGAAAAGATATCGAAACAATTTATGAAGAACCGTTCCCGAAAGACATAAAGATGTTCGATAAAAGGTTTATCGGCGTACTTGTTGTGACCGCATTGGTAACATCAGGGGCGACATATTTAACATTAAATAAACTTTTATATATGCAGCCTTTTTCCTGGATGTCGGAGCAGAACAAGGGTTTGCCGCAATCGAAGAGCGAAGTTTTTCCTGACGGTTTTACCATGCGTCCTCCGGTAGAAGGAACGGTAGCACGGGGATTTATTCCGTATGAATACAAAGGAATGAAAGATTCCGCAGTGATTAATTTGTCAAATCCTTTGCCTTATTCAAAAGAGATAATTGCAGTAGGGAAAACAAGATTTGATACATATTGCAGTCCGTGCCACGGTTATTTCGGAAAAGGTGATTCACGTTTGCACGACCAGTTCCCGAAACCGCCGACTCTTCACAGCGATAAAGTGCGCAACTGGGTTGACGGTAATATTTATCACGTAATTACAAACGGACAGAATATTATGCCCTCGTACGAAAAGCAGATTTCACGCGATGACAGATGGGCAATTGTGCATTATATAAGGGTTTTACAGCGCTCGCAGAATGCAAAAGACTCAGATTTTGAAAACAGTAAATAACAAAAGAAAATTTTAGTAATCATATAAAAGATGGATTATCAGAAAAAAGAGTTACCAAAAAAATTCAGTATGACAGGCTGGGCACTTGTTGCATCAGGCATAGTAATAGTTGTGGTTTCGTATCTCGTGAACCCGATGAGAGCTTCATTCAATAATGTTATTGCTTTAATGTTCATGACGGGTATTTCGGTCGGCGCTCTGGTTTTGGTTGCGCTGGAACATTTATCGGGAGCGGTATGGAGCACACCGATGAGAAGGGTGAGCGAATTTCTTGCTGCTTCGATTCCGTTTGTAGCGGTGCTGGCAATCCCATTACTGTTCAATCTTCAGGGGCTCTTTCAGTGGACACATTTAGATGTTGTAAAAAGTGACGTAAATCTCCAAGGTAAAACTCCTTATTTGAATACGGGATTTTTTATAATCAGATATGTTGTATTCTTTGCGGTGTTATTTCTTTTTTATTTAATTTTTACAAGGAATTCATACAAACAGGACGATACAAAAGACCAGAGTTATACAAGCAGGAACGTAAAATTCTCGGCGGGTTTTATGCCGGTTGTTGCAATCGTACTGTCGTTTCTGGCGATTGACTGGATGATGAGTCTTTCCCCGCACTGGTATTCGACAATTTTTGGTATTTATTATATAACAGCGACATTGCTTGCGGGGCTTGCAGCTACTACATTTGCTGCCGTGAGTCTTAGCGAAAAAGGGTATCTGCATTCTTCGATTGGTCCCGACCATTATTATTCGTTTGGTGCACTGCTTTTCGGAATGACTAACTTCTGGGCATACATTGCTTTCAGCCAGTTTATGCTGATTTGGTATGCCAATATTCCCGAAGAAACAACCTGGTTTATTATGCGCTGGACAGGCGGATGGAAATATGTTTCAATTGCAATGATTGTGATACGTTTTGCAATTCCTTATTTCGGATTGCTGACTGCGCGGGCGAAGACAGACCCCAAGAGACTGAAAATTGTTTCCATAATAATTTTAGCCGCGCATTTATTTGATATGTACTGGCTTGTAATGCCGACATACAGTGATACCGCGTTATTCAGCTTTTTTGAAATCGGTTTTCCGGTTCTGATTACAGGTATATTGATAGTTGTGTTTTCGTTCCAGGCAAAGAAACACAATTTGATTCCAATTGGCGACCCGAAATTACAGAGAGGGTTGGATTTTCATTTATGATAAATAAAAATAAATTTTTTAATTAAAAAATGATTGGCGAAAAAGACGATATTAATCTTGAAGTTGTAGAGAAGAAGAAAGTCATTCTCGGCTTTTACGGATTGTTTTACATTGTATTACTAACACTTATTGTTGCACTTGGGTGGTTTTATTTGAATAATTTAGAGGCGTTCACGAGAGAAAAAGTCACTCCGCTTGCTAAGTTAAAAGATACGTTGAAAGCAGAAGAAGATGTTGCAATGATGAAAGGTTCTATTTCTCCGCCTGTTGATATTTTTAGAGAAAGCATAACAAGTCCTGATAAGATTGCAAAAGGCAAAACATTATTTGAATCAAACTGTTCAAGCTGTCATGGTTTGGAAGGCAAAGGCGATGGTATTGCGGGCAAAACGTTAAATCCTCCGCCGAGAAATTTCCACGAACTAACGGGCTGGACGAACGGACCTGCTTTTCCGAAGATGTTTAAAACATTGCAGGAAGGAATTATTGCGAGGGGCATGGCTTCATACAGCACAATTCTGCCTGAAGACAGGATTGCAATAATACATTATATAAGAACTTTCAGAAATGATTTTCCGGCTATAGACCAAAACGAACTTAAAGAACTCGATAAAACGTACAGTTTATCTGTTGGGGTAAAAATGCCTTCGCAGATTCCTGTCAGCCTGGCAGAAGATAAAATATTAAATGAAGATTCTGTTTTTTCAGCGAAAGTGATTAGCATAATCAGCAAAATTAATGCAGATAAAACAAACAAGTCAGCAGAACAATTCAGGAACATAAGCACAAATTTAAACAGGTCTGTATTTTCTCTGGCTTCGTACACGAAGTGGAATGAAAATGAAACACAGTTTGTTAAGTTTGTTACAACAGACCCCAAAAGTAAAGGATTCAATACATCGGCAATAGTATTGAGCAGTGAAGAATGGGCATCGATGTTTCAATTTATTAAATCTTTATTTTAATTTTAGAAAATGGAAAAAGTAATTTTATTATTATCAATATTATTTTTAATAAACACGGTACGCGCAGACGATGAAAAAAAATCACCTGTAGGTATCGATGAAAAGCTCGGACAAAAGGTTCCCGGAGACATAACTTTATTTGATGAAACAGGAAAGCCTGTTAAATTCTCTGATGTTACTAACGGAAAACCTGTAATTTTAACACTTGTATATTACAGATGCCCGGGTATATGCAGTCCTCTCTTAACCGAACTTACTCACGTGGTCGATAAGCTTGACCTCATAATCGGGAAAGATTATAATATTGTAACGGTCAGTTTTAATACAGCCGAAGATTATACCATGGCCGCGGAGAAAAAGAAAAACTATTTTAATCTACTGAAAGTAAAAAAAGCAGGTGAGAACGACTGGAGATTCTTAACAGCGGACAGTTTAAACGTAGCAAGAATAACGGATGCTGTAGGATTCAGATATATAAAACAGGGAAATGATTTTGTTCATGCTGCGGCTTTGACAATGCTGAGTCCCGATTTAAAAATAACGAGATATCTATATGGTGCGGAATACCTGACATTTGACGTAAAAATGGCACTGATAGAAGCATCGGAAGGGAGAATAGGTTCACCGATTTCAAAGATTACAAGTTTGTGTTACAGCTATGATGCCGAAGGAAAAAAATACGTGCTCAATTTCACGAGAATCGCGGGAAGCGGAATTCTGTTTTTAATACTGGTCTTTGCTGTGATTCTGGTTGTATCAAAGAAAAAGAAAACCGACTTACCAATTAACAAAGAAGTTTAAAACGATTAATATAAATTAATGAACGAAGTATCATATTTAAAATACGAAGGAAAGCATAATGGTCTTGCGGGATGGCTGCTATCGACTGACCACAAGAGAATTGGCGTAATGTATCTTGCCGCTATGATTGTATTTTTTTTAACGGCAGTCGTGTTTGGTTTATTAATGAAGTTTGAAATGCTTACACCCGGCAGAACCATAATGGGTCCGCAAACATATAACACTCTTTTCACTCTGCACGGAGTAATGATGATTTTCCTGTTTATCATACCGGGATTACCTGCAATTTTCGGAAATTTCTTTCTTCCGATTATGCTTGGGGCGAAAGATGTTGCATTCCCGAGAATAAATTTATTATCATGGTATTTTTATATAATTGGCGCATTGATGATTCTTGCATCACTGCTTTTCGGCGGCGGACCCATAGATACGGGATGGACATTTTATGTCCCGTATAGTTTACGAACAGGCACAAATGTAACCTTTGCGGTTTTTGCTGCATTCGTACTGGGATTTTCTTCCATACTTACGGGATTAAATTTTATTACAACGATTCACAGGATGAGAGCCCCGGGGATGAACTGGTTCAGGATGCCTTTATTTGCATGGGGATTATATGCAACTGCATGGATTCAATTACTTGCAACACCGATACTCGGAATTACTTTACTCTTAATAATGCTCGAAAGGATTTTCGGAATCGGAATTTTTGACCCTGCACTTGGAGGCGACCCTCTGCTTTACCAACATATGTTCTGGATATATTCGCATCCTGCCGTTTATATTATGATACTCCCTGCCATGGGACTGGTATCCGAAATTATTCCGACATTCTCTAAGAAAAATATTTTTGGCTACGGACCGATTGCGATGTCGAGCCTTGCAATTGCATTTGTAGGTTATCTCGTATGGGGTCACCATATGTTTTCAACAGGCATAAGTGATACATCGAGGGCAATTTTTTCACTGCTTACATTTTTAGTTGCAATACCAAGCGGAGTAAAAGTTTTTAACTGGGTTGCCACACTGTATAAAGGCTCTATTGATTTAAGGCCACCACTATTATTTGTTTTGATTTTTATAATATTATTTTCAATCGGAGGATTGACGGGATTGGTACTCGGTTCACTTAATACAGATATACATTTGACTGATACATATTTTGTTGTTGCGCATTTTCATTATGTAATGTTCGGCGGGATGGGTACTTTATTTTTTGCTGCGCTGCATTACTGGTTTCCGAAAATGTTCGGAAAAATGTATAACGAAAAAATCGCTGCAATCGGCGCATGGACTTTTGCAATCGGGTTTAATGTTCTTTATTTCCCGATGTTCATACTCGGATATCTTGGAATGCCGAGAAGGTATTATGATTATCTTCCCGAGTTCAGGAATTTACACGTGATATCTACAATAGGTTCGTGGATAATGGTTACCGGTATTTTTATTATAGTAATAAATTTGTTAAAGGGATTTTTAAAGAAAGAAATGATAACAGATATTAATCCGTGGGGAGGAACGACGCTTGAGTGGACTGTTCCTACACCTCCACCGGTTGAGAATTTTGATAAAATTCCTGTGATTACAAGGGGGCCTTATGAAAGAGACGAGCACAAATAGCAAATAGCAAATAATAAATAGCAAATAATAAAAGATTATTAAGATATTTTTATGGATAATGAATCAGTAATGGAAAATAAACACACGGAGCACATACACAGGGATGATGTCGGTTCTAAAATGGGTATGTGGCTATTTCTTTTTACAGAGCTTATACTTTTTGGCGGTATGTTTATTTTATATGCAGGTTACAGGTTTATGTACGCAGACAGTTTCAGGGTTGCCGCGATGAGGCTTGATACGGTTGTAGGAACGGTAAACACTATTCTTCTCTTGACAAGCAGTCTGACAGCCGTGCTTTCACTAGCCGCAATTCAGAAAAAGCAAAAACTTTTCAGTATGTATTTACTCGTATTTACGATTGTATGCGGCGGTGCATTTTTGATTAATAAATATTTTGAGTGGAGCACAAAAATCCATCACGGCTTCTATCCGCGCGGACCTGAAATGGCAGACCTTCCTGACGGAGAAGTCGTGTTTTACGGATTGTATTATGTAATGACCGGTTTGCACGCTCTGCACGTAATTGTCGGAATGGTATTCCTGACTTTTATGCTGGTTTTTGTTTACAAGGAAAAAATAACTTTTGATAATTCGCAGAAACTCGAAAATGCCGGATTGTACTGGCACCTTGTCGATATAATCTGGATTTTCCTGTTCCCGCTCTTTTATCTTATACATTAAAATTTATGGAAAAAACACATTCAATAAATTACGGTACTTACGTATTAGTATGGTTAGGGTTGGTTGCGCTCACGACTCTTACTGTTGCGATTGCAGGATTAAATTTATATAGTCTGACAATTATAGTAGCCATGGCAATAGCCACAACTAAATCGTTGCTTGTTGCAAATTATTTTATGCACGTCAAATCGGATTCAAGAGTATTCAAGGTTTTTATTGTTGTGTGCATAGTCATTTTTTTAACAATGATTATTTTAACTTTTTTTGATTTAATTTTTAGATACCCTGCAAAATGAGACCAAACATTGTAGACCAGGTAGATACAACTTTTTTTATTATTGCCGGTATTTCGGTTTTTTTCTTGCTGCTGATAGGGATAATAATGGTTTATTTTGTTATTAAGTATAACAAAAAGAGAAATCCAATTCCCTCTAATGTAACAGGAAATACAAAGCTGGAAATATTGTGGACTGTAATTCCTACATTGCTTGCGCTTGGAATGTTTTTTTCGGGATATGCAGGATTCAAAAACATGAGAAACGCTCCCGAAGATTCATTTACCGTTAAGGTAATCGGGAGGATGTGGTTCTGGAGTTTTGAATATGACAACGGAAAGAAAAGCGATACGCTTTATGTTCCGCTATCGAGACCGATAAAAATGGAAATCACATCGATGGATGTAAACCACAGTTTTTATATTCCGTCTTTCAGGGAAAAAGAAGATGCAATTCCCGGGAGGAAAAATTATCTGTGGTTTCAACCCACGGCATTAGGTTCATATAATATTGAATGCGCGGAATATTGCGGGCTGAATCATTCGGCAATGTACTCAAAAGTCGTTGTAATGCCCGATAAAGATTTTGAAAAATGGTATAATACTCCGAACCCGGTGGATTCATTGAACACACAGAAAAAGGATTCTACGTTAATTAACAAATGATGAAATTATCAAACGAAAATATTACCGTAATATCACCTTTTCACATTTTCGTTGCTTATGTGTCAGGAAAACTAACTCTGCTTGGCGAAATTGTAAAAATCAGAATAACTGTTCTGGTTTCACTGACTACGGCACTTGGGTATTTTATCGGGACCAATAAATTAACATTTGATTTTATATATCCTGTTATAGGAATCTTTTTACTTGCATGCGGATCTGCTGCTTTAAATCAATACCAGGAGCGGGATATAGATGTATTAATGGACAGAACTAAGAACAGGCCGATACCATCGGGTAAAATCAGAAGCGCTAATGTTTTATTAATTTCTTTAATATTTCTTTTAACCGGTTCCGCATTACTTGCTGTCAGGACAAATTTATATTCGTTGTTAATCGGACTGCTTACATTCTACTGGTACAACGGAGTATATACTCCGCTCAAGAAAAAAACCGCACTTGCAATTATTCCCGGTTCAATCGTTGGTGCACTTCCTCCGCTTGCAGGATGGGCTGCCGCTAATACAAATATTTTTGATTCAAAAATTATATATATCGCTTTATACTTTTTTGTTTGGCAGATTCCGCATTTCTGGCTTTTATTACTTGTTCACGGAGAGGATTTTGCAAAAGGCGGTTTTCCTGTGTTAACAAATAAAATCAGCAGAAAAAGTGTTACCTTAATTACGTTTTCAATGCTAATTGTAACCGTTTTGATTTCCTCTATGATTCCATATTTTAATATTTTAAATTTCAGCTCTACATATGCTTTGCTTTTGGTATTATCGGCATTAATGATATATAGAGCGTTCAGATTTCTAAATTCCGATTTATCCAAAAATGAAATTTTAAAAGCTTTTATCGGAATAAATATTTACACTTTATGTTTTATCACATTACTTATAGTTGATAAAATTATTTTTTTAATGTTCAAATGATAATTTTATAATAGAAAAAATATATGATTTTTCTTGATAATTTTGTAATACCATCCGGCACGGAACACGCGGCACTGCTGAATATTTTGCAGGTACTGACCCTGCTAATATTCCTTCCGTTCACGGGAATGGTTCTGGGCGGGTCGATTCTTTCGGTTTACTTCAACGGCAAAGGGATAAAAGAAAGCAAACCTCTATATACACGTTTTGCAAAAGACATTATGGACAGGATATTGGTGAAGAGAAGTGCAGGCCTTGCATTCGGAGTATTGCCTGTTGCTACGCTTACGATTATTTACGCACAGTTCCTTATGAATGCAAAAATTATCACGGTAAACTTTCTTGCATTTTCAACATTGTATTATTTTGCTGCAATAATATTTTTACTCAGATATAAAAATTCTTTTTTAAAAGTTATTCCACACAGTAAATTTTTGGTAACCCTTCGACTGGCAAGAAAAGAAGAAGGCGAGGAAGAAAACGAAGAAAGCATTATTCCTTCGCTTTCTGGTTATGCATATTTCGGTCTTGTTGCTTTACTGGTAGGATTATTCCTTTTTGTTTGCGGTGCGACTATTGTTGCAGAACCTTCAAGGTGGAATACTTCAGGCATATTGAAATCGGTTTTTTCTTTGCCTGTCTGGATGAATTACATTTATTTAATTCTTGCTTCCTGCGCAATAGCAGGAAGTGCAATACTTTATTTCTTCTTTGTGTGGCAGGGAGGAATTAAAGATATGAGCGAAGATTATTCGAGGCTTGTAAAAAAGACAGTTGTTCCGTTTACGCTGGTATCCTCGGTTCTTCTTCCGGTATTTCTATTCGGCGGCATAATTCTGATGCCTGCGTCATCAATGTCTTCATCTGTTTATCTCTATGTAGTGTTTGCTTTTATAAGTATTCTGCTTGCCAGCAATTTGTTATATGGAATCCTGAAAAATTCCGAGATGCAATTTGCGGGAGCAGTATTTTTTATAATGTTTTTAATTTTTACTTTTACAATTGTAAAAGACCAGCTGGTGCTCGGCAATTCCGTCAGGGAACATCTGTATGCAATAAACCAGAAAGCCGAAGAATACGACAGACAAAAGGAAGCACTTGTTATGACCAGTACAGGAGTGAGTGCGGAACAGATTTATAATCAGAAGTGTATTGCCTGTCATAAATTCGACGTTAAGCTTGTGGGACCGCCTTATAAAGAAACCGTTCCCAAATATAACGGCGACGTAAAGAAACTTTCCGAATTTATTTTCAATCCTGTAAAAATTAATCCCGATTACCCTTCAATGCCAAATCAGGGATTAAAGAAAAAGGAAGCGGAAGCAATGGCGCAGTGGCTGATGGAAAAAGTGAATCACTGATTACTTTGATTTCACTGATTGCGCGGATATAACATATAACACCTTTGATATTATTCATTACTTTTTATAAAAAACCTGAATTTTTTAATTTTAATTTCCGGGTCTCTTAAATTGAAGATTTATGGTAAATTTAAGTGGTTTTCGGGTTTAAAATAATTAACAACAATATATTGCAATAGCTAGTTATATTGTTTATAATTATCTTGAATTGGAATGAATGAAAATATTTTAATAAAAAGAAAGAAAGTTGCGCGTGTAATTTTAGTTATTTCGACGATAATTTTTATGTTCGCATTGCTCCCCGGTATTTGGGCTGCTATAAAGTCTGTAACGCTTTACGGGCCGGGGGCGGGTATTAAGATTATACTGCTTTTTTCATTCATAACAACATTCCCTTTTATCTGCATATTATCCCTTTCTTCCTGGATATTTTATTCATATAAAAAATTCGGAATGGCAATATTTGTTTGCCTTTTGCCGTTTCTTAACATATTTTGTGCGGGAATAATCTATCTTATTTTTCTTGTATTCTTCGGTGGAAATTTAAAATAGGTTAATAAATTTTATAAATTATTTACTTATTTTAGTTATCCATTTTTGTAAAAACAAATTCCCTATTGTCCGGATCCGTCATGTTCATATTCTTTCCGTCTATTCTTATTTTAAATTCGCCTTTCGCACCCGAGACAGGATGTATTACATCAAGCACTAAAAGATTTCCTTCTTCCGATTTCAAAGTATATGGCAATTCGACTTTGTCGAGAGGTTCGCCGTGTACCGTTCCTGTTGCTATTATATTTTCCCTGGTGAATTCATAATAAACCTCAGTCTCGAGTCCCTTCGGCATTCCGGCAATGCTGTCTGCTTTCCATTTACCGATTAGATTTTTCGACGGGCTTTTTGAACAATTCATAAACGACAGTGAAAGAAGTATCAATGCCGCGATTACAAAATAGATGTTTTTCATAAAAATTATTTATATGAGTTTATATTTTTTTTATTTTAATTTGTATTCGTCTTTAAGAATTTTAATGAATTTATCTTTATCGGGACATTTGTATGTTTTATCAATCAGGTCGTATCCTTTCTTTACCTCGCCAATTGAATGATAACATGCCGTTATAGCCGCCAGTAAGGTTTTTACGGAGCCCGCATCGGTATTAAAAGTGTCATCGTTTTTACCAAGGCACTCGAAACCGGTTTTTGTAAATTCCTTTAAATCGGTTTTCAATTCATCAATATAACCGTTTACAATATCGGGATAGTCTTTTGTGACATCTTTGAATTTATTGTTTTTAATCTTGTAAACCCTGGGAGGGAAGCGTGTTTCGGAAAAATTTGTAAAAGCATAAGAGAGCATATCGCTCGAAGTGTTGATTTCAAGTTTTCCGTCTTTTTCTATGTCTTCAATAACATACCAGGCATTCCCAAGAAAAAGTGTATCCGGGATTTTAAATTTACCGTCTTCCATAACTCCTATATAAACCATTACACAGCAATGCGCACCGCCCGTGTAAGATTCTATGAAAATATTTTTCTTCCCGTCCCCGTTAAAATCAAATGCATTAATAGTGTCAATCCATCCGTCAAATTCCACGTCATTTACGATAGTCTTGTTTTTGTATTTAACATTCAGCACCGAACCCCATATGCTTGTATCAAAACGGGTCTGAAATCTGTAGTCACCGTTTACAAAATTTATGTCTTTAACCGGAATATTCTCGTTAACCGGGTTAAGGCTGTCTTCCTGAGAAAAAGCGCAATTCGAAAACATAAACAGAATTACAAAAACTGCAGATAAAAGAATATTTAGTAGCGAATCGAATTTTTCGATATTATTCATTTGTAATATTTTGATTTTTCTTTTAATTGTAAATTGTTTACCTGAAATTGAAGATTGAACGAGCTATTCCATTTCCTGAATAGCCTTTAATAATTCTATTCTTTTCAGTTTATCTTCTTTATTGTACAGGTAGAGTTTCTTCATATCAATATACACAAGCAAGGCGTCAATTTTCCTGTTTTCTTTAACGGCAATCATGCCGAGAAGGTAATACAAATCAACGTTTCCCGTTCCGTAGTCATACATCATCTCATTTCTTATCATAGCTTCCATGAGGTACCTCTTTGACTTGTTGTAATCTTTAAATTGTTTATAGTAAATATCTCCAAGTCGCACATACGCATTTATAAAGTTCGAGTCGCGTTTAATAATATTGTTGTACGCAAAAATTGCTTTCTTATAATCTTTCATTGATTCATTCAGAAAAGCAATCTGATATCTTATAAAATTATCTGCAGTATCGATCTTTGACATTTTTTCGTAAAATGACAGGGCTTTTTTATAATCTTTTGATGTGGAATATGCTTCAGCCAGAGAAGAGGATAAAGTATTTAACAGACTGTCGGAATCAAACCTTTCCCTGATTCTTTTATAAAGGTCTTCTGCCTTTTGAAATTTATCGGTATAAACATATAAATCCATTAAATTCTGATACACATAAAATGTATCCGGCCTCAGGTCCATGCATATATTATAGAAAGATTCCGCTTTTCCAAGATAAATTTTATTTAAGGAATCCTGTTTTACATAAAACGTGTCTAACTTTTTCATCGTATCGATTTGCTTTGAATAAAACCATGTTGCATAAAGCTTAGATTTGTAAGTATCCGCTAGTTTTAAATTTGTATTAAATAAATTCTGCTCGCGTTTTTTCTGATATTCTTCATTATTATCTAAATCCGAAAAATTAATATTTTTTATTACGCTGTTGAAACTGTTTATGGCAATCGCAAAATTCAGATTCCCGTAAAATCCGTAGGAATAGGTTGTTATACCAACCACTTCTCCTTTCCCGCTGAAAAGCGCACCGCCGCTGTTTCCCGGGGAAATTGCGGCGGTAATCTGTATTACTTTATCGAAGGTTTTTTCAATTAGCGTATATGTATCGGGGTCGGTAAAGCTGACCTTTTCATTATTCCTTAAAGCCGCGACTATTCCTTCCGAAATAGAATATTCAAAACCGAGAGGACTGCCTATTGCATAAATATTCTGTCCGACTTTAACATCATTTGAATTTCCCAGTTTAACAAAAGGATAAGTGTTTTTTGCGGTATCTATAATTTTTAAAATCGCAATGTCATTTTTTTCTTCAACATAAACAATTTCGGCATTGTAAAAAGTACCGTCGCTTGTTTTTACAAACAGGCTGTCGAATCCTGCAATAACGTGATTATTTGTTCCGACCAGTCCTTCTTTTGTAAATATAAAACCGCTGCCGCTTAAAAGCACGGTATCTTTATAAGTATATGAATAAGCTGAATACGAATAATAATCATTCGTGTGATACCATATCGAGACAAGAGCAGGTTTATTTTGCTCAATAATTTCTTCCGCTGTTAAATCTCCGTTTTTCTTTTCCTGTTCTGCCGTAGGTAGGGTCAGGTTTTTGTCTTGTGCATTAGCAACACGCGATAACAGTAAAACGGAAAACAGAAAATAAAATATTATTTTAATGTTCTTCAAATAAATATTAATTATATTTTTATAATAATCATTTCGTTTTTATACTCTGAAGACTTCGTTAACCCTAAGGACTCTATAAACTCTATTTATGTTTCCAGACAGGTTTTCTTTTTTCAATAAAAGCATTCATGCCCTCAACCTTATCTTCGCTGGCAAAAAGGAGATAAAAGTTCTTTCTTTCGAATTCAATTCCGCCCTCAATTGTTGTATCGAATGATTTTAAAATGCACTCTTTCGCAAGCCGTACAGCAACAGCGGGTTTATTGGCAACTTCTTTTGCAAGAGCGACTGCATCATCGAGGTACGTATCATTGCTTACAACTTTTGTTATTAATCCAAGTTCATACATTTCCTTTGCCGTATAAATTTTTCCCGTAAGTATAGCTTCCATGGATTTTGCTTTGCCTATTGCGCGTGTCAGTCTCTGCGTGCCGCCTGCCCCCGGGATAATACCGAGGTTGATTTCAGGCTGACCGAATTTTGAATTTTCCGCAGCAACTATCATGTCGCAGTTCATAACAAGTTCGTTCCCGCCGCCCAGTGCATAACCGCTTACCGCAGCTATTATGGGCTTTTTAATTCTTCTGATTCTGTCCCAGACTGCAAACTTATCCCGGAAATACATTTCCACTGTGGATATTTCTGCCATTTCTTTTATGTCCGCACCGGCGGCAAAAGCTTTCTGACTTCCTGTTATTACGATGCACCCTATGTCATTATCTTCATCAAATGCTTCGTAAGCATACATTACTTCATAAAGTAGGGGAATGTTCAGCGCATTCAGTGCATCGGGACGGTTAAGCTGAATTAATCCGACTTTTAATCCTCCGGGGTTCTCAATTTCGGAAACTATAATGAACCTGTTTTCTTTATATGTTTTTTTGCCCATATTATTAATTATAAATGATTTGGGAAATTATAAACATTGTAATTCAATAACAATGAAAATGAATTAAAGATTACAATTTTTAACGTTGCTAAACAATATAATAATAAATAATTTGAATGCATAATGTCAAACTAAAGCTGGTTTTCTTATATTTAATATATGGAAAATAAACACACCTTTAA
>PMIW01000124.1 GCA_003158365.1 Ignavibacteriota bacterium | reverse complement strand
GCGTTCTTTGCATCCCGATGTTCTTTATCGGGGCTCCTGTCGGGGATCTCCTGCCTTATGGTTCATTATAAAAATTCACCTTTCCATTTTGTCATCCCTTTATTTGTGTCGGGGAGTCTCCTGTTCGTTCTTTGCATCCCGATTTGTCGGGATTAGGAATCTTACTAATCTTATTAATTTTATGAATCTTATTAATTTTACAAATTTTATAAATCTTTAATCAAAATAATCAGTGAAATCATATGAATCAGTGATTCTAAGAAATCAAATTATTCAGTGATTCTATAAATACATTTATATAAAAATTGATAATCGGTATATTTAAGCATGGAAAATAAAACTAAACATCTCGTTACGGCAGCTTTACCATATGCAAACGGTTATTTGCATTTAGGACATATTGCAGGAGCATATCTCCCTGCTGATTTATACGCCCGTTATAAAAGATTAAGAAATGAAAATATTATTTTTATCTGCGGTTCCGACGAGCACGGAACGGCTATCGAAATGTCTGCAATGAAAGATAAAGTCACGCCTAAGGAAATAATAGATAAATATCATTTTGCAAATAAAAAAGCGTTTGAAGATTTAGGAATAAGCTTTGACATATATTCCAGAACATCGAATGAAATTCATCATAAAACATCTCAGGATTTCTTTCTTGATTTATATAATAAAGGCCTGCTTACTAAAAAAACCGAAAAGCAGCTTTACTCAGAAAAAGATAAAAGATTTTTAGCGGATAGATTTGTCGAAGGGACCTGCCCGATTTGCGGATATGAAGAAGCGCGAGGAGACCAGTGCGAAAGCTGCGGAAGCAACCTCTCCCCGCTCGAACTGATTAATCCGAAATCAAAAATTTCCGGTGATACACCTATTATTAAAGAATCCGTAAATTTTTATTTCCCTCTTGAAAGTTTCCAGCCAAAACTCGAAGAATGGATAAAATCAAAGAAGAATTGGAAATCAAACGTGATAAACTATTGCCAGGGCTGGTTTAAAACAGGTCTGAAAGACAGAGCGATAACAAGAGATTTGGACTGGGGCGTAAAGATTCCATTGAAAGATTTTGAAGGAAAAGTAATTTATGTTTGGTTTGAAGCTCCGATTGGATATATTTCGGCAACGAAAGAACTTTTTATAGAAAGGAATGAACCCGGGAAATGGAAAGATTACTGGTTCGGAAAAGATGTAAAACTGATTCACTTCATCGGAAAAGATAATATTATTTTCCACGCGCTTGTATTCCCCGCAATGCTAATGGCTCACGGTGATTATATTTTAGCTGATAATGTTCCGGCAAATGAATTCCTGAATCTCGAAGGCGGAAAACTTTCGAAAAGCAAGGGTCACGGAATACTCGTAAAGGATATCGTAAAAGATTTCAATCCCGATGTTGTAAGATATACACTTGCAGCAAACCTGCCTGAAAACAAGGATGCTGATTTCAGCTGGGATGATTTCCAGACAAAAAATAACAATGAACTCGCAGCTATTCTCGGTAATTTTATAAATAGGACTGTTGTATTTGCAAAGACAAAATTTGAAAATAAAATTCCTGCAAGAAATACAAAGAGCGATGATATTTTAGAGGATATTAAGAAACAAAGCAAAGTAGTTGCTGATTGCTTTGATAATTACAGATTCCGTGATGCTGTGAACGAAACGATGAATGCAGTAAGAATGGCAAATAAGTATTTCAATGACAACGAGCCATGGAAAGAGATTAAAAGCGATAAAGAAAAATGCGCAAACATAATTAATAACTGCCTTCAGATATGTTATTCGGTTGCAATTTTGATTTCACCTGTACTGCCTTTTACATCAGAAAGGATTTTGAAAATTCTGAATTGTGATAAGTCTAATTTCGAATGGAATAAAATTGGTGATATTATATTAAAAGACGGAGAATCGCTTGGAGAGGATGAAATTCTTTTCCCCCAGCTTGAAATTAAAAAAGAAGAAATACCGGCAAAAAAAATTATTGCAGAAGAAGAGATTGATATTGACTACTTCAGAAAACTAAAATTAAGAACTGCAAAAATTATAGAATGCGAAGCAGTTCCGAAGAGTAAAAAACTTCTCAAGTTACAATTAAAAGTTGGGGATAAAAAGAAACAAATTGTTGCAGGAATAGCAGAGCATTACAAACCCGAAGACCTTACCGGAAAAACGATTATCATAGTTGATAACCTTAAGAAAACGAAATTAATGGGAATTGAATCCGAAGGAATGCTACTGGCTGCAAAGAAAGACGGAAAACTCGCTATCGTTGCACCTGAAACGGAAATCGAAGACGGCGGAGAAGTAAATTAGAGAACTTTCAAATTCTAAAATCGAATATCTAATATCTAAACAATTTCTAAAAAATAAATCAAAAAGAAAATTCTGATTTATATGTACAGGTTTATGATTTAGATATTAGAATTTGTTTAGAATTTANNGATGGAGGAAAATATTTTGACGGGAAACTGAATCCTGATAAAATATTGAAGAATGCGATGAAAATGGAAAAAGACGGAGCAGATTTTCTTGATATAGGCGGAGAATCGACAAGACCGGGCAGCGAAAAAGTTTCTGTTGAAACTGAACTTGAAAGGGTTATTCCTGTGATTGAGTTGATTAGAAAAAATTCTGATATCCCGATTTCAATAGATACATATAAGAGTGAAGTTGCAGAAGAAGCTTTAAAAAAAGGTGCCGATATCGTGAATGACATAAGCGGATTCCGTTTTGATAAAAAAATTGCAAAGATCACCGCAAAATACAATGCAACATGTATTTTAATGCATATAAAAGGTTCACCAAAAAATATGCAGGTAAATCCTGTCTATGAAAATGTTGTAGAGGAAGTTTACACATATTTACTGGAATCGATTTTAATGGCAGAGAATGCAGGAATAAAACAAATTGTAACAGATGTAGGTATAGGATTCGGGAAGAATTTACAGAACAATCTTGACCTGATAAAAAATCTATCTGTATTTAAAAAACTCGGATACCCGATTTTACTCGGGGTTTCCAGAAAAAGATTTATTGAAAATATTTCGCAAACACCTGTTAATGAAAGGCTTGAAGGAACAATAGCGGCAAACATTGCAGGGATACTGAACGGGGCGAACATTATACGTGTACACGATGTTTTAGAGAACAGACAAGCGGCATTAATTGCTGATAAACTGAAATAATAAATGAGAAAAGACAATAATAATCCCGGGAATTACGATGTAGCAGAACTGGACATTCTTGGCATGAGCTGTGTCAACTGCGCTAACAGCATTAAGACTTATCTTACAAAAGTCGACGGGGTTTATAATGTGGAAATTAATTTCACATCTGAAATTGCAGGAATTGAATATGACCCTGATAAAATTTCCAGAGATGAAATTATTTCAGACATACGCAAGATGGGTTATGATGTTATGCAGGAGGATGATGAAGATAAAACAGAAAAAATAAGAGCAAAGCAGCTGCAAAATCAGAAATATAAGATTTATACTTCCCTTGTGCTTTCTTTTATAGTAATGGCAATTTCCATGAGTGACCATACTGAGTATTTAAGTATGCTCAAAATGAATTATAATTTTTCGCTGGTTGTCCTGTTTATATTAACCTCCATCGTTATCTTCTGGTGCGGGGATAAATTTCACAAAGGTGCATTGCAGGCAATAAAGAATAAAACTTCAGATATGAATACTCTCATATCTATGGGTGTATTCGCTTCTTATATTTACAGTATCGTTATTTCAGCAAATCATCTGTTTAAATTAAATATCAGCGTATTAAATAATTCCCATGAGGTCTATTATGAAACAGCGGTGATGATAATTTCTTTTATACTGATAGGCAATCACCTTGAAGCTGTATTAAAATCAAAGACACAGACTTCGATAAAAAAACTAAAAAACCTTCAGTCAAAATTTGTTACTGTTATAAGAGATAGCGAAGAAATAACCATTCCATTCAAAAAAGTAAAGTTTAACGACATAGTAATTATTAAAACGGGTGATAAAATTCCCGTCGACGGAAGTATTATAGAAGGTTTCTGCGTCGTGGATGAAAGCGCAATGACAGGAGAAAGCCACCTGATAGAGAAAAGACAGGGAAACGATTTAATCAGCGGTACGGTTTTAAAAAACGGTTTTGTAAAAATGCGGGCTCTCAAAGTAGGAAAAGACACATTGCTCTCTCAAATAATAAGCCTCGTTAAGGAAGCATCAAATTCAAAACCCAAGATACAGAGGCTCGCAGATAAAATTTCTTCAATATTCGTGCCTACGGTTCTTTCGATTGCATTACTTACATTTCTAATCTGGTATTTCGGAATTTCCGTACCATTTGATGTTGCATTATTATATGCTGTTTCTGTATTAATCATAGCCTGTCCGTGCGCACTGGGACTTGCCTCTCCGATGGCTGTGGTTATAGGCGTAGGAAGGTCGGCGGAAAGCGGAATACTTTTCAATAACGTAGAAGCAATTGAGAAGATGAATAAAATCGATACAATCTGTTTCGATAAAACTGGCACGCTTACAGAAGGTGAAATGAAAGTCAAGGATGTAAAACTTTTCGGACAATTAGATGAAACAGAATTACTGAAAAATGTTTTCTCGATAGAAAAGCTGTCTAACCATCCGATTGCAAAATCGATTACTAATTACTGCATTGAAAAAAATATCGGACTGTATGAAGATGTGAATAACCTGAATAACGAGGAAAATGGAGGTATAAGCGCACTTGTTAATGAAAAGCTGCTTTTAATCGGCAGTGAAAGCTTAATGAAATCTAAAAACATCAGGAATCTCGATTTGAATTTATCGAACGGAAAAAGTGTTCTTTATATAGGTATAGATTCGGAACTTGCCGGAATTATTGAATTTGAAGATTCAATAAAACCCGAAGCAAAAGAAATAATAAAAAAATTCGAGCAAAAAGGTTACGGTATTTTTATGATTTCTGGAGATAATGAAAATACCACAAAAGAGGTTGCAGACGAACTCGGAATAAAAAATTATTCTTTTAAAACATTACCGACTGAAAAAGAAGGAATAATCACAAAATTACAATCCGAGAATAAAAATGTCGCCATGATAGGAGACGGAATTAACGATGCTCCTTCACTTGCAAAAGCAAATGTCGGTGTTGCAATGGGAACGGGACAGGATATTGCAATTGAATCTGCGGACCTGATACTTGTTAAAGGTGACCTGAGAAATCTATTAAAAGCAATTAATATATCTTCAAAAACAGTTTCAATAATTAAGCAAAATATATTCTGGGCATTTTTTTATAATGTACTTGCTATTCCGCTGGCAGCAGGAGTTTACGCACCTTACGGAATTATTATCAGCCCTGTTATGGCGGCAATGTTCATGGCATTCAGCGATGTAATTACGGTTATAGGAAACAGCTTAAGACTTAAATATGTAAAAATCGATTAACGTTTTTCCAATTTATAAATTCAGCATGAAAAAATTATTTTTAATGAATGTTTTACTCTTACCACTGCTGCTGTTAAGCAGCTGCGGAAAGAATAATAATACAGAAACATCAATGAAAACCACTACCCTTGATGAAAAGAAAGTAGAATCCGTTGAATACAAATGCGACAACATGCACTGCGCTTCCTGCGAAACTACAATAACGGAAGCCGTGAAAAAACTTAACGGCATTAAAGAAATTACAGCCGACGCAAAAAGTAAAATTGTAAAAGTATCTTTCAATTCAGAATTAACAAATAAAAACGAAATAGAAAAAACAATCAACGCCGCCGGGTATGATACAGAAACATCCAAATCCGGGAATAAACATAATTGCGACATGGAGTAAAAATGGGAAAAGTCAACTTCGACGAGCATGCCGAAGCTTATGAAAAAACTCTCGATAAGGATCTGGAATTTTTCGGCGAGGAGAGCAGTTATTTTGCTGAATACAAGATTAATATAGTAAAAAATACAATCGGTTCGGCCGGCTCACTTAATATACTCGAATACGGATGCGGAATTGGTATGAACATTAAATTTTTTTCCAAGCATTTCCCGAATTCAAAAGTCACAGGGTGCGATATATCCCAAAAGAGCCTGGATGTAGCAAAAAAAAGAAACAATACAGATGTTGACTTTTTTTTAATCGGCGAAGAAGAAATTTCTAAAAAATTGAATTCATTTGATTTGATTTTTGTATCCTGCGTATTTCACCATATTGAGCCGCCATTGAGAGAGCAGTCGATGAAAAATATTTTTAATTTATTAAAACCAAACGGCTCATTTTATTACTTCGAGCATAATCCTTATAATCCTGTTACAAGACATATAGTAAATACGTGCGTGTGGGATACCGATGCAATACTACTAAAACCGAAAGAGT
Organism: Ignavibacteriota bacterium; assembly: GCA_003158365.1. Lineage (GTDB taxonomy): Bacteria > Bacteroidota > Ignavibacteria > Tepidaquicellales > Tepidaquicellaceae > FEN-1279. The sequence goes on along the minus strand of PMIW01000124.1, from coordinate 36,583 downwards.
CACTGGGTTTGATTAATAAATCAGGATTTAAAATTGAGAATAAAAGATATACACTCTTCTTCCCGTCTTTTCTGAAATTCTTGAGATTTACTGAAGGGATTTTATTTTTTCTACCTTTGGGCGGGCAGTATTATATAAAAGCTAAGAAGTCTCTTTAGTAAAAAGTAAAAGGAAAAAGGCAAAAAGTAAAAAGTGAAACGTAAAACGTGAGATGTGAAATACAAATACTTTCTTTTGCGTTCTTTGCGAAAAACTTTGCGACCTCTGCGGTTAGGATTTTTTAAACTTTTTCATTTCTGCTTTGTATTCTTTTCTGTAATCAAAAATCTCTCTGATAGTTCTTAAAATCACAGAAGGTCGGGCACCTGTAGAAACACCATCCAGACGCGGGAGATGCGTCACACCAATTTCAGTGGCTGTGTATCCGAGAAGATTTGCTTTCAGCATTATTTCGGCATCAATAAAAGCATCGATGGATTTAATCTCTATTTTATTGAACAGGTCTGCCTTGAATAATTTAAATGCGCAATCTATATCCCAGTAATGTATATCAAAAATTATTTTAAGAAGATAATTATAACAAAGTGATGTGAATTTTCTGTACAGGGAATACTGCTTGTGTTTCCTGTAACCCACTACCATATCTGAAAAAGGAATTAATGCAACAAATTTCTTCAGCTCTTCAAGGTCAAACTGGTTATCACCATCAGTGTAAAAAACATAATCCATCTTTGCATTTAAGAATCCGTCCTTTAATGTCGCACCGTATCCAAGATTTTTCGGGTGATGTATCACGCGTACTTTCGGGTATTCTGCTGCAAGCTGATCGGCTACTTCTCCTGTCTTATCAGGGCTTCCGTCTTCTATTATTATTATTTCATAATCTTTAAACTTTAATTCTTCAAGTATTTTAACGGCGCTCTTCGTGACTTTTCCTATGTTTAGTTCATCATAGTATGCAGGAAAGAAAAGTGAAATGGTAATTTGTGATGTATCAAGCATTATATAATTTTTATAATAATTCCTTTTTCAAATATTTGTAAGTTTTTTCTATTCCTTCATATATATCTGTTTTCGGCTGCCAGTCAAGAGTTTCCGAAATCAGCTTATTATCAAGTATATTGACGGGTACATCTATATTTCTTTTTTCTTTAAAAACTACTTTTGGTTTTTTTCCCGATACTTTTTCTAATATTTCAAGAATATCAAGCAGTGTGTAGCCTTTACCGCTGCCGAGATTAAAGATTCTATCATCAGGATTTTTTTTCAATGCAAGCATCAGTGCATCAATTACATCTTTAATATAAATATAATCTCTNNACCTTTAATTAACTTTTTCAGGAATACAGGAATCACTCCCTGTGCCACGTGAGGATTCTGCCTTTCTCCGTAAGGATTTGAAAGTCTGAATACATAATAATCCAGCCCGTAAATTTTTTCGAACATATAAAGATAATCTTCAATCGTCTTTTTTATAATACCGTAAGAGCAAATAGGTTTCCTGGGATGATATTCCTTGATGGGCAATCGCTCGGGAATGCCGTAAACAGTGCCTCCGGAGGATATGAATATTACTTTAGAGATTTTATTTAGTAAAGCTTCATTAAGGAATCTCAGAGTAGAAACAAGATTTGTTTCAACATCATAAATCGGGTTCTCATTCGAGTTTGCAGGAAGAGTAGAGCTTACAAGGTGAAATGCAATGTTTATGCCGGATAACGCATTTTTTAAATCAATTTCATTGTTAAAATCACCTTCGATAATTTTAATTTTACCGAGATTTTGCTGGAGATTTATTCTCGAGAAATTAAGTTTATCGAATATCACAACTTCATAACCATTTTCAAGCAGAGCATCTGCAAGATGCGAGCCTATAAATCCCCCGCCGCCGAGTATAAGACACCTTTTTTTCATATTGTTTAATTTATTTTTTCAAATAAATAAATTACAAACCTTTTATCAGCAGAAGAAAACTGATTAAGAAGTTTAAAATCTTTATTGTTCTGCAAGTCCTCGAGTTTCGTATCGCTTTTCCATTCAGGCCTGTAACCGTAGTGGTTATCCCACGCTACTATAGAGCCTTTTGGAGCATCGGTAACATTTTTCAGATTGATTGAAACGAATTTCGCAGGGTCCTTTTTATATGCATCGGAATAAAACATAAGCAAAGAGTGATTTGTAAGTACATTCATGCCGTGCGTATCCTGTGTATTTAAATATTCAGTTGCGATTTTCACCGTAAGATTTTCAGGAGAAAGTTTTTTCGGAGTAAAATCGATTGCAAGATATAAGACCGATAAAATAACAAGTATAACAGAAACTTTATTCAGATAATCATTCGGGATTTTCCTTGAAATAACATACGTTACAGCAAGAAATGCAAGAAGGAACAAAACTTTTGTATAATCGGAACTTTCGAGTAATTTAAATCCGTCAGAAGTTTTTGAGAGAAATACAAATGTCAGAAAAATCAGGATTCCGGTGATTATAAAATTAAGTTTTTTGTATTTTTCATCTACAAGATTATTCAATCCCACTGTTGCAAAGAAAACGCAAATAGGCGAGATGTGCAGTAAATACCGCCAATTCCCGGGATTCGGACCGTTATTCAGCATTGTATAAATCTGCACGAGAAATATAGTAATGAACAGTGCATAAAAGAGAAGATATTTATTAAAATATTCTTTCAATTTTTTTGTATCGGCGAAAAATCCGAAGAATCCCTGAAGGAAAAGCGCAAGAGATATTGGGCCGACTATGAAAATATAAACTTTAAAGTAGTGATATATCGGCTGAGTTTCATATTTCAGCGCGGCAACATTTTTCATTTCAGTCATCACATACATCAGGTCCCCTGTTTTCATATACCCGAGCAGGTTATACAAAACCGGAAAAACTCCGATTGCAATAATCTCTTTCCATTTCTTTTCCCTGAAAAATATTATGCCGAGAATGAGTCCGAATATTGCAATCTCCTGCCTGATTGTAAAAATGTATCCGCAGACAAGTGCCGCAAATAAGTAATATTCTTTTTTATAGAGAATCAGGAAAATTACAACAACGAGTGCCGTGAATATTTCAGAATATGAGCGGAATGATAAATCAAAATAGAGCGGCTGAGTTGCTAAAAGCAGCGCACCAAAGAAAGCATAACTCACATTATACAATTTTAACATCCTAAAGGTAAAATATACTGCAAGCGATGCAATAAGCGAGTTCACAAAAAGCACAACATCATAACCGAAGAGTGCGGGAATGACCATTAAAATCTTATAACCGGGTTTCGGATTATTTCCGAGAATCACTGACGGGTCACGCCAGAACTGAAGCATATTAAGGTACTGCGAAATCTCATCATCCTGGTAAAACCCCTGCGAATAGCGGCTTGAAATAAAATAGATAATTGCAAGTACGGGAATCACCACCCAAAAATATTTTCCGATGTATTCATCAATCGTTTTAACGTTTTTTGCTAACGGTTGAACTTTTGTCTGAATCTTTTTTACAGCAGTCTTTACCAAAATAAGTTTTGATTTATTAAAGTGTTTAAATTACTCAATAATTAGTAACTTTTAAAGGATAAATGATATTCTTTATTATCTTTAATAAACTTTATAATAATGTTATATTTAAGGACATTATGGAATACAAATTACTCGGAGAATCGATACAGATTAAGGAGCTTAATGAGACAATCAAACAAGTTGCTCCTACAGATATCAGTGTGCTTATAACCGGCGAAAGCGGCACGGGTAAAGAGGTTGCCGCTAATGCTATTTATTTTTACAGTAAGCGGAACGATAAGCCATACATAAAAGTAAATTGCGGTGCGATTCCAGAAGGCATAATAGAAAGTGAACTTTTCGGACATCAGAAGGGCGCATTCACGGGTGCAATTGAGACGCGTCCCGGATATTTTGAAATGGCTGATAAAGGTACGATTTTTCTGGATGAAATCGGCGAGATGCCGCTTGCAACACAGGTTAAAATACTTCGCGTGCTTGAATCGGGCGAGTTTATGAAAGTCGGGGGGAATAAGAACCAAAGAGTGGATGTACGTGTAATTGCCGCTACGAACCGTGATTTACAAAAAGAAGTATTTAATAAAAATTTCCGAGAGGATTTATATTTCAGGCTTAAATCAATAAACCTGCACATTCCGCCACTACGTGAGAGAAAATCGGATGTAAAAGCACTATTCAACAGTTTTGTTGAAGGTTTTTGCAAAAAAAATAGCGTGAAGTTTAAAGGCATAGATGAAGAAGCAATGGAATACGTTGTAAACTACGACTGGAGCGGAAATGCAAGGGAGCTGAAAAATTTCTGCGAGAGCATAATTGTTCTTTATCCCGATAGGAAACTGACTCTATCGGATGTAAAAAAACATCTGAAGACTGACTCTAATTATAACAGCTCGCTTCCTGCATTGCAGATGAAAGCGAGAGAGCAGATTGAAAAAGATTTGATATTGCGTGCATTGTTTGAACTGAAATCGGATATTCTCGAGGTGAAAAATGTTTTACAGGGATCACAGAATAAAGAACCGAATTTCAAAATTTTAAGCGATGATTTTATTTTATCCAAAGAAGATATTAATAATATGAGCTTCGATGAAATTGAAAAAGAAATTTTGCTGTACCTCTTGAATAATAATAACTGGGACGTAAGTAAAGTTGCAAAATCACTCGGACAGACCCCGAGAAATATTTATTTAAAAATAAAAAAATTCAATTTAAGTAAAGAAGCAGGTTGAAACTCATAGTAAAAATATTATTTTTATTCCTGATTGCAATGCTGAACCTGCAATGCGGGATTTACGGATTCAGGGGAAACAATCCGCCTGAGGGGATAAAATCCCTTGCTGTACCTACATTTCAGGATATAAGCGGATTTTCTGAGGCAGGACTTAAAGAAAATTTCACGGAAGCGTTGAAGACTAAGATAATTGGTGATAACACTTTCATCATTGCGGATAAAAACAAAGCAGACGGAATTTTGAACTGTACTATCATTAATGTAAAGGATGAGGCGCTTGTAATATCAGGAAATGAAAACGTGACAAAAAGAAAAATCACAATTTCGGTTAAAGTGAGTTTTGAGAATCTGAAGAAACAAAAAAAAATCTGGGAAAAGCAATATGATAACTGGGGTGAATACAATTCATCCGATATTTCTTTTTCCGCAAGGGCAACAGGAATAAGTACCGCAGAGGGAAAAATCTGCGATGATATTTTAATAGACATTACATCAAACTGGTAAAATAATTATAAATGGAAATTAGTGCATTAATTCTGTCATTATACATAATATCGCTTTCAATATTATTCGTATTTGCATCACACGGCTTTTCGATGAGCTATTTCTATTTTAAGACATTTAAAAAAAGGACACAGGATATACCCGAATCGGAACTGATATTAAAAGATTGCCCGATGGTTACAATCCAACTCCCTCTTTACAATGAGAGATATGTTATAACACGGTTGATAGATTGCGTTGTAAAGCTTGACTATCCGAAGGATAAACTCGAAATACAGATTCTGGATGACTCAACCGATGATACATCAGAAATAATCGAGCATCACATCAAACAATATTTAGAAAAGGGATATGATATAACAAACGTACACCGTGCAAACCGTGACGGGTATAAAGCAGGAGCTCTTAAAGAAGGATTGAAAACCTGCAAGGGTGAATTCGTAGCCATATTCGATGCTGATTTCATCCCGAGAAAGAAATTCTTAAGAAGAACTCTTCCCTATTTTTACACAGATGAAAAAATAGCGTTGGTGCAGACACGCTGGGAGCATATTAACCGCGAATATTCCCTTCTGACAAAAGCACAGGCAATAGCTCTCGACGGCCATTTTGTAATAGAGCAAGCCGTTAGGAACCGCGCGGGATTTTTCATTCAGTTCAATGGCACAGGCGGAGTATGGAGAAAGCAAGCTATAATCGATGCGGGCAACTGGGAAGCAGATACGCTTACGGAAGACCTTGATTTATCTTACCGCGCTCAGATGAGAGGTTGGAAAATAAAATATCTCGTTAACTTTACCTCCCCTGCAGAATTACCGGCCGAGATAAATTCTTTAAAGAACCAGCAGTTCAGGTGGACAAAAGGAGCTATCGAAACGGCAAAAAAATTATTCCCGAGGGTATTAAAATCGAAAATGTCATTNNTGATAAAAGAAGGCGGAGAGTACGACCCGGTATTTAAATTAATGTCATTTTTTATTTTTGCATTTATAAGCTCTTTTATGTTTTATCTGTATTCACAAAAAGATGTTTATGAAGACTGGCAGAAAAGAATCATTCTTTTCCCCGTGTTTATGATGGGAAGCATGGGACTTTCCGTTAATAATACAAAAGCCGTATTTGAAGGCCTGATAAATAAGAAAAGTGAATTTGTCAGGACGCCGAAATTTAAAATCACGGACGATAAGCATACATGGACAGACAAGAAATACCTTACTAAGAAAATTCCATTCACTACATACATAGAAGCGATACTTGCATTATACTGTTTTGTGGGTGTTGCTTTTTCGATTTACTATATACAAATTGCATCGTTACCGTTCCAGCTGATGTTTTCATTTGGATATGGAATAATTGCATATTTATCAATCAAGCAGGTTTTTATATATAACAAAACAATAAAAATAAAAACAAAAGTTGAATAGTTTAGAGGAATATATTGCAAATTTAAAAACTAAATTAAACGAATCGGCATTCTCGCCATTATTTATCCGCCTTGCAAATTTATATTTCATAAACGAGCAATACGATGAATGCATAAACGTCTGCACTATAGGATTGCAGATATTTCCCGAATACCTGACTGCAAAAGTTCTTCTTCTGAAAGCCTTAATTAAGCTTGAATACATAAACGAAGCCGATAAAGTATTTTCGGAAATCAAGCACAAGATTCCAAGTGAAGATATTATAAAACAGTTTGAACGAAGTATAAACGACATTAAAGGGAAACCGGGTCAGGAAAGAATTTTTTACCCGAATAAAATCAATACAACGCTTGAATATCCCTCATACAGGAAAGAAATAGATGAACTTAATAAGGATTTATTTGCCAATTTCGAGATAGACGATTATGTTAACCCTGATTTTTCAACGCCAAATGAATTTAAAAGTGCATATGAGAGTTTCATCAGCGATTTCGGGAATTTCAAATTTGATTTAAGTGATAATCAGGTTATTAAACCGGAATCGAAACCTAAGAAAGAAAACGGAAACCAGAGCAACCCGGGTTCTTTCCTTTCGAAAATAAGTATTGTAACCGAAACTATTGCGGATATTTACACGAAGCAGGGTTATCTGAAAGAAGCTTTCGATGCGTATAATATTTTAATCGAGAATAACCATCCGAATAAAAGAAGAATTCAGGAAAAACTTTACGAACTCGAAAGAAACATGGTAAACGACAAGAAAATTTAAAGCAAATTTTCGGGCAATCCCGGCTTTACAAAAATAACTTTTTCACGCTCCATAATAACACTTCCCTCCTTAAATCCTTTTCTCTTTTTCACATATTTTTTTTCGCAGTATGCAACCGGAACGTTCGACGCATTGCGGGCTTTGCTGTAATATGCAGCAATTGAGGCGGCTGTTTCTATCACTTTTTTATCAGGAGGGCTTTTCTTATCGGATACTTTAAGCACTGTATGCGAGCCGCTTGCACCTCGAACGTGAAACCACAAATCATTCTGGGCGCTATATCTTGTTGTCAGCAAATCATTCGACGCACTGTCTTTTCCGACCCACACTTCATACTTTTCGCCAACGACAAATTTCCTGAACCTGTCCGATTCATCAGTTTTAACATATTCTTTTTCCATCGTCCTGAGTGATTTTAAATCTTTATTATTTTTAATATCTTCTATTTCTTTTTTAAGCAATTCAATTTCGTTTTTCTGCTTTTTAATTTTATCATTCAGCAAATCAACCGAGCTTTTCTTTTTCTTATATTTATCGTAATATAATGCCGCATTCTCCGAAGGGCTTAAATCTTTTTTCAGATTAATTTTAACGGCATCGGTATTATTCTCACCCCCGAGAATCAAAGCTTCATCACCCTTTTTAATCAATTGAATGTTGGATAAAATCAAATCGCCGAATACCTTAAATTGCAAAGAATTATTTGCAGCTTCAATCTGCTTCAATAATGAATTATATTTCCTTTCATAGTTCCTCAAAACGTTTTCTTTCTGCAATAAGACATTCTTCTTTACATCCAGATTTGATGTTTTGCCGTAATAATATTTAATAAAATTTTGTACCAACTCATTTATATTTTTAAACTCGTATTTTTCATATTCAGCTAAATAAGTCATCTTTATTAAAGAAGCAGTATATTCTGATTTGTATTTATATATAATATATTCCGGATTATTAAGTCTCTCATTGATAAGATTAATATTATTATCAATCAAAAGTTTCAGTTCATCATTTAATTTATCATCGCCTGATATTTCGCAGGCATATAACAGTTCTTTATAAACCATCTCACCAAAATGCCTGTAATTATTCCGGAAATAATCTTTTACGGTTTCAATAGTTCTCTTTGGCCCGGCTTCTTTTCTTGTAAGGTAATCATCGATATTTATTCCGATTAATTCTTTTTTATTTTTAAATGCATCAATTATTTTCTTATCTGCTGCGACAATTAAATTATATTTTGATTTAAAGAAAACAAAATAAACGGATATTTCATTAGATAAATTTGCCATTATAATCCTGTCGTTATTAAAAATAACTACGTTTCTGATTTCCTGCCCGTATAATCCCGCAAGAAGATTCATTACGTTTTTTCTTGCTTTACTGTAATTATTTTTAAGAAGTATGTATGGAAGTTTATCATCGCAGGAAAATTCAAGAAATTTAGATTCACCGGAATCCTTATCGGATAAGGATATAACGAGTTTATCTTTTTCCTGTGTGTGGATTTCTTTTATGGAATATCCTGTAATTTCTTTTTCAAGAAATTCGGATACCTCTTTTAAAAGAAAAAAATTGTCCAACAATTATTTATTAACCTTCTTTCAGCGCCTCGGCTCCGCTGACAATTTCAAGAAGTTCTTTAGTTATGGATTCCTGACGGGCTTTATTGTATAATAAATTAAGATACTTAATTAAATCATCCGCATTCTTTGTTGCAAGCTCCATTGCTGTCATTCTTGCTCCAAGCTCTGCTGCATTGGATTCGAGTAATGTTTTCCAGAACTGTACTTTCAGATGTTTCGGAATTAATTCTTCCAGAATCTCTTTTGATGACGGTTCATAAATATAATCGGTCAGACCGGCATCTTCTTTTCCTTTTGGCTTTGAAAGAGGAAGGAACTGTTCTTTAGTTACTACCTGTCTTGCAACCGATTTAAATTCGTTGTAAATAATTTCAACCAGATCAAATTCGTTATTAAGATATCCGCTTACCAGATAATTTGCAATTTCATTTGAAATTGTCAAATCAAGGTTGCTGAAAATGTGCGTGTAGCTTTTTACGACATTATAATTCCGTTTGGAGAAATAATCACTTCCTTTTTTCCCGACAGTTACAATCGGTGTATCCGTTCCGATTTTTTCCAGATAATTAACGGAAAATTTTATAAGATTGGAATTGAATGAACCGCACATCCCCCTGTCGCCTGACATTATCACAACCAGCTTTTTCTTTATTTCGCGTTCAGTCATAAGTGGGTTCGCAATATTCTCCGATGCCGATACAAGGTGCGAAAGCAATTCTGACATTTTGACTGCATAAGGTCTGGTGGCTATAATCCTGTCCTGCGCTCTTTTCAGCTTAGTTGCGGAAATCATCTTCATTGCCTTCGTGATTTTCTGCGTGCTCTTTACAGCAGTAATTCGATTTTTTATTTCTTTTAATGTTGCCAATCTTTTTAAATATATTAGTATTATTTAACTATGCCTTTATCTTCGAATTTCTTTACAACCATTTTTTCAAGCTCATCATATTTGACCGTGGAAGAGCGCGGCTGTGCCTGATAAATGGCATTTAATACCGTTTCTATTTCATTGTTAAAATACATATTAATGCAAAAACTCAGCCTGTTCCTGTCATTCGGAAGAGGAATTATATTTTCCAGTTCATCGATTGCAGTATATATTTTCCTTACCAGTTTCTCAGGTTCAGAGTAATTGATTTCTGCCGGTGGTTTTGTAGTCATATTTTAATAAGATTAATTATTTTATTGTTGTTTTAAATCTTACCGTAAATTCTTCTATCACTTTTATCAACCTGCCAGTTATATCATCTGTCAAATCTTTCTTTTCGAGTATGTCGTTTAAAATATCTTTATGCATATTTTCCATTTCCGATAAGAACTCTGTCTCGTATTTTGCCAAGCTGTGAACAGGAATTTCATCGAGATATCCTTTTGATGCCGCATATATAATCACAACCTGAGTTTCAATATTCATCGGTACGTATTGTTTCTGTTTCAGTATTTCAACAAGTCTCTCACCTCTTCTTAATTGTTGCAAAGTCGCTTTATCAAGGTCTGAACCGAATTTAGCGAATGCTTCGAGTTCACGATACTGCGCCAGGTCAATTCTCAGTGTTCCTGCAATTTTTTTCATTGCTTTAATCTGTGCATTGCCGCCGACACGCGATACAGAAATACCAACGTTGATAGCGGGTCTTACGCCGGCGTTGAATAGATTAGGTTCAAGATAAATCTGTCCGTCCGTAATGGAAATTACGTTCGTAGGAATGTAAGCTGCAACGTCACCTGCTTTGGTTTCGATAACAGGTAAAGCTGTAAGGCTTCCTCCTCCTAATTCATCGGAAAGTTTGGAAGCTCTTTCAAGCAGTCTTGAATGCAGATAGAATACGTCACCGGGATATGCTTCTCTTCCCGGAGGTCTTCTTAAGAGCAATGATATTTCCCTGTAAGAAGCGGCGTGTTTTGTCAAATCATCATAAATTACAAGTGCGTGTTTTCCCCTGTCCCTGAAATATTCCCCGAGAGTAGCACCCGAATAAGGAGAAATGTATAATAAGGGAGCGGGGTCAGATGCTGTTGCTGCAATTATGGTTGTATAATCCATTGCACCGGCATCATATAAACTTTTATAAACCTGTGCAATTGTAGAGCCTTTCTGTCCGATTGCCACATAAATGCAAAATACATCTTTACCTTTCTGGTTGATAATTGTATCAATCGCGATTGCGGTCTTTCCGGTCTGCCTGTCGCCGATAATCAGTTCTCTTTGTCCGCGTCCGATAGGAATCATAGCATCAACTGCTTTTAAACCTGTCTGCAACGGTTCTTTTACGGGCTGTCTCTGAATAACGCCAAGTGCTTTTCTTTCCATAGGAAGGAATACATCTGTTTTGATATCGCCTTTTCCGTCAATAGGAATTCCAAGAGGGTTAATTACTCTTCCAAGCATAGCTTCACCTGCCGGCATCGAAGAAATCTTACCTGTCCTTTTCACCTGGTCGCCTTCTTCGACAAGCTGTGACTCACCGAATAAAATACAGCCTACATTATCCTCTTCGAGGTTAAGTGCAACACCTATAACACCATTAGGAAATTCAAGAAGTTCCGATGCCATGCATTTAGAAAGCCCGAATACGCGTGCAACACCATCACCTACTGATAATACCGTACCGACATCATAAATATCTACTTCTTTTTCGAATCCGGTCAGCTGCTGCAACAGCATTTTGGAAACTTCACCTGATTTAACATCAAACATTTTATATTACTCCTATTAAAATGCGATTCAATCGCAAATATTAAAAACTTATTTTATATTAATACCTCTAAACCTGTTTCTTAAATTTTCGAGCTGTCTTTTTATGCTCGCATCGAGAACTACATCCTTTACCTGTATTGTAAATCCGCCGATTAAAGACTTATCTTCCGCAAAATCGGCGATGCTGTTTTTGCCTGTAAACCCGTCGATTTTTTCTTTTATTTTCTTTGTTTCACTGTCATCGAACTGCACTGCGGTTTTCACTGAAGCTTTTACTTTACCTTCGGAATCATCTTTTAAATCAAGAAAGCTCTCGAGTATATCCAGAATCATTCCCTCGCGGTTATGAACTATTAATAATTTAATGAATTCAAAGCTCAGTTGTGAAATCTTTTCCTTAAAAAGTGTCCCGACTATTTTTAACTTTTTCTCGTGTTTGATAACCGGACTTATAAAGAAAAGATGCAAATCTTTGCTCGATTTTATCAGACCGATTAAATTAATTGAGTCTTCAGCAATAATATCGAGCTTTTTATCCTGTTCGGCTGCCTGATACAGTGCTGTAGAATATCTTATTATGGCTTTTGAAATCATTAAGTTAAGCTTGCATTAATTTTTCGGAATCCTGTTTAAAAAATCATCGACAATTTTCTTCTGCTTCTTTGCATCCAGAGTTTCATTCAGTATAATCTCGGCAGTCTTAATTGCAAGGTCAGAAATTTCATCTTTCATCTGTTCCATAGCTGTAACTTTCTGCTGTTCGATTTCCTGCTTTGACTGTTCCACAATTTTTCTGGAATCTTCTGATGCCTTNNACTTTTTTGTTTTGCTCCAATAATTCCTGCGCATCCTTTAGCTGCTTTTCTGCATTTTCAATTGAAGATTTTATCGTATCTTCCCTGTTATGCAGTGCTTTTATCAGCGGACCCCACGCTACTTTCTTCAGCAGGATTAACAACAGGACGAATATAATAATCGTCCAGATTATCAACCCGGGATTCACCGAAAGCAGAGAAGGCTTTTCGTGCACTTCTTCGCTCAGCAAAAGTATGCAAAAATTATTTAGAAGCAATGAAATATTATATATCATAGCTTATGTAATTTTCAAAAATAAAAAATTTTCCCGTATTAACTCTTGATTGCAAGAAGTATACAGATAACAAGACCAAACAATGCCACACCTTCTATAAGTGCTGCTGCAATAATCATAGAGGTTCTTATGTCACCGAGTGCGGTTGGATTTCTTCCGCTTGCATCCATTGCGGCAGCGGCAATTTTACCGATTCCAAAACCGGCTCCGATAACCACTAACCCTGCTCCGATTCCTGCTGCTAAATAAGCTAAATCCATTAATTATTTCTCCTTAAATGTTATGTTTATAAAAATATTAAATTCAATTAGTGCTGATGCATAGCCATATTTATAAATATGGAAGATAGCATCGTAAAAATATATGCCTGAAGCAATGCAACAAAAATCTCGAGGCAGTATATGAAAATCGCAAACGGCACGGCAATCACTGCGCCTGCCCAGCTCATAATAAAAATCAGACCTATCAAAGATAAAACTATAATCGAACCCGCAGTGATATTTGCAAACAACCTCATCAGGAGTGCAAAAGGTTTTGTAAAGAGCCCGATGAATTCAACTACAATCATAATCGGCAGTACAAACACCGGCACTCCTTGCGGTACAAGACCTTTGAAATAACCCAGTACACCGTTTTTCTTCATACCCATAATCTGGGTTGTAAAGAAAGTTATCAGAGCCAGACCGGTTGTAACATTTATATTCTTAGTCGGCTGTGCCATGAAAGGTACGAGCCCTATGAAGTTCGCAAATAAAATGAAAAAGAAAACCGTAAGGAAGAAAGGCAGCATCACAACGCCTTCTTTTCCCATATTCGGAATTACTATTTCATTACGGATAAATACAATTATAACTTCTATGAAATTACCCACTCCTTTAGGCACTTTATTCTTCGTATTAATTGATACTGCTCTCAGCAAGACTAAAATCAGTATAACCGATGACAGAATCATCATAAATAAGCTCTTCGTAACGGAAAAATCGATTGTAAGTCCCCATATATGCACGGGCGGGAATTTCGGTAGAGAAAGCTTGCCCAGGAAATAAAAATCCACGTAATTATGGTCAACAACCTTTTCTATAATATCGAATTTTCCTTCATTTTCCGGGTGTGTAACCTCTTTTGGCTGATGTTCTTCGGAAAAAGAAACTTTCGCCGTAAAAAGAATCAGAAAAAATAATAAATATAATATTCTCTTAGAATTCAACAATTAAACTTTGCTATTAACTATAGATTTATTTAGTAAATATATTTCAAATATAAGATATAGAAAATAAAACCCCAAAAAGGACAATATAAAATATTTTTTCTCAAACTTAAAGACAGCAATCAATACCAAAACCAATATAATCATTAAAAACAGGCGTAAAATCATACTCCCAAGTGAAAAAACCATAAACTGTTTATTCGGTTTATCGAGCGAAAACAAAAACAGTTTAACTCCAATTGTAAAATTTACTATGCTGATAATCCAGGATGTAAAAACCTCCGATACAGGAAATTGCAGATTCAAAAAATATCTTATCAAAAAAAATACAATCCACAATAAAGTACTAATTATCAATATATTCCTAACAAATACTATATTGTTTAAATTCCTTATCAATTCTTTTTTTCTTTATTTTTTTTCTCTGCTTCGGTGAGGTTTTTTATGGTAAGGTAGAAGCTGTAGAATCCACCAAAAAATCCGACAAATGTCATTATAAGTGTGAAAATGAACTTGGTTTCGAAATGTTTATCCAGCCATATGCCAATAAATAAAAAAATCAGAATAGTACCAGAAAGCTGAACTCCCAGACCCGAATATTGTATAAACTTCGAGTCCGTTTTAATCAGCGGCTTTGATAGAAAGTCAACAAGCGGTTTTTTAGGTTTTTCTTCCAATTAAATTATTTTTATGAAAATTACCAAAATTAGGAGGGAGATACAATTCAAGAGAACAATTTTTAATTATTAATGCTGAATTATGAATAAAGAACATAAAAATCTGTCACCCCTGCGGATTTTTGGCAGGGGTCTCGTTCTTAAAAGCGATCCCCACCTGGAACATGCTGAGATGACAATTTGTTCTACCTCGTTCCCAAAGTCCTCTTTGGGAACGCAAGATAGATATAAATTGGAGGTCGCAACTTGTGACCTCCAATTATTAATCAAATTTTGTTATTTGCATTTACTAAAGCGGTATATTTCCGTGTTTTCTTCTAGGGTTATAATCCACTTTATTCTGAATCAAATCGAAATAGTATATTAATTTTTTGCGGGTGTCTTTTGGTTCGATTACGTCGTCGATGAATCCCCTTTCGGCTGCAATATACGGATTTGCAAATTTATTCGTGAATTCGGAAATCTTTTCATCGAGCACAGCTTGCTTATCTTCGGCATTTACAATATCTTTTTTGAAAATAATTTCAGCCGCACCTTTTGCACCCATAACTGCAATCTCTGCTGAGGGCCATGCGAGATTTACATCTCCGCGCACGTGCTTTGAATTCATTACATCATAAGCACCGCCGTATGCTTTGCGTATAATAACCGTAATTTTCGGAACGGTTGCTTCGCAGAATGCATAAAGAAGTTTTGCACCGTGCCTGATTACTCCGCGCCACTCCTGGTCAGTACCTGGCAGGAATCCGGGTACATCTTCCAGCACGAGCAAAGGAATATTGAACGCATCGCAGAATCTTACAAAGCGCGCGCCTTTGATTGAAGAATTTAAATCCAAAACGCCTGCAAGTACAAGAGGCTGGTTAGCTACAATTCCAATAGTCCTTCCCTGAATTCTTGCAAAACCTACAATTATATTTTCTGCATATTCCTTATGAATTTCAAAAAAGCTATCGGGGTCGATAATTTTATTTATAAGCTCCTTCATATCATAAGGTTTATTCGGATTGTCGGGAACGTAATTGTTTAATTCTTCTAGGTCTGGTTCGGGATGTTCGTAATCATAAACAGGTGCAATCTCCATATTATTAGAGGGAAGATACGTCACGAGTTTTCTGATTTTAATGAAACAGTCTGCTTCGTTTTCGCAGGTGAAATGGCTCACCCCGCTCTTTGTTGCGTGTGCCATTGCGCCGCCAAGTTCATCGAAAGTTACATCTTCATTCGTAACTGCTTTAATCACATTAGGTCCTGTTATAAACATATGCGAAATCTTATCCACCATAAAAATAAAATCTGTAATGGCAGGTGAATAAACCGCTCCCCCTGCGCAGGGTCCTACTACTGCCGATATCTGCGGAACAACTCCGCTGGCAAGTGTATTTCTTAAAAATATATCTGCATATCCCGCGAGTGAAAGAACCCCTTCCTGAATTCTTGCGCCTCCGCTGTCATTAATCCCTATAACGGGTAAACCGTTTTTCATTGCAAGATCCATAATCTTTGTGATTTTCCTTGCATAAGCTTCGGAAAGCGAGCCTCCGAGTATTGTAAAATCCTGTGAGAAAACACAAACGGGTCTTCCTTCAATTTTTCCCGTGCCTGTAACCACGCCATCTGTATAATATCTCTGCTTATCTATTCCGAAATCCCTGCACTGATGACGTACAAAGATATCCATTTCTTCAAATGTTCCCTGGTCGAGAAGCAGGTCTATGCGTTCTCTTGCGGTGAGTTTGCCTCTTTTATGCTGGGCGTCAATTCCTTTTGCTCCGCCTCCAAGCTGGGCTTCGGCTCTTTTTTCCCTTAACTCTTCAATTTTGTTTTTGCTCATAGAGATTAAATTAGCTGTATGATTTTATGGTTTATATTTTAGTGAAGAATCTAAATAACTTTTTATAACCTTACAATCACTGCTCCTAAATCCCTTAACTTCGCATCTATATCTTCGTAACCCCTGTCAATATAAACTGCACCGTTTACGATGCTTTCTCCTTTTGCTATCACTCCCGCAACAAGATATGAAAATCCGGCTCTTAAATCGGGAATCATTATTTCCGCTGCGTGAAGCTCAGTCGGTCCTTTCACGACTGCGCTGTGATAGTATTCGGAATTTGCAAACCTGCAATTCATACCTCCAAGACAGGTATTATATAATTCTATTTCAGCTCCCATTTTAATTAATTCGGTCACATAACCGAATCTTTTTTCGTAAACAGTCTCGTGTACAATAGAAATTCCGTTAGCCTGTGTTAAAAGTATAACAAACGGCTGCTGCCAATCAGTCATAAATCCGGGATGCACATTAGTTTCCAGTGCAATGGACTTAAACCTTCCGTCGTAATAAAATCTTATTCCGTTTTCCTTTACTTCAAATTTCCCGCCAATACGCCTTATTGTATTCAAAAATGTAATCAAATCATCCTGAATGGCATTCTCAACGAACACATCACCTTTAGATGCAAGCCCTGCGCATGCAAATGATGCCGCCTGATTCCTGTCAGGAATGATGTAATGCGATGTTCCGTAAAGCTTATCAACACCTTCTATTGTAATTTTCCTGTCAGTGCTGATTTCTATTATAGCACCCATTTTCTGAAGGAATTTCACGAGGTCCAATATCTCGGGCTCGACTGCTGAATTGGTTATGGTCGTTCTGCCTTTTGCAAGTGTAGCGGCAATAAGAATATTCTCTGTTGCTCCGACACTCGGATAATTTAAATGTACATTACATCCTTTTAATCCTTCGGATTTGAGCAGGTAATAATTATCTTTTATTTCAACATGGCATCCAAGCTGTTTCAGACCTTCGAGGTGAAAATTAACAGGACGCGAACCTATTTTGCATCCTCCGGGAATAGGTATTTTTGCAGAGCCTTTCCTGTGAAGCATTGGCCCGGCAAATAAAATCGCTATGCGGTTTAAAGAACCGTAAGTTTCCGGAATAGAATCAGTAACCATTTCGGGAGTCTGCACGAATAACTTATCACCATCCATTTTTAAATCACTGCCAAGGTGGTCGCACAGTTCACCCGTGATTATTAAATCATTAATCTTATTGGGTGAATTGGAGAATTCACAAGGTTCATCTGTCAGTAAAGATGCAACAAGCAACTTGGTTGCGGAATTTTTTGCACCGCTTACTTTCACGGAACCAAAAAGTGGTTTACCTCCGTTAATCAGAAATCGGGAATTATTTATATCCAATATAAATTGTAATATTAATTGCTTTAATTAAAAATTATTCTTTCCAGAATCCCATATCCTGGAATTTCTTTATCCTGTTATCGAGCAATTTGTCTTTTTTCACTTTCGACATTAAATCGATCTCTTCGATTAATGCTTTTTTTAGTATAGATGCCGCTTCATTATGATTGCGGTGTGCTCCGCCGAACGGTTCATCCACTATCCTGTCTATAATTCCGATTTTTAGCAAATCAGGCGCCGTTAATTTAAGAGCTTCTGCTGCCTGTTCTTTAAAATCCCAGCTTCTCCATAAAATGGATGAGCAAGATTCCGGAGAAATCACGGAATACCAGCAATATTTTAACATAAGTACCCTGTCACCTACACCAATACCAAGCGCTCCGCCTGATGCTCCTTCACCAATAATAGCAACAATAATTGGTACTCTTAGTCTCGACATTTCAAGTATATTTCTTGCTATGGCTTCTGCCTGACCTCTTTCTTCTGCTTCAATGCCGGGAAATGCTCCGGGAGTATCGAGTAAAGTAATCACAGGTTTATCGAATTTCTCGGCAAGTTTCATAAGTCTTAATGCTTTTCTGTAACCATCAGGACTCATCATACCGAAATTCCTGTAAAGATTTGATTTTGTGTCGCGTCCTTTTTGCTGACCGATTATCATTGCGGAATAATCACCAATTGTAGCAAATCCACCTACAACGGCTTTATCATCACGGAACTGCCTGTCACCGTGAAGTTCCACAAAATTTTCAGTCATCAAATATATATAATCGAGTGAGTAAGGTCTTTCGGGATGTCTTGCAAGCTGTACAATTTGCCATGGCGTCAGATTATCAAAAATATTTTTTCTTAATTCATTTATCTTTCCCTCTAATTTATTTATTTCGGCAGAAATATCCAGTGAGTCGGACATTTTTCTCATTTCTTCAATCTTCTGCTCTAATTCTACTAAAGGTTTTTCAAATTCCAGTACCATAATATATATTTTAATTTATTAAAAACTTTTTTTTATTTTTTAAGAGTAAAAAACATCGTCTTAAGCAATATCTCAATATCCATCAGTAAATTCTGATTTTTTGCATAAAAAATAGTATAATTCATCATTTCCTCGTTATTAATGCCTTCAAAATGATTCAATTGTATAATTCCTGTAAGTCCCTTTTTTCCAAGATATTCCTTGTCATTTGTTTCAAACCAAACTGGAATACCCACAAAACTGTACCGTCCGGTAAAAACTTCGGGTATAAGTAACAACTTTGATGTATGTCTTGATATATTACCTTTTTTCTGCTTATAGAACAATATAACAAAAGGATATACAGTAATCAATAATACCAAGGATAAAAGTAAATCGAATGCCCTTTTTGAAAATATATTTAATTTATTATTAATATTATATTCAATTTCAATCAGGGACAAATTATTGATATTTGCATGTAATTTCGATAATATCAGTTCGTTAGCCGTAGGTACTATTTTGAAGACTGTATTTCTGTCTTTCAACATCCACATTGCACTCAATATATCCTGATTTGAAAAATAGTCTGCTGAAAAAACAACTTCCTGAATATTTTTTATCCTTATAAAATCCACAAGCTTCGACAAATTGTAATAACTATCCTTATCAAAATATATTACATTATATTTTGATAAGAATTTTTCTTCCATGTCCTGCTTTAATTTTTTACCACCTATAATCAATAAATTCACTTTGTTCAGTAATATATTCTTTGAAACAAAAAATATATAAAGATTTACCAGACCTCTGTATGTTATAAATGTTATTAACAAAAGAATAGTTGCAGTCAAAATAACTTCCCTCGAATAAGCATATTGATTAAAGAAATATGTTATGGATGAATTTACAAAAAAACCTGCAATTATGGAATTAAAGGTTCTGCCTATGGAAAACTCGTATTTTTTTGTATACAATTTGAAAATCATGAATAAAAGCACCCAGATAAGCACATAAACCGAAATTATAAATAAATATTGCCTGTTTGGAAATATACTAAATCTCAATTTGACTGACAGAATGAATACTCCATACAGGAGTATAATGTCTATTAACGGAAGTGTGAGTAGTTTAATTATTCTGGTTAAATAACCGGCGAAAGAACGAATGAAAATTCCTGTTTGTAAAATCAGATTCAATAATCCATGCCCTTTAGTCAGGTTCTTTTTAACAAAAAGCATCATCGCACCATAAAAATTATTCACATAAGAGAGATTCGTTTTTTTTGTGCTTTCACCTTTTATATGAATCGTAGTTACTTCCGGGTAATAAAATATTTTGTAACCACTTTTATTTATTCTGTAACACAGGTCAAGGTCTTCACCATACATAAAATAATCTTCATCAAACAAACCAACTTTATCGAATATGATTTTAGGAATGAACATAAATGCACCACAAATTGCATCAACTTCGTAAGTTTTATTTTCATCAAGATATGTTAGATTATATTTACCGAATATCTTACTTTTAGGGAAAATTCTGGATAATCCGATTATGCGGGGTAATGCTACGGAAAGAGTCGGAAAACTTCTCTTGCAGGCAGAATCCAGTTTACCGTTTGCCTTTATAAGTTTAGAAGTAACAGCTCCCGCTGAATTATCTTTTTCACAAAAAGAAATTAATTTTTCAAATGTACCTTCTTCAAGTACTGTATCGGGATTAAGTATTAATACATATTTTCCCGAAACTTTTTTCAATGCAATGTTATTCGCTTTCGAGAAGCCGAGATTTTTATCGTTAGGAATTAATTTTACTTCGGGATATTTATTACTAATAAATACAACGCTGTCATCAACAGAATTATTATCCACGACATAAATCTCGATTTTATAATTAAAGGTATTCGCCTTGTAAATAGATGCGATGCATGTATCTAACAAATCCCTTACGTTATAATTTACGATGATTATTGAAATATCGTACATTCGTATTTTTCAGGCAATTAGATTATAATTAAAGCTGTCTGAAGATAGATTTCCATTTGAGTTTCCAAACCATAAGATAGGCTTCAAATACAACCTTCCTCGACATTTTTGAGCTACCGGCTGTTCTATCAATAAAGAGAATTGGAATTTCGGTAATTTTAAATCCTTTTTTATAAAATTTAAATTTCATTTCAATCTGGAAAGAATACCCGTTTGATTTGACTTTATTCAGGTCAATTTGAGATAATGCAGAAACTTTATAACACATAAAACCCGCTGTTGTATCTTTAACTTTTAAACCCGTAATTATCCGCGTATAAATATTAGCACTATAACTTAATATCAGCCTGCTTATAGGCCAGTTTACAACTGATACTCCGTCTATATACCTTGAACCTACAACTAAATCATATCCATCTTCAATCTTATCAAGGAAACGAGGTAAATATTTAGGGTCATGCGAAAAATCTGCATCCATCTCAAAGATCAGGTCATAATTATTTTTGATGGCAAAATTAAAGCCTGCGCAATATGCAGTACCAAGACCTAACTTTTTTTCTCTTTTTAAAAGAAAAACATTATCAGAAAAATTATTTTCAACTATTTCTGAAGTTCCGTCAGGTGAATTATCATCTACAATAAGAATATCGAACTCATAATCTGCATTACTGAATTTAAGTACTTCGGGAATAATGTTCAAAATATTTTCGGATTCATTATAAGTTGGTATGATTACAAGTATTCTTTTCATATCATTGTCCTTTCATAGATATTACAACGAATAAAGTGTTAAGCATAATTTTAAAATCCAACGAGAGGCTCAGATTTTCTATATAGTAAAAATCATACTGAAGCTTAGTTTTAACATCTTCTACGGATGCTTCAATATTATGTTTTACCTGTGCCCATCCCGTCACACCGGGTTTAACAACTAACCGGCGGGAATAATAAGGAATTTCTTTTTTATATAGTTCAAAATATTCCGGCGGTTCAGCTCTCGGACCGACTATGCTCATTTCGTTTTTAATAACATTCATAAATTCCGGAACAACATCTAATTTTGTTTTCTTAAGAAATCTTCCGAAAGGTGTGAATATTTTATAATTTTTCTGTGTCCATTCGTGACCGACATCAAGATTAAATTGCCCATATATTGTTCGGAATTTTAAAGCTGAAAATATTTTTCCGTTTTTGCCGGAACACTTTTGAATATAAAAAACCGGTCCTCTTGATGAAACTTTTATGATTAAAATAATTAATATAAAAAAAGGTGAAAATAAAATTAAGAATAATAAGGACAGAAAAATATCTGTTAATCTTTTTGTAAATCTTAACGGAAATGACATTAATTTCGATTTTACCTCGATTAGCGGAATTCCATATATCTGTTGCGTTTTAGCCATCCCGCTGACAATTTCGTATAACTTGGGCATGATTTTCACAGTGACATTTTCATTTTCGCATTCATTTAATACTTCAAATAATATATTTTCGGCTTTTTGTTCAGATGCAATGAGTACTGTATTAATCTTCTCTCTTCGAATCACATCTTTTAATTCTTTTATTACACCGACGTCATTTTCCGATTCTACCTCGGAATCCAATCTTATGAATCCTTTGAATTTATATCCCAGGCGGGGATATTTTATTAACATGTCATACAATTCATGAGCTTTCTCACCATTACCAACTATAATCGTGTTTGAAAGACCTAATCCTCTTTCAAGTAAATTAATCTGGAATCCGCGAATTAATATTCTCCCGAGCGATATGAAGAAAATCATGATGGATGCGTAAATTAAAATCAAAAATCTTGATATAATAGCCGCATCTTTCATATAATCATCGATAAATATAGCAAAAAATAAAAATAAACACCCTACCAGGACAGTTTTGAAAACGGAGGAAAATTCATCGAATCTCGACCTTACAAACCAATGCTGATATAATCCAAAAAAAGAAAATACTATTAACCAGTAAATATTAATGACAAGCATTGGAATAAGGTAGGAAACCGGGTTTGTATATTTTATTAAACCGGTTTCAATCCTGAAATAATAATATACAGAGTAAGCGGCAGATATAAAAATCAAATCTGATATCAATAAAAATAATAATTCCTTGAACCTTGACACGAAAATAAATTCTTAAGTTAAATAAAATTATTTATCTAAAATATTATATCCTAAATTTTTGCCGTCATTATAAAACATTTTAACGGTATCAAGCGATAACTCTTCTAAATCTTTATTAACCATACTTAGTTTTTTCAAGATATCATTTGTAACCGTAATAATATCACAATTACATTCTTCGGCATGAAAAATATTCAATAATTCTCTCGGACTCGCCCAGAGAAGTTCTGAGTTTTTATTTTCTTTCAATATTTCAGAGGATTCCTTCATGTATGGAATAGGATCCCTGCCGGTATCAGCTATCCTGCCGGCAAAAACTGATACAATTGTCTTGGATTCGGGTGAAATATTATAAGCTACATTTTCAACCTGTTCAACTGTGAGCATCGCTGTAATATTAAGCATCAGCCCGTCATGGGATAATTTTTTAATAAGTGGAATAGATGATTCTTTTTTTGTGTTTGTTATTGGAATTTTTACGAATACATTTTTGCCCCATGATGATATTAATCTTGCTTCCTTTTCCATGTTATCGAATTCATCCGAAAACACTTCAAATGAAATAGGAAGATCGACTATTTCATTTAAAATTTCTTTTGCAAACTTTTCATAATTTTTAATACCATTTTTTTTCATCAAAGTCGGATTTGTCGTAAAGCCCTTTACCAAACCTTCTCTATAAACTTTAATCATTTCCTCAACATTTGCTCCATCTGCAAAAATCTTAATTTTCAGTTTTCCCGGATTTGGTGTCATTTTTTAAGTTCTTAATTTGTGAAATAATTTCAGCAGCTTCTTGTAAATTTTTTACATTATAATCTGCTAAATTGTGATTTAAATTTTTTTCGTTGATAAATATTGTTTTAAGTCCCGAATTTTTTCCGCATATTATATCAGAATCTCTGTCCCCTATAAACCATGAGTGATTTCTATTAATATTATAATTATTTATTGCCCTGATAACATTAGCATTAGCGGGTTTTCGGCAATCACATTTAATACTATATTCAGGTATTATTCCTTCAGGATGATGATAACAATAGAAATATTCCCTGAACATTAAATCATTTTTGTCGAATATCTTTATCAGCTCATTATGAACATTTCTTAAATTTTCCAGTGTAGTTTTACCCTTAGCGTAATCCGGCTGATTTGATACTACGAACATTAAATAATCCATATTCTGAAATCTTTTCAGACTTTCAATAGTCCAGTCATATAACTTTAAATCTTTGATATCATGGGGTGGTTCCAATTCTCCGGTTTTGTGATTATATACAGGTTCATTAATAACACCGTCTCTGTCCAGAAATACGGCCTTTTGCTTATTGTCCAGATTTCTGCGATAAACTTTGCCACTGAGAATATCTCTCTCGACGTCTTTATATCTATTTACCGATCCAACATCCTTTACATACTCCGATGATCTGTAAGCATAGAGGTCTTGACCATCGCCAACCAACATGGGAAAAACATCCTGCCCGAAATCAAGTTTCCGCCCGCTTTCTATGAAACAATTAATATCCGGCTTAAGAATATATATGCCGGCGTTGACTAAATTTTGATAATATTTATTGGCTGGATGCGGTTTGGTGATAAATCTAATTATTTTGTTGGTACTATTCACTTCCAGTAAATCACTGTCATAAGGATGATTGTTGGGATGAACCAGTAACGTGCCCAGACCGCTATGGGCATTGTGAAAATTGATCATTCTTTTTAAATCAATATCGAAAATGATGTCTCCATATAAAACCAGAATGTCTTTTGTTCCATCAAATAATGGTTCAGCATACTTAAAAGCGCCGGCAGTGCCCAACGGGTGGGGTTCCTCCGAATACGTTATTGTCAAACCGATTTTTTTATCTTCTCCTAAATATTTTTTGATTGCTTCCGCGCCGTAACCAACGCTCATGATAACCTCATCCACATTATTTTTCGCGAGGAACTCCAGTTGATATTGCAGGATAGGCTTGCCGGCGATGTTGACCATCGGCTTAGGCGTGTTACCCGTGGTAATTTCCTTCAGTCTCGTTCCTTTCCCTCCTGCAAGGATAAACGCTATCATTTGCTCAGGATACTCCAAACGGCTAGTCTTACAGCTTCCGTGGATGAATACTTTGCTCTCCATCCCAGAGAATTTATTTTATTCAAATCATATTCATAGTGTGGAACATCGCCTTTCCAACCTGCGTTTCCACCGGTATATTTTAATTCTACATTTCCTAATTGCATTTCCTCGCAAACTATTTTTGCTATCTCAGTGACAGTTGTTTGATCTTCCACACCCACATTGTAATAATTCAACCTCTCTTTTGAAGTCTGATATATAAAGAACATGGCTTCCACCAAATCCTTGACATACACGTAAGGCTTTTTCTGGTTGCCGTCGCCTAATATTTCCAGTTGCTTTGGGTTGCTCTTCAGCTTTTCAATAAAATCATGGATAACTCCATGCGTCATCCTTTCTCCCACGACATTGGGAAATCTTACAATCCATGACTGGATATTGTTCATGGAAGAATAAGCGCAAATGAAAGCTTCCGAAGCAAGCTTGCCCGCGCCATAATAAGAAACCGGTAAAAAAGGTCCTGTTTCTTCCGTTAATTCCCGTATTGTGTCTCCATAAACAGCGGATGAAGAGGCAAACACAAACTTATTAACATGAAATATCCGGCAGCATTCCAGAGTATTCCACGTTGTCATGAAGGTATTATTCAAATCAATCTCCGGATTAGTCGCGCTCGCGGCTATATCCGAATTTGCCGCCAAATGGAAAACAGCGTCAAATTTATTTTCCTGAAAACTATCTTTCAATTTATCAAGGTGCAGCAAATCTTCTTTAATGAACTTAAACTTTTTGTGATTAGTCAGATGATTAATATTTTCTATTGTTCCCAAAGAAAGATTGTCAACTGCAAGCACATAATAATCTCTAGACACCAGGAGATCCGCCAAGTGACTTCCTATAAAACCGGCGCCGCCGGTGATTAATGTTTTCATAATTACGTTTTCCTAAAACTATTCCCGTTTTTAAAGATTAACAAAGTAATTTGCGTGTAAAACTTTATAAGATATTCCTTCATACCTCACATTATTTTTCTATCTCTTCACTCAAGTTTTTCGCATGCCTGATAACAGCATCCATATTTAAATATTCAAATTCGCCAAATCTGCCACAGAGACTAATGCCCTGATTGTCAAAATAATTCCTGATTAAATTCATATTTTTCTTATGATGCAAATCGTAAATAATATAGGCATACTCAAATCTTCTTGTTTCCATAAAATTAATCTGCTCACGGTTGTCAATAAATTTAGTATCTTCCAATCCTTCGATTATTTTTTTCTCCACATCGCTGTTACTCATTTTCTCAAGCAGACTGTCTTTGGCGTAAGTTATCTCCACCAGCAAAGTATTTGAACCATCTTTGGCGCCGTAGCAGTCTCCCAAAAAATTTAGTTTCGACACCCGGTGAAAAATGATGTCTTTATCCGGAACCATTACAGAAAAATTGCTGCCCAGATTATCCTTTTTGACATTTATGATCGTGATAATTATAGAACTATATTTCAGATCGATAATCGACTCAATAATTTCTTTTGGTATATCAGATTTATAAATCCCGGCTAATGATTGAACCGGTATCGTAGAAACAATCAAATCGTATTCTCCCGATGCACCTTTATCCGTTTTGATCTTCCATTTATTTTTAATCCTCTGCAATTCAACAACATTGCTGTCTGCGGTAATTATTACTTTTTTATTAAATTGATTTATAAAAGATTTTATTAACGAATTTATGCCACCCTGTTGAGGATAATAAAAATATATTTGATGAAGATAACCTTCGGTAGGAATTCCGCTCGCGCTATTTATAATATCTTCTCTCGGAGGTTTAGGAATCCTTTCAATCATCTGCGTATCCATAAAAGAAAGATCGAACTTCCATATTTTCTCGTTATAAGGCTTTAAGTAAATATTGGTGATGCCTTCTCCAAATGTTTTCAGAAAATACTGGAGCATATTCTCCGCCACACTATTTTCGTATGGATTGTTAAGAAAGGTATTCAGGCAGTACTCTCTGTCAGCCTCGGACAGCGCTGAAAGTTCGTTTTCAAAAGGATATTTTATGAATGATTTTTTATAATATATTTTGTTAGATCTTTTAAATTTGTTTTTATTCTCTCCGAGGAGATTAATCATCAAATCCAATATTTCATTGTCTTTCGAAAAAATGATATGCGGGCCGATGTCGTAAGACAGTCCATTTAAATTGAAAGAACGGCATAAGCCTCCTGGCTCACGCTCTTTCTCAAGTATCTCTATACAGTTGATTCCCTGTTTATTCTGCAGAAAATAAGCAAGTGAAATACCGCTTAGTCCTCCGCCCAAAACTCCTATTTTCATAATATTAACCTGTTTTTATACGTTTCCACCAATGACACATTTTAGTGTCAATATAATATACCTGTTTGACTACGTAATGTAGGTAAATTATAATTGTATGTCAATGCAATATTAACCGCAAAAGACAAGGCGAAACAATGATGTACATTCCTAAAGCACATCGCAATATTCTTTCTTAACAGAAATCATCTCTGATGTATGGTTCAGTCAATCTGGGCTGTGCATTAAGGCAGGCGGATCATTTATTTCCGGCGAAAGGTTATTTTTCCCGTGGATTCATTAAATAAAAAAAATAATTTGTTTATGAATTTAACCCGAAATACCTTTTAAAAGCCTTTTAAAATATTCAGGTATAAACAGGGGAAGGCTCCGCGTCTGGCGAAAATCCCTTGTAATTCGGAAAATCCTGGAGGGGTTCATATAAAAATCTCTGTATGCTTTTCTCTGGTAATAAAAAAACTCTTTATCAGGAACATCCGAGAAGTTGTATTTCATATGAGCATACTCATTATCGTCATAATTGATATTTTTAAGCTTCCCGGGATTATTCTTCAAAACTATATCGTATATTTTTGTGCCGGGAAATAGAGTGAGAGTGAAGAAAGTCGCGGTATGAAGCCTTGAAATGCAGGCGGTCTCTATTGTCTGTTTTAGGTCTTCTTCGGTCTCAGTTGGAAATCCCATCATCACAAACCCGAGTGTAAAGATTCTTTTCGAAGTCATGTATTTCACATTTTCGAGATATTTCCGGATATTGAGATTTTTTCCGATCAACTTTTGAATTCGCGGCGAGCCCGATTCCAGAGGGCAAGCGCAGTGGTATATACCCGCGTCCGTCAGCGCATCAATAGAATCAGTGTTGAGTTCGTCGAAGCGCAGTCCGTTGGGGAAAGACAACTTTACCTTAGAGTCGAGTTTTGCGATAAGGCCGCAGATTTCAAACAATCTTCTTTTATCATGATTGAAGACATCATCGTGGAATTCAAAATCATTAACTCCATAATCCCTTATATAGAATTTTATCTCTTCAATAACTCTTTGGGCCGAGTGGACACGAAGTCTATCTCCGAAAATCCGGTGACAGTAAATACATCTGAAGGGGCAGCCTCTGCTGGTGAAAAGAGAAACATATTTTCTGCGCATTAAAGAGGTCATTGCCGGGACGTTCCAGTATGGCTTAAGATCAACAAGATCATAAGCCGGAAACGGAAGTGAATCAAGATTCTCCACAAATGGAGTAATCCCCGGATTGGAAACTATTGTGCCTTCGGCGCGTCTGAATATTCCTGGAACACCGGCCATATTTCCGCCATTGAAATGCGCGTTGATAACCGCCTCGAAAGCAAGTTCCCCCTCGTAAGGTACCGCCACATCGGCAAGGTTGCCCTCCAGCGATTTCGCTCCAAATGCGGAAACATGAGGACCGCCAATGACTATTAGCGTATCAGGAAGCGCAGCCTTCAGATTTCGTGTAGTATAAGGAAGGCTGTATGCATTCGTGGTCAGCATACTCAATCCGATTACGTCAGCTCCGAATTCTTTTGCCTGTTTCACGAGCTCGTCATCCGGCATGTTATTTATTTTTTGATTAACAATACGTATCTCAACATTGAATTTTGTTCTGAGATAAGCCGCAATATACATTATCCCGAGAGGAGGAATCGTGCCTAAAACTGACTTTCTGAATCCAAGGCTGGCGAGAAAAATTTTTAACGGACGCATAGCATACCTGTTTGTTTGATTTGCTAATAATTTGCTTTTTCAAGAGAGGAGTCTAAGAGAATTGCAATTTTATGTCAATTAAATATAGCCCCTTGTGTTTTTTTCCAATGTTTCTATGCTATCTATTTTATCGTTTTTGGAGAACTTCTCAAAAATAATAATAACTGCACAAAGGTTTTTAAGAAGGTTTATTCCCTTTCAGCAGATGAAGTGCGATAAGCGTTCAGCTTGTATTCCCGCAAAAGGCGCAGGGAATCGCGAACCCGCTCTGGACTCTCAAAAAATTTAGAAAGTTCTTCCGGTGTGGCTGTGTCCACCCGCAATGCAATATTAGGGAGTTGCTCGAAATAAGCTTTTCGCTGGGGCTGAATACGCCAAACGACCATTGAGGTCAGAAGAAGTCCTGAAAAAACAATAATGAAACCTGTAATAATTGTACTCTTCAACAAAGCTTTTAGTTTTTTAGGATGAGCCAGAATGAATATGAATATCCAGACCATTGCTGCAATTCCGTATATGCTGACACATGCGTAACGGGAGGCCATGCCGGAATCTTTACCAAGTTCAAACCTTCCAATTGTCATGAATCCCAAATAGAAGAATGTTTGCACGATGAGAAAAAGCGGCAGATATGTCCTTTCATACATGCGTGATCTAAAGAAGAGCGCCAGCGCCAAAACGTACAAAATAACGATGATCAATCCTATTATCAGCATAGTATTGAATGAAAAATATGTGCTGGAGAAAAAAACGTCAACTCCGACAACGCTGGAAGCAAAGGCGGCAAGAAGAAACTCGCTTACTTCTAAGGGATGGGCAAAGACTTCAGTCGCAGCATATGGGAAATTCGCATTAATATTGATTTTATACATGTAAAGAAAAGCGATCACAGCGATAAAAAGACTGATCAAAAGCGCGCGAATCCAGAAATCTTTTGTCAAACTGGAACGATAGTTCAGTAAGTAGCACAGGAAGATTGAACCTAACGTCGGTATAAAAGATACGTACAACCTTCCATTAAAGACCAACATGGCCAGAGGAGTTAATATAAAGGTTACTGGCAAGTATTTCCAATTGCCCCTTAAGAGGAATAGCTCCGTACCTATAAAACTCGCAATAAAGAACGGCATAGATGACTGATATACTAAATCACAACCACCAAGCAACCCTTCCCATTGAATAATATTGAAAATAATAAATGTGAGGACAAGAAAAGTTGCCGCAATGAATTCCGGTGAATGCTCCAGCACCAGACTTTTCCGGTATTCCCGATAAATTAAGATAGCGGAAGCCAACATAAAAAAAGGTATCAATAAAGCCAGATTTTTGGAATTCATAGAGGACAATTTGATATTGGCAATTTGCAGGAGATTATAGCCCAGCAGTCTCGAAACATGCAGTGGACGCCAAAGATCGTTAAAGGTTAGTGTCCCTTTCAAGTAACCTTCAATGAATCCTCCTTTAATCAGATACATGTCATCACCAGCAACCAAATCAGTAGATGTGTTCAATACGTATATAAACACTAACGCAAAGGGAATTAGCAACGATAAATAAAGAATAAATTTGGCTCTCATAGGCGTTTGTTTATTTTTTGACAAGACATTATTTGTTAACTTTTGTATTATAAGAAAGGAATAATTATATATCAATTATAAAACTGGCTCCAGATATGCAGACTATTTTTCTGCCCGAAAAAGGTAATAACATTTGAATCCTTCCCTGAATAAGTATTTAAACGTTTCAATAGATTTCTCAAATCTTTTAATCTCACGCTCATTGAATACTTTTATCAGAATGTTTCTGTTCTTGATAATATTTTTTCCCCAATAATTTAACGTTGGCTCTGCTCCTTTGCTTATATCTCTGAAAAATATATTTTTAAAGCCTGATTTACGCAATGATTCGATATAGCGTTCGGGTGTTTCTACCCTTCCTCCTCCGAAAGTTTTTATCATGTTAACCAATTTGAAAATATTTTTTAACTTAAAAACAAAATTATATTCTTTATTGCTCAGAACATCTGACAGAAGAATATGCCCTCCCGGTCTCAGTAATCTATAGCATTCATCAAATAGCAAAGCTTTGTTTATTACTAGATGAGATGATTCCATAATCCATATTACATCGAAACTTTTATCCGGAAATCCTGTAGCAGTCATATCCGCAACCATGAAACGAACTTTCCCNNCGAATTTATTATAAAGATAAGTAGCTGGGGCGCCGATACCGCATCCTGCATCTAATATTCTTGTTTCCGTACCAAATTTGCACAACGATGCAAGTTCATCAATAAGATTATCAGTCGCTCTATCAAGATTATCTTCAGGTGTTTTGAAATATCCTAAATGAAAATTGTCACCAAAAATATAACGCCATCCATCAGTGATAGAATCGTATTGGCGTCCTATATCGAAATATTTTTTCATCTTTGCTCTGATTTTAATTTATTAAAAAATATCTTAATTAAATTCTACATTTAATATATCGATAAAGCAGGGACATCTTTTTAGATAAAGGGGTTTGATCCCAGGAATTTCTAATATTTCCCTAGATGTATCGGGGAAACTCATCATAGACAATTTTGCACTCAATAAGATTTACACCTTTATGTTCAAGTATTTTCTCAAGTTTTTCTTTTAAATTTGTTTCGTCGGAAATTCCGAAGTATCGCACTCCAAAAGAATTCGCCAGTTGTTTGAAGTCGGGGTTATTCAAATCAACGGATACATTTCTATTATAAAGCGTTTTCTGCAACCCTTTTATAAGTCCCAGAGCGCCATCATTAAAGATAAACACAGATAGGCTAAGCTTTTCCCTTACAGCGGTTAAAAGCTCAAAACCACTGATTAGGAAACCTCCATCGCCACAAATGCACACAACTTTTTTGTCCGGCTTTGCAATTGCAGCACCAATAGAAGCCGGAATGCCGAAACCCATTGCCTGATAATCCGCAGGAGTCAGATAGGTTCGTGGTTCAAGTACATCAAAATCGCTAATGCTCCATAACTGATGATATCCAACATCCGTGCAAACAATGGCATCCCTTGGCAAACATTTTCTCAACTCATGTAGGAATATCGAGGGATGCAAATTACCACGGCCTATTTTCTTCTCTATTTTAAAAGTATGCTCGGCTCTGTATTTTTTGATTTCTTCAATGATTGTAATATTAACAGGCCTTGGCGCGCCACTTAATGATTTATTCAACTCCTCAAGAGCTATTTTTGCATCCATCTGTAAAGAAAAAAGACTGGAATAGTTTTTATCTAAATTATCTTTAGCGGCATCAATATGAATAATATTTTTAAACTTTAGTCCCCATCCTCCTGTTGCCATCTCAGAAAATTTTACTCCAATTGCCAGAACCAAATCACAATTTTTAAAAATCCTGTACGCGACAGGAGATCCTGTCCGCCCAAACCCATATCCGGTGGACAATTCATAATCTTCAGGAACAACTCCCCTGCCTGATATTGTTGTTGCAATGGGAGCAGAAAGTATTCTTGACATTTTCAACAGCTCTTTACCGGCGTCAACGCAACCATTCCCCGCGTAAATTCCAACCTGACGGGCTTCACTTATATGTTTTATGATTTTTGCAATCGGTTCTTTTGAGATTCTTTTTGGTGTCGACAGAACTTCAGGCATCAGTTCTGATTCTTTTATTTCCTGTTCCATGACCTGACTTCCAATTTCCACAATAACCGGACAAGGCTGATCCCTATATGAAGAATTATATGCTTCGAATAATTCGTTAATCTGAGAAACAGACGAAATTTCGAATACTTTTTTTACAACAGGCCTTACCATTTCAAGTTGGGGAATCTCATGGATGTGAAAATGGCGGCAGTATTTTTTCGGATTTACTGTTAGCACCAGAATTGAAGATGAATCAAGAAATGCCTCCGCAATTCCTGTCAGCATATTGGTAAGGCCCGGACCGGGAATAGCAATACAGACGCCTGGCTTTCCAGTTACCCGATAATAACTATCTGCCATGAATGAAGCGGAAAGTTCGTTTGTAACCAGAATACTATTGATGCCAACATCATTTATCTCATTATAAATTGGGAGGATCTTTGTTCCAGGAATTCCCCAAATATAATTTACGCCAAGTTTTTTCAAAACAAGCGCTACAGCTCGCGCTCCACTTATTTTCATTTTATTATTCTTTCTTTCTTCACAGAATCCTTAATATTAGAAATACAAAATTTCTCCATTTCCCCATTTTTATAATATACGTGTGGACATTTATTCATTTCCGCTAAATCAATATTATAAAGATTAGGCCAGCATTTGAGAGTTATATTAAGAATTTTTTTCTGAACAATAAACCGGCGCAGATTCAGGACATGAAGAGCTGTTTCAATTAATATGAACGGTCCGTATGCTCTGATCAGATAATAAAACAAAGAAAATGATTTGAACTTACTTTTGTTTATATTGTCCAAATCAATACGCAAACCGGGAGAAGAATATCCTCCATCGCTTTCTTTTAAAACATTAAAAACAAAACTGCATAGTTTTACGCCATAATGATCCTTGAAACCTTTCGGCAGAATCTTACTGAATTTTTCGATAAATGCCTGAATAAAGCAGAACTCAGTGATAATATCAGCTTTGCTTATACTCAACGAATTCGCAGCCAGTTCTATTAATTCAGACATGCAGATCTGCTCTGAATTCAAATGTTTCCCCATTTGAGCCAGGGTTCTTATTCTAAGCCCAATGATAAAAGAACGATGCCCGAAACAGAATTCCACCAAAGGCAGAATTTGATCTTCATTGATGCTCCTTGCTATCGTCGCTGAAAGCAATGTATCTATTTTTTCAAGCTCGATATTTTTAAGCGCTTTCAACTTGGTCTCGAGAAGATTTCCGCCATTCATTTTCTGATAAATTTCATCATTAAAACCATTAAGAGAAAAACATGTCCTTTTTAAACCATGCATTTTTAATTTCTGAACATATTCAAGAGATGCCAGTTTTATTCCATTTGTAACAAGGCTGTGATTATTTCGTACAATTTTAATTAATTCAAAAATATCTTCCCTGCAAGTCGGTTCCATTCCCGTCACACCAATTCTGCAGTTTTTGTATTTCTCCGACAATTCTTTTATCTCTTCAAGGCTTACCTCCTTGTTATTGCCATACCTCTCATAGCATACCTGACAATTTAAATTGCATTTTGATGATACATAAGCAGAGATAAACTGCTTTTTTGCAGAAGACTCACCAGTTAATTTCGTAAAAAGCAAATACAGTTCCTTATCTTTTTCAACTAATGTCTTATATTCCCTTCCTTCTTCATCCTTTTTCACCATACAAATATTTTCGCCATCGAAAATAATTTTTGCATCTATTGTTTTCAAAGTTAGAGGAGAAAGACTTTTAGTAAGTTTAAGGATTTCTGCTGTCATATTTTAATTATCCATTCCTTGTTTTTAATTTTGATGAGATGCTGTATTTTATCAAAAAAATATAATATAAAAACACTGTGTGTCAATAAAATACATATGTGGAGCGACTTGCCAATGGACATCTGAATTGAAACATATTTAAGACCATACTTAACAATAACTTCCTTATTTATGGTGTGTGCCTGTCTTTTTTCTCAGGTAAAGCCTCATTTGCTCCATCTTGGTCGCAAAATCATCAATAAACAGGCTTGTTTCCCGCCAGCAAGCCAAAATGCAACCATTGCATCCTTCCCTTATGCGCCTTACGCTTTCCTTATACTCGGTGTTCCTGAATTCTTTCAAGAAGTTTGATTTTATATTAAGCAAAGGAGGAAATAAATCACAAGACGCAACTCCTCCATCGGGATAAATAACAAAAAATCTTTCCCCAGCCTTACAATTCCACGTATAATTGCCTGTCCTGAAATATTCAAGAGAATCATTCAAAAATAATTTTGAATTAATTATTCTGTATCCTTCCTTTTTCATTTTCAATATTTCTGCATAGACTTTCTCTATTTCAGGGAGGTCATACTTTAAAAAAATCATTTCTTTACTATACCCTAAACAAAAGCCTGGGGTATTTTCAGCCGGTTGCATGTGTACAGGGTAAAGTGAAGCATATGCTCCTTTTGAATGCACAAATTTAACAATTTCTGGCAGTTCCGAAATATTTATCCTTGATACGACAGTGCTTACTACTATAAAGCCATCCATGTATTCAGCTAAAATATCCAATGATTTTTCAACTTTTTGAACAAGGTTTTTTGAGTGGCAAATCCAATCAAATTTTTTCTCATCCAGCGTATCCAATGAGATGGTAATGTCTTTTAATCCTGCTTCGGCAAGGGCCTTGATTTTTTCTTTCGTTACAAGTGTCCCATTAGTTTGAAGCCTTACGGAAAATCCGTAATCATTCAATAACATCACAATCTCAACTATGTCAGGGCGAAGAAAAGGCTCTCCTCCGGTTACCACTATATTTGGTACCTTTAATTCTTTTAGGATTTTTGCGCACCGCTCAATTTCCTTGATAGTCATTTCTTCCGATTTTCTTTTCCAAATATTGCACATTTGGCATTGGAGATTGCATCTTTCCGTAACATAAAGGTGAACATAGAATGGTGCTGAAAAGTATTTGGAGCGGATAAGTCCTCGCGTCATTTCTATTGCAGTCTTCATGAGTATAAAATTCTCCTTAATAGTGTGTTTATCGGGATGTCCTTTTCTTTAAAATCGATTAAAAGTGCGGCAAAAAATTACACAAAGGACATACAACCTTAAATAGAAACAAATATTTGCAATAAAATGTCTGCTTTAAATATCTCGTAGTTCACGCTATCAATTTTTTATTAATCTATAAACCTTTATTCTATTTATCAAATAAATAATCTGTCTATGGTCAATTAATTTCACTAATTTGAAAAATATTTTCGGCCTGAAATAAAATTTTCTAAAAGCTCTGGATTGCGCCTCCATCAACTGCTCTCTGGTTATACCTTCCGGCAACCACTCCGGTTCGCGGTAGCTTTCTTTTCCCCAGTTTGGAACAAATTTCCCTTTGAGTGCATCCCATAACTCGGAGCCGGGCAAAACATCAAGAATGACGAATTGTGCCCGCGACAGTTTTGACCTCAGAGCAAAATTTATATTTTCTTCAATCGTCGCAATGGTCTCTCCCGGCAGCCCCAAAATAAAAAATCCCTGAGCAGATATGCCGGCTTTTTCGGTCATATCAATAGCTTTTGCAATTGTTTCCAAGGATTCCCTTTTTTTAATATTCTCCAAAATCCGCAGATTGGCAGATTCAACACCATACGCAAGATAATAGCATCCGCTTTCCTTCATCACCTGAATAAGTTCCGGGCTGATATTATCCGCCCGGATGCCGTTTGGACAAGCCCAGTTGATTTTAATATTTTTTTCTATAAGTAAACGGCACAACTTTTTTACGTTATCCACGTTGAAGGTAAAATTGTCGTCTTCGAAATGT
>PMIW01000239.1 GCA_003158365.1 Ignavibacteriota bacterium | reverse complement strand
GCCCTCGTAGCTCAGGTGGATAGAGCAATAGTTTCCTAAACTATGTGTCGGATGTTCGAGTCATCCCGAGGGCACTTTGGAATGAATAATGAATAATTAGTAATAAAAAGCAAGAGTGAAGTACTGATTGTTTTTATAATATTGATTAATAATTAGATGAGTTCTAAAAATAGGGTTGCTTTAATAACAGGTTCTGCAAAGAGACTGGGTAAAGAAATTGCCAAATCTGTCGCTGAAAACGGATACAATATAGTCTTGCACTATAATTCTTCAACCAAATCTGAAGTATCTGAAATCAAAAAGGAATTTGTAAAATTCGGCGTAGATGTGTACCCTGTAAAAGCAGATGTGAGTAAGGTTAAAGAAATAAAGAAATTATTTAAGAAGGTAAAAGAAAAATTCGGACGTTTGGATTTGCTCATAAATAATGCTGCAATGTTCAGAAGAGTGGATTTCTTCGATATCGATGAAAAAGTGTTCGATGAATTTATAGATACAAATCTGAAAAACGGATTGTTCTGCTCGATTGAAGCAGCGAAAATGATGAATAAATCGAAAGAAAAGAATCTGCAGATAATAAATATTGCATCGCTTGGCGGAATACTCAACTGGGTCGACCATATACCTTACTCTGTTGCAAAAGCAGGGGTAATAAAGCTTACACAGCTTATGGCGAAAAGACTTGCACCTAAAATACTTGTAAATGCAATTGCTCCGGGAACGATACTGATTGAAAACGATGCAAATGTAAATGTAATTATGAAAGAAAAAGAAAAATATCCTGTGAAGAGTTTCGGCAGGGCTGAGGATATTACATCATTAATAAGTTTTTTGATAAAAGAAAATAAATATATAACAGGTCATACTTTTATTGTTGACGGCGGACGAAGCCTTTAATAATGAGTAATGAATAATGAGTAATGAATAATAAAAGCAGAAGAACAAAAAAAATAATGAAAGCGAAATGATCGAACAAAATATAAGACATTGTTAAAAAATAAATAGATTAAATGGAACATTTAAAAAAAGCACCAAAAGCTTATAGAGATACAAAATTTATTAATTCGCCTTCGGCAAGGCCTGTCAGGATTTTGACAGAATATCTTGAACCACAGGACAGGCTTATTAAAAGTAATATTAAAGATACAATTGTATTTTTTGGCTCGGCAAGAATAATTCCTCTAAGCCAGGCGAAGAAAAATTTAGATGATATAAAGAAAAAATTAAAATCAATCGCAAATAAAAATTCAAAAGATTATTCGGAAAATATAAAGCTCCAATCTTATGCTGAAAAAGAGCTTGAAATGGCCCGGTATTATGAAGATACTGAGGAACTTGCCTACAGGCTTACAAGATGGTCCAAAGACCTGAAAAAAGGTAATAAATTCGTTATATGCTCGGGCGGCGGACCGGGTATTATGGAAGCTGCAAACAAAGGGGCTCAAAGGGCAAAGGGACTATCAATAGGTTTTAATATTTCCCTTCCTTTCGAACAGTTTCCGAATAAATATATTACTCCTAATCTGAATTTCGAATTTCATTATTTCTTTATGAGGAAATTCTGGTTTGCTTATCTTGCAAAGGCCCTTGTTGTTATGCCCGGTGGATTCGGAACACTCGATGAATTGATGGAATTACTGACCCTCGTTCAAACAGAGAAATTGATGAAAAAAATGCCTATATTAATGTTTGGGAAAAAATTCTGGGGTAAAGTAATAAATCTTGAAGCATTGGCAGAATACAGGGTAATATCTTATAATGATTTGAAGTTAATAAAATTTGTTGATACAGTCGACGAGGCATTTGAATACCTGAAAAAAGAGCTGGGAAAAAGTTACGTAAAAAAATAAACAAAATAAATTATAATCTTATGATAATAAGTATGACAGGCTTCGGAAAATCCGAAGGAGTGTATGAAAGCAAACATTATACGATTGAAGTACGCTCGGTTAACAGCAGGTTCTGCGAGATTTCATTCCGTTATCCTAAAAATCTTACTCCGAAGGATTTCGATTTGAAAGATATTGTAAGACAAAAACTTACGCGCGGAAAAATATTCGTTTCAGTCAGCCTGAATAACAACGGTGATAATAAATTAAACCTGTCAGTAAATAAAGATGTTGTAAAGGAATATCTCAACATTCTCAAGAATATAAGAAAAACAATAGGCTCGAAAGAAAAAATAAAAGTTGAGCATTTGCTTCATTTTTCGGAAGTACTGTCTGCAGAGCAGTCAGAAGAGATTAGCGATGAAGAATATCAGTTTGTCTGTGACCTTCTCAAAGAAGCACTTGAAGATATATGCATGATGAAGATGAAAGAAGGCGATTTCCTGAAAAAAGATATATCAGAAAGGCTTGATATAATAGAAAACGAAGTTGAAGATATATTTGAAACGGGAAAATCGAAGTTACCGATGGTGAGAAATAAGGTTATGGAGAGAATATCCCAGTTCTTAGAAGATAAAAGCATTCTGGATGAAAAGAGACTGGAACTTGAAACTATAATACTTCTGGAAAAGCTCGATATAACGGAAGAATGCGTGAGGCTTAAAAGCCATATAAAATATTTCAGGGATTGTGCAAGCTCTAATGAATATGCAGGCAGAAGGCTGAATTTCTTAATACAGGAATTCAACAGGGAAATAAATACAATTGCATCGAAAGCTATGGATGCGGAAATTTCGCAGAAAGCTTCTTACTTAAAAGAAGAAATTGAAAAAATAAGGGAACAGATTCAAAATATTGAGTAAATAATTATGTTGTTTGTATTTTCAGCTCCATCAGGAACAGGCAAGACATCAATATATAAGGAGATACTTTTTAATAATCCTGATATCGAATTTTCGGTTTCAGCCACTACCAGAATAAAGCGCGATGGAGAAACTAACGGGAAAGATTATTTTTTTCTTGAAAAAGATGATTTCCTTAAGCGGGTTGAAAATGGCGAGTTTGTCGAATATGAGAAATTATTTAACGATAATTATTACGGAACTCTGAAATCATATATCGACGGGAAGATTAATGAAGGAAAAGATGTGATTTTTGATCTGGACGTGAAAGGCGCTTTGTCGATTAAAAGAATTTATAGAGATAAAGCTGTGTTAATATTTATAAAACCCCCGAACAAGGATGTAATAAAGGAAAGACTTGTGAAAAGGGGAACAGAAAGTTCTGAAATCATCGAAAACAGGCTGAGCCGATTTGATTTTGAGATGGAAAAAATTGATAAGTTTAATTATGTTGTAATTAATGATGACTTGAAAAAAGCAATTAACGAAGTAAAAGAAATAATAAATAAATATAAATCAGGAGTAAAATAAAATGGCATTAGAAACAATTGACATTGCGAAATTTGAAGCAAATGCAGAGAATCTTTATGAGGCAGTTGTAATAGCATCCAAAAGAGCAAGGCAGATTAACGACGAAATGAAAATGGAACTCAACCAGAGGCTGGAACCCGTCATAGCAAANNTGAAAAACGTCCAAAACCAACTATAGAAGCTATAGACGAACTGGTGAAAGATAAATTAAGTTTCAGATACAGAGATAATATATAATCAATTCTCTTGCCGCTTAAAGGTAAAAAAATATTGCTGGGAATTACCGGAGGAATTGCTGCATACAAAATGTGTAATTTCGTCCGCCTGCTTGTAAAAGCAGGAGCTGAAGTAAAAGTTATAATGACGCCTTCGGCTGCAAGGCTTGTATCACCGCTTACATTATCGGTTTTATCTAATAATGAAGTGGTGATAAACATGTTTCCCGAATCAGTGAATACTGAAAACATTGAAACAATTAATGCAGGTACCTGGCACATTAAATATGGTTTGTGGGCTGATGTTTTTATCATTGCTCCCGCTACTGCAAATTCAATTGCTAAAATTGCATGCGGAATAAGCGATAATTTTTTACTTTCAACTGTTTTAGCCTGCAGATGTCCTGTCTATTTTGCACCTACGATGGATGTTGATATGTACAATAAACCTGTCACTCAGGAAAATATTAAAAAGCTTCAAAACCGCGGATATAAAATTATAGAACCGGTTTACGGCGAGCTTGCAAGCGGACTATTTGGAATGGGCAAAATGGCCGAGCCTGAAATAATGTTCGAAGAAATAAAGAAATTCTTCCTAAAAAAAAAAGACCTCGAAGGTAAAAAGATTCTAATTACTGCAGGACCGACTGTAGAACCGCTGGATTCCGTAAGATACATATCCAATTATTCATCCGGTAAAATGGGCTTTGAAATTGCCAGGGCTGCATTCGAAAGAGGTGCGGAAGTGACGCTGATTTCAGGACCGACAAAATTAACTTCCAATACCGGAATAAAGAAAATCGATGTGAAAACCTCGGAAGAGATGTTCAATGCGGTTAAATCAAATTTGAAAAACAAGAATGCAGTTATAATGTCAGCCGCAGTATCGGATTTCAGGCCTGTAAAAGTTTTTGATAAAAAAATTAAAAAAGAAGATAAAGATTTTTCTCTTAATATCGCGTTTGAAAGAACAACTGATATCTTGAATTATGCCGGGAAAAACAAAAAGAATTTTTTTCTGATTGGGTTTGCTCTTGAAACCGACAATGGAATCGAAAATGCAAAGAAAAAACTGAAAGAAAAAAACCTCGATTTGATTGTACTTAATAATCCGAAAGATGACGGAGCAGGTTTTAATACAGATACAAATATTGTTACGTTAATAGATAAAAAGAATTTCTTAAAGCTGCCGAAGATGAG
Organism: Ignavibacteriota bacterium; assembly: GCA_003158365.1. Classification (GTDB taxonomy): domain Bacteria; phylum Bacteroidota; class Ignavibacteria; order Tepidaquicellales; family Tepidaquicellaceae; genus FEN-1279. The sequence goes on along the minus strand of PMIW01000239.1, from coordinate 5,452 downwards.
TAAGTATGATGTCGGAAATGCAATACTCGATTACTATTTAAAGGAATCACGATAAATATTTCTCTATGGCTAAGAATTTAAATGAATTAATAGACGGTTCGATTGAATATTTAAAGTATGTAAAAAATTATCCCGGCTATAACGTTTTAAAGGAATCTGTTCCTGAAGTTAAAGAAGATTCATTAAATTATTCCACACCTTCGCTTCAAAGCGAAGATGATATTAATATTAACATTACACTTTTGAAAGATAAACCTGTTGAAAGAGATTTTTCATACGGATTGATTCAGGAAGAATGGATGAGTTCGGAAAGTATAGAAATTTTAAATGAAAAAATCTGCAAATGCCTGAAATGCCCGCTCGGAAAGACGCGTTTGAATTTTGTCTTTGGTGTCGGCAATCCTAATGCTGATGTTGTTGTTGTGGGCGAAGCACCGGGAAGCGAAGAAGATAAGCAGGGGAAACCTTTTGTCGGCAGGGCAGGACAGCTGCTGACCGATATTCTGAAAGCGATTAATTTCTCGCGTGATGAAGTTTTCATTTGCAATATATTAAAATGCAGGCCGCCTGATAACAGGAATCCGTTACCTGAAGAAATTTTTCACTGCGAGCCGTATTTAATGAAACAACTTGAATTAATAAAACCGAAATTAATTCTGGCTGTTGGTACGTTTGCAGGTCAAACACTATTAAAATCAAAAGAACCTCTCGGCAAAATGAGGGGTAAATTTTATGATTTTAAAATTGGAGATTTAAAAGCTAAATTAATGGTCACGTACCATCCCGCAGCACTTTTAAGAAACCCGCATTGGAAAAAACCAACGTGGGAAGATGTACAATTATTTAGAAAAGAATATGACAAAAAGTAAAAAAGGGCAGACACAGGAAATTGAAATATTCGATGACAGGCACGAATTTGTCGACGGGAAAGTCCCGCCAAATGCCGTTGAGCTTGAATCCGCAATTCTTGGTTCCGTGTTAATAGATAATGAAGTTATCAACGATATACTTCAGTTTCTCGATTATACACATTTTTACAAAAGTGCAAACGGTACAATATATCAGGCAATGATGAACCTCGAAGGCAGAAGAGAGCCTATCGATGCCAATACTCTGAAAGAGGAACTGAAGAGAATGGGCAAGCTAAGCGAAGTCGGCGGAATAGAATATATTATTGACCTTGCAAATTCAGCGGTAACTTCAGCCAATACTGAGCATTATGCCAGAATAGTTTTCGACAGATTTATATTAAGAAATTTAATAAGCATTTCCTCAAAAATTGTAGAAAGATGCTTTGACCCCACGATAAATCCGTACGGCCTGCTCGACGATGCTGAAAGAAGAATACTGGATATATCTGAATCTCTTTCCAAGAAAAAAGTTGTAGCGGTACAGGATGAAATTGAAAAGCTATTCGTTGATTTAGCTGATTTAAAAAAGAGAGATAAAAAAGGTGTTACGGGTGTTACGACAGGTTTTGACAGGCTTGACGAAATGACTTCCGGATTCCAGAAATCCGAATTGATTATTATTGCAGGAAGACCTTCTCACGGCAAAACAGCGCTTGGCATCAATATTGCCCGCAATGCTGCTGTTAATGCGGGTAAAAGTGTTGCAATATTTTCTCTTGAAATGACTACTCGCGAACTTCTTCTCAGAATGCTCGCAAGCGAAGCCAGGGTTGATAATACAAAATTAAAAACAGGCAGAACGACTGATGTCGAGTGGAACCGTGTGGCATCGAATTTCCATAAACTGAAGACGAATATTTATATAGATGATTCCAGTGAATTGTCCGTTCTGGAACTTCGTGCAAAAGCCAGAAGGATAAAACAGGAATTCGGAATTGATATGATAATTGTGGACTACCTGCAGTTGGTAAGAGGTTTAACATCACACGAGCGCAGGGACCTTGAAGTGGCATATGTGTCCAGAAGTCTGAAAGCGCTGGCGAAAGAGCTTGATATACCTGTTGTTGCCTGCGCCCAGCTTAACCGCGGAATCGAACAGCGCGGAAAAGAAAAACGCCCGCAGCTTGCAGACCTTCGTGAATCCGGAGCAATCGAGCAGGATGCTGACGTTGTAATTTTTGTTCACAGGCCATTCCTTGTACAAAAAAATGACCATACCGACCCGGGCTTCGAAGAGCTCAGGCACAAAGCCGAATTAACAATAGGAAAGCAGAGAAACGGTCCAACCGGTGAATTCGATTTGATATTCTTCCCTGAGTTTACCAAGTTCGAAAATAAAATCAAAAAACCCGATACATCATTCCCGGATACAAAGAATTTCGACGAAACCCCGTTTTAATAATTATTCATTAAATTAATCCTGAAATACTTCCATTCTTTCAACTCTTTTGCACCTAATTTTTCATAAAATTTTATTGCATTTACATTCCAGTCCAGCACGTGCCATTCCATTCGTCCGCATTTATTTTTTTTTGCTGCTTTTACAAGCTCATTGAAAAATATTTTCCCGAATCCTTTGCTTCTGTACTTGTTTGAAATGTAAATGTCTTCGAGATACAGCGTTTTTTTAGCAAGGAAAGTGGAATATGTGAAGAAATAAAATGTGTATCCGATTAGCTCTTTTCCTGATTCGGCTACAAGCACTTTTATTGGTGAATTCTTTGAATAAATATCTTTAATCAGATTCTTCACTGCGGACTTATCGGGCGGGTCGAGTTTTTCGAACTCCGCAAGCTCATTTATCAGCCTGATTACATCCTGAGAGTCTTTTTTTAATGCTTTCCTTATTTTGATATTCATTTTAAATCATTAATTTTATTAATAAATTGAATTTTAAGTGGCTTCCGGCTTAGAACTGCCGGAATGACAGCTCGAAAGCAAAACTTATTATTATTTATGAAAAAAAATATATATTCAATATCATTAATATTATTTTTCTTTACAATATTATTTTTCAGTAGTTCGGCGTTTAATACACGCGATGATTACGAAGAAAAATTGGCAAAGAAAAAATTGAAATCATTCGATGAATCCTTAAAGAATGAATCTATAAGTAAAATAATAGAAAAAGTAGGGTTGAGTTTCCTCGGTACCGAATATGTAGCTGGTACGCTGGATGAAAATATTTACAGCGAAAAACTTGTTATTAAGATATCAGGACTGGACTGTGTGACTTTTGTTGAAAATACTCTTGCAATGTCACGTGCAATTGAATCAGGCTCGGCGACTTTTGAAAACTATAAAGATGAACTGCAGACAATCAGGTACAGGGACGGGAAAATCGAAGGATATACATCCAGGCTGCATTATTTTTCGGACTGGATTTATGATAACGAGCAAAAAGGGATTGTTAAAGATATTACAAAGAAAATAGGCGGAGTGCCGTATAATAAAAAGATAAATTTTATGTCAACTCATTCCGATTCTTATAAACAGCTCGGAACTGATGACGGGGAATCAAATGCAATAATAAAAAGCATTGAAAAGAAAATTAACAGCAGAAATTTATATTATATACCTAAGGGTGAGGTTGACACATATTATGATGACTTGCAGACAGGCGATATTATCGCTACCACAACTGAAATAAAAGGACTCGATGTTACACATACAGGATACATTTACAAGAAAAACGGCAAAACATATTTTCTGCACGCATCCATTATTGCAAAGGAAGTAATTGTTTCCAAAGAAGAACTTAAGGCATATTTAAAAAGTGATAAAAAGAAAACAGGTATAATGGTCGCAAGACCCTTGGATGTGAATTAATATGCAAAATAATATTTTATTAATTACATTTCTGTCAGTACTCTTTTATTTTATAGGTTCAATCCCTACAGGCTTTATTATACTGAAGTTATTTCACAAAAAAGATATTACATTGGAAGGCTCCGGAAATGTTGGTGCTATGAACAGCTATGACGTTTCCGGTTCGAAAAAAACAGGAATATTCGTTTTCATTCTTGATTTTTTGAAAGGGGTATTACCTGCAATAATACCGCTTTATTTTTTAGATATAAGTATTGATTTTATGTATATTCCATTTGCAGCACTAATTGTTGGACATAATTATTCCATTTGGCTGAAATTCAAGGGGGGAAGGGGACTTGCGACAGCTGCGGGAATATTTGCAGTTGTGAATTTCTGGATTGTTATAATCTGGTGTGTGATATTTGTGATTGCGAATTTAATAAAGAAGGATGTGCATATTGGAAATATAGTCGCAACTATTCTAATGCCTGTTTTGTTAATAGTTTTGAATTTAAGATGGCACGGGTTAATAAATTTCAGCGGGATAAATAGTGAAGAAATAATTATTTTTAGCTCTATCGCGTGTGCTCTTATATTGGTGAAGCATATCTCACCATTCCTGAGTTTAATAAAAAGGTAATTTATTGTTCAGGAAAGAATATGTTTGAATAATAAAGTTGAAAATGCAGAGAAAATTAAACCTTTATTGAAAAAAATTGTCTTATTTAATATGGGTGCCTTCTGATTGAGGGCTTTGTAGAATTGCTTTTTAAGTTCTTATTCCGATAAAATTCGGAAATTTTATATAATAAAATTTATTTAATAAAAATTAATAAACACTAAAATGAAAATACTAAATCAGGCAGGTAAGTTTTTCTTTTTCGTGATGATTTCGGTTATTATGTTTTCCTGTACGGCACCTACTTATCTTACCAACTGGAGAGATGCGAATTATACCAAGAAGTTTAATAAAATACTTGTTGTTGCTTTAATAAAGGACCTTGAATTCAGAAAAGCATATGAAGAGAAGGTATCGCTTGCTTTAATTGAAGATAGTGTGACTGCAATTAAAAGTTTAAATCTTCTGCCGTATAAAGATGAAATCTCGAAAGCTGACCTTGAAAAAGTCGTGGTTGAAGGAAAATATGACGGACTAATGATTTTGAAGTATGGAGGAACCACAACAACTGATGTGTCATATAATTCATCTTATTATGATTATTACCATAGCTGGTATGGCGGTTACGGCGGATATATCGAAAGGCATAAGACAGTAAAAATGGAAACGATATTGTTTTCTGTCGAAAAGAAAAAGCCTGTATGGGCAGGGCAGACAAAAACCTATGATGCCTGGAATGCAGATGAGCTTGCGCAGTCAATAGCTGTAGAAATTGTCGCAAATCTAAAGCAGGAAAGTCTTATTAAATAGAAAAGGAATAATTTTCTTGAATAAATAAAGGCATTCCGATAAACCGGGATGCTTTTTATTTATCTTTTAATCATTTAATAAAATTCCCGATTCTCTTTTAACAAATATATACATATATAGGGTATCTGTTATGTTATTGATTATACTTCATATAGTTGTAATCTTAATATAATCCCTTAATAGATAACAATAGGATGCATTTGAAATTTATTAGGTATTTTTTTTGTAATCATTAAAAAAACATTAATTATGGGAAATCTAAAAGACAAAGTTATAATCATCACAGGCTCTTCAAAGGGAA
>PMIW01000075.1 GCA_003158365.1 Ignavibacteriota bacterium | reverse complement strand
TTAGTAAGCTCGAAACTAACGGGAGCCTTTCCGCCGAGAGGAATTTCAATAACTATATTTTCTTTTTTGGAGTTTACCAGTTCTCTGAGATTAGCGGTTTTCAGACCGAGCATTGTACAGGTCTTCATATATTTATCGAGTCCGCCTGTTTTTGCATCGGTTGTTTTAAAATCGAAAAGCCTTACATTATCAAATTTCGAATTTACTTTTTTCTCTGCTATAATTTCCTTTACGCTTTTTACGGGTTCAGGAATTGATGTCCTGCCGGTTACAGTATTTTCATTTTTTAAAAATGAATTACCGAGAAAACCTGAAATGACAGCAAGAATAATAAATATAAATGGAGAATATTTTATTTTCATTTTAAAATTTTTATTATTTTGAAAGTTGGTCATAAGTTAATTCCCTGTCAACGCCGTTTCTTCCTGTTAAAACCATTTTTTGAATTCCGTTTTCAGTTTTAAAGGCAACAGAATAGCTCAGGCCGGTTTGTGTATAAGTAAGAATATCAGCCGAATAAGTATATGTTTTTTGTACAGGAGTGGAATTCGGACAGGTAAGAGTCGCATTTCCCGAAGTCTGGAAATCCGCAGTTTCCCCTAGGCAAACATCCTGTGCATTGCCGAGCATTTTTACAAGTTCCCAGCTTCCGATAACACTGGACGGAGTTGAGGAAGATTTATTACAATCCGACCCTATAAACGGGAACCAAAGCAGGGTACTTAACAGTATAAATTTGAAGACTTTATATTTTAAACTCATAGGGTTTGTTTTTTGTCTAAAAATAGTTAATAAATAGTTATTAATCAACATTAAGAGTAGTTAAATATCTGTTAGTACGGGATAACCTTTTTGTTGATTTTCCGTAAATAATACAGATTAAATTTCCATTTTCTCAGGTTCGGCGTGCTTTATTCATAGAATTTGTAATAAAATACGATTAGTTTTATAAATATCCAACATACATCTAATGTTACTTATTGATCTTATACGACGATTCAGAAAAGGAATAATTATTGCTTTCAGCCTGGTTATAATTGAAAACGTTGCATGGATTATAGAGCCCACGGTTTTCGGTAAAGTAATTGATGCTGTTATAGATGTGCAGGTGGAAAATAAGACATCCGACAGTCTTGCAATTGTACAGGATGTTTTACAAAAACTGAACATCAAAGAAATAAACGATTCAAGTTTTGCATTAGAAACTGTTACACATTCGATAGATTCTATCAGGAATGCAGATTCCGTAGAAATGATTTTCACATTGCACTCCAAAGATTCGACCGTAATAAAAGACACTACAAAATCTCACGAAGAAAACCAGAACAATTCATATCTCTGGCCATTACTTGTCTGGATTACTGTTTTCGTATTGAATTCAGGAATGGGTGTGGTCAGGCGCTCCGTTGACCCTAAAATATTTCTTAACATTTATACAAAAATTGCAACCGAAGTAAGCGAAAATTCGAGGCGATTCAGGCTGAACATTTCCAAGACAGCAACCCGCGCGCAGCTTTCGCACGAGTATATCGGCTTTCTGCAGTACAGAATTCCCGAAGTAATTGAAAACGTTATAGCAATCGGGGGAGCAATAATTGCGCTTTATTTCTTCGACTGGAAAATCTCGCTTACATGTCTTTGCATAGTTGTTCCAGTTTATCTGGCAAACAGGCTTTACAGCAAAAAAGTAATGTCTTTGCAAAAAGATTTTCACGACCAGTATGAAGATATATATGATATATTTTCAAAAGAAGACCCCGAATATGTACGCAGTTACTATGAAAACCTTGCAAAGCCGCAGAGAAAAATTGCAGACTGGGGAGCATTTAATTTCGGAATGATGAGGATTACACTGGTGGGAATTTTCCTCGTAGTTCTATACATTGCAATTGACCTCGATGATTTCAGCGCCGGCGAGCTTTATTCGATAGTTGCATACTTATGGACTTTCGTAACATCGACAGAGTACCTGCCCGAGCTAATGGAGAGCTGGACTTCGCTGAAAGACATTTCGAAGAGGCTGAAAATGGAAATATAATTCAGTCCGTAGAGTCTATAGAGTCCGTAGAGTCTATAGAGTGTGAAAAAAAGTAAAATCGTATTTTGTTATTTGTTCTTACGCTTTTTGTTTTACGTATTACGTTAATCATTCCACCCAGCATTTTAATCCTGTGGATTCGATTATGTTCAGAAAAGTCTTTAATTGTTTTTGGTCGACAGAAAGATTTTTTTCCATCCGGTATTCACTGCCTAAATCCAAATATTTATTTTCACCGAGTGAGTGATACGGCAGGAGTCTGAGTTTTTTAATTCCGAGTTCGTTGCAATAACCAGCAATGGCTTTCATCTGGATTTCAGTATCGTTGAATCCGGGTATTACAGGAACGGATACGGTTATTTTATCCGCACAGAGTTTTGAAAGGTTTTCTAGATTGGATAATATAGCATCATTGGTGCTTCCCGTATAGCTTTTGTGCATTGTTCTTTCAAGACATTTCAAATCGTAATAGAAAAAATCAAATTTATCTGCAATATCCTTACTTCCGCTCCAGTCGAACATTCCGCAGGTTTCGACTCCGACGGATAATCCGAATGAAGAAGTTTCATTTATAAATTCCTTAATAAAATCGGATTGAAGGAAAGGTTCGCCGCCCGAGAATGTAACTCCGCCTTTTGAATTTTTATAGAAAGGCAGATTAGGTTTTATCCTGCCGATTAATTCATCCAGCGATAAATATTTTCCTGCAAATTTTATTGCGTGAGACGGGCAGGAATCAACGCATTCGCGTGTAGTGCAGGATTTGCATTTATCACGATTGAATTGCGGACAGCCAATATCATTTTTTTGAACTGCGTTATAAGGGCAGGCGGAAATGCATTTGTATGATTTTTTGCAAAGTGTATTTATGTGCATAAGTTCGGGATAGGAAGCCTGTCCTTCGGGATTAGAGCACCATCTGCATCTCAGCGGGCAGCCTTTCATAAAAACGGTTGTACGTATGCCGGGTCCATCCTGAATGGACAAATCCTGAATATCAAATATGAGAGCGCGGGTCTGCAACTAAATCAATTATTATTTTTTAATATAAATATTTTTGATTTCATTTGAAAAATAAACTTTTGAAACAATTCTTCCATCTCTCCAAAATAGTATAGAACATCCATCGTTATCTTCATAAGAAAATCCCGCGTCACCCCTTATTCCCGCATCTGTTCTTTTTAAAGAATCCATAGTAAATAAATTTATACAATATTTTTCAGAATTATTTAATTTTTCATATAGCTTTAAATCAATAGTGCTGTCTTTATCTTTTTCGGACAAAATAAAGAAATAAACGGTATCAATTATTTTATTATTTTTATTTACAAAATAATCACAATGAAAAACATAATATTTATCAAACATTTTATAATCAATATTGCTTAATTCAAAACATATCTTTCCATCATTCTTTTTTAAAACCGAATCAATTATTTCAAATCTAAAATGATTTTTTATTTCCTCTTTACTCGAAGCACACCCTCCGAAAAACACACAAAGAGAGAAGAAGATTAATATTGATAAAATTATTTTATAAAACATATTTTAATTAATATAAAAAGCTCTTCAATTCAGCCCACGGTTTTAACCGTGGGTAAGGAAATCCAACCTAATTCAAAACCGTTTCAACGGTTTTTTCATCTAATCCGTAAATTTTCAAATATTTTCTAATTTCTTCCAAATACGATATCTTTTTGTGATGTTCTTTTTGATTCTTTATGTAATTTCTCACTATAGCAACTTTATCAATGCTTATTGAAAATGCCGAATAACCCGCTTGCCAGGCAAATTTTTCTTCTAAAAAATTATTTTCATTTATCCAGTGTGATGACTCACCTTTTATGTCTTTCACAATATCTTTTAAAGAATGATTTGGCGAATGATTAAACAAAATATGGATGTGGTCTTTTGAACCTCCAATTGATTCTACAAAAGAATCAAAATCATTAGATAATTTTTCTTTTATGTGATTAATTAGATTCGTTTCAAATGATTCGAGAATCAAAGGTTTCCTGTCCTTTGTTGAAAATATTAAATGAATACGAATATATGTTAATGAATGTGGCATATATTTGTAAACCGTTAAAACGGTTATAATATTTTTGTTATTAAATTCCCACGGTTAAAACCGTGGGCTACATTTAAAAAATTATCATTACTTATTTTAGCAATATTAATTTTTTCGTATCCACTCTTCTCCCATCTGCAAAAAGTGCATAAAAATATACTCCGGATGAAAAACTATTTCCATAAAATTTTACTTCATATTCCCCAGGATTTTGTTTTTTATTTATTAAAGTTGCGATTTCCTTACCAGTAATATCAAAAACAATTAACTTAATGTTTGAAGTTTTTTCTATTTTATATTTTATATTTGATGTTGAATTAAAGGGGTTCGGATAATTTTGATAAAGTATAAAATCTGTAGAAATATTTGTTATTTGCTCTTTGATATTTGTATAAATTGTTGAGTCATTACCACCAATATTTGTATGGATTTCTTTAGGAGAATGTATAGCCCATATATTATTTTTGTTTACTAGAGATAAAAGATAATAACTTCCGGTTACATTAATATTTAAATCGGGTATTTGGTAACCCCAATTTGTTCCTCCATTTGTTGTTTTATAAACTATTCCTCTGACTAACGAAGAAGTATAAATTACACCTCCAACTCCCCAAATTGTATCTTTATTTATTACTCCAAATTTATAAAACGACCTGTCAACATTAAGGTTTGGTAAAATTTGTGCTTTCCAATTTAACCCTCCGTCAGTTGTTTTTCTAACACTATCGTATGTTTTATAACCGGTTAAACTATCTAAAAACACCATATCGTTAAAACCATTATTATTACTAACCTGTACCCAATTATATCCTGAATTTGTTGTTCTGAATAATAAACTGCTGTTCGAGGCAAATCCGATTCTACTGTTGTAAAAGTATAATTTATCTGGATACGGTTGATTAATCCCATCGGTAAACCTCTGCCAATTCTGTCCTCCGTTTATTGTGCGATATATTCCACCGACTAAACTGTTGGTTTCCGTAACCCAAATTGTATCATTTCCAAAAATCCATAAATCATATAAATTTATTAATCCTCCTCCGGGAGTATTTAAATCAAACCAATTTATTCCACCATTTGTCGTTTTCTTTAGTCTTGCTCCTGTTCCAAATCCGCCACTTACAAATCCAGTATCCTTATTTAAAAATTTTACTCGGCTAAAATCCCTGAAATCTCTATAAATAATACTCCAATTATCTCCTCCATTAGTTGATTTTAGAATGTAGCCTGTATCGTTTGGGTTGCTATTATTTGTAATAATAAATCCTGTTAAGCTATCCACAAAAATTAAATCTGATACTTGTTGTCCATTTAAATCTTGTAAGGTTTGCTGATACCATCCGCTTGTACGGGAATCTTGAAAATTAAATGATAAAAAGAATAAAAAAATTGATGTGTAGAATATAAATGTTATAAAATATCCGGTGAGCTTCGATTTTCCTGTGTTATCCATAGAAAATACTTTCGGTATTCGATTTTAATAAATTAAGTATTACTTAGGAAATATTCAAATATATATTATTTACATAATGAATTAAAACTGAAGAACACATGTGTTATAGCTGGATTCCAGCTAAAAACACGCTGGAATGACAGGGTGGTTGTGGAAATGCCGGGAGTCGAACCCGGGTCCGAAACGAAGACCATTAAAACTTCTACATATTTAGTTTATTGTTCATCTCCTCGCATCCTTAAGAACAGTAAACAAACCTTCCGAATGCCAGTCCGCTAAATTTTTACTTAAACCCCGCAGACATTAGTCTAAGCTATCCCGCCTGTTTGGCGCCTCACTGCTGTCCGGTAGGAAGAGACCTTGCAGCAAAACGGGCAACTTTTTTAATTAAGCTGCCATTGCATAGTTATAGTCGGCATTTAAAGCCTTTCAGCCTTTTTAAAGTGCTTGCTGAGAACACTATATGCTGTTCTAACCTTCTTTCGTCCCGTCGAAGCCGTTACATTCCCAAATAATCATTGTTAAATTTATTTTTAAATTTAACTAACCTAAACAAATTTATCTTTTATAAATAATATGAATATTTACAAAAATGGATTCCGGCTTAAAACATGCCGNNTAAAAACAAATTAATTTGTTTTTATGTTTGATTTGACAGCTACGTTTCCGCCGTTATCGGTTGAAATGCTTTTGCTGTCAGCGGCTTCTTCAATTGCTTTATCTTTTATCAATATTCCGAGCGGTATTACAACGCAATATCCCGCTACAAGTAAAATCGGTGCAACAACTGTCGGCAAAAATCCGTCAACTGAATTGGCTGCCATCAGTATGTAACCAATAACAATCAAAATGATTCCAAGCCCGATTATCATATAATTTTTCTTTGTAAGAGAAATCCTGATATAGGCAGGAGGTGCTGCAGATTTTTTAGTTCTGATGTTTGTTTTTGCTTTAGCCATTTTTATAATTTAATTTTTGATAATTCTCTGAAATAATGTGTAATNNAAGAATTTCCTTAAAGGAATTTACAATCGGAATCGAGCCGCCTTCTTTCATAAACACAGGTTCAACTCCATAGCCTTCTTTTAATGCAACCAAAGCAGCTTTAATAGCCGGAGTATCAATCGGAGTAACTGATGGTTTGCCGCCGTGCAAGTCGGTGACCTTGACTTTTATTGATTTTGGCGCAATTTTCAGAATATATTTTTCGAATAATTCGGCTATTTTCTTAGGGTCCTGATTCGGAACAAGCCTCATAGAGATTTTAGCACCTGCTTTTGCAGGTAATACTGTTTTCGCACCATCACCCTGAAATCCGCCCCAGATACCGTTGCAATCGAGCGTAGGGCGTGCAGAAATCCTCTCGGTGGTCGTATATCCCTCTTCACCTGATAATTCCAACACATCCAGTTCTTTTTTGAATTCGATTTCAT
>PMIW01000064.1 GCA_003158365.1 Ignavibacteriota bacterium | reverse complement strand
TTTATAAAACGGCATTCCGCCTTTTAAAGCACCGCCGTATTTCTTCATCATTCGGGAGCCGAGTACAACATCCGCTTTATCGTTTATAATAGGAGAGTACATATCGCTTAAAACCTCAGGAGCATATTGCCCGTCACCATGCAGTAATACTACAACATCAAAACCTTTTTCAATGAAATAATTAAATCCTTTTTTCTGGTTGCCGCCGTAGCCGANNGTGATTATTCTTCATTCTGATTTAATCACGGCTTATTTTCATATTTTTTTTCTTCCAATGTTTTACTGCTGTCGTATGTCTTTCCGTTCAATTTAGAATTCAATATTTCCATTTTTTGCTTGACGGAAGGGTCATTCAGGTTGAGCTCTTTTAATAAATCCATTTCGGTTTTATAATCACCCCTCATTTCCGATATATCCAGCAAAATCCTGTACGGGTTATAATAAGACTGCAGATTATTTTTATTTGCGAGCCTTATAGAATAAGCATCTTTATATGCATCCGATGCATATTCTTCGAATTTTTTATTCTCGTTTATTTTTGCATAAAATATCGCAACCATGTATTTTTCCCTGTAATCCATCGGATTCAGTTCTTTTGGAATATTTCTTTCCATAGTTTCCAGTATTGTTTTCGTTAGATTAGCCTTCGAGGAATCTTCAACTACTGCACCCGCATACCATAAATAAGCTGTCCTGAAAGAACCTATCATTCTGTCCTGTACCTGGTCATAGAATATATCCTTGTTCAGATTCCTGAATAAAAATCCGTGCTGCGGTGTTTTTGAAGGAACAACGATTTTATCAACTATCAAATTCTGTCTCATCTTTTCAAGATCAACTGGGTATCCGTACATATTTGTACTTGTTACTTTATAAGGTAAAAGTTTATGTGCCATACCCTCAACGATTAAGTATTCACTCAACCCTATAAAATTATCCGGAGATACTGATGTCGAAAAATAAATCGGCCTTTCCCATTTATTCGCTCTTATTATATCAAGCACAATTAAATCGCTCGATTTAATAGCGGTTATCAATTTGTTATTTTCATCTCTCTGCCTGATAGTAGCTGGTATTTTGAAAACTAATTTATCCGTTAGATTGTATTTAGTCTTAATTGAATCAGGAAATGCCTTATCGGGAATATCAACTGAAGTTAATTTATTTTCATCCCATAAGGAATACCCCTGCTTTGTAACTTTTTCAAGCTGGTCATTCGAATATGTAAATGGTACAGGTAAAGAACCGTAAGGCCTTTCATTTTTAAGTTGAATGTCATACCACTCTGCCTGAGCCAGTGATAAATTTACTAATGTCACATCCTGCCTTACACCATATACAGCCTGCAAACACCACAAAGGAAATGTATCGTTATCACCGTTTGTAAACAATATTGCATCCTTATCACAGCTTTGAAGCAGATTATAAGCATAATCATAAGGGAAATAATTTCCTGCCCTGCTTTGATTGTGATAATTGACCCGGACCATATTTACCGGAACAAAAATAAATGCCACAAGTAATAATGCTGATGCAGCAGGAACAAAAGGCCCCTGTTTCATTTTTTCTTTCATCAGCCCGATTACCCCGTAAACTCCCAAACCAATCCAAAGCGAAAATACATAAAATGCCCCTTCATAAAAATAATCCCTCTCCCTTGGCTGCATATCCTGCTGGTTCTGATATAATGCAGTAACGACTCCCATCAGAATAAACATAGAGAAGAATACAAATGCAAGTTTCCAGTCTTTTTTAAAATGAATAAACAATCCTATTAACCCGAAAATAAATGGTATCGCAAAAAACTTTGAAAAATCTACACCGGCTTCCTGATCATAACTTTCCCTCCCTATATATTGCCAGAATAAATAACGGTTGAACATGTGGTTTATCTGATATTTCCACATAAAATCCAAATCACTTGAATATTTTTTCCACGTGTTATCATGCATCTGGTCGTGCATATATCTTCTTGGCCAGATCAAAGGTTGCTCACCGTATTGCTCCCTGTTAAGATAAGATAAAAGCCTTTCCATATTGTCCGGGTTGCTGTTATCAAGTGGTATATTCTTTACGGTGGACCTTTGCAGTACTGAAATATAGGTTGAATATCCTGCAATCACCAAAAATATTGCCATAAATATCAAATTTAATACAGGTGACTTTTTCTTTTTTATTGAATAAAATATTCCGCTTATTAAAATCGCAATTATAGCTATAAATCCTGCAACGGGAGCAGAAGAAATTAACTCAGGCATCTTTTTTACTATGAACGGATAAACTATAAAGAATGCCCCCATCGATGCTCCTATAGCTATAATAAAACTGTTCTTAGTATAGTTATATCTTCTGAAATAAAACATTAGGCCTGCTACAAATACACACTGCACTACAAGTAAATGAATACCTAAAGACAATCCAACAATGTAAGCGAAAAATAAAATATATTTATCACTTCCCTTTTCTTCTGCTTTTTCCCACCATATCATCATAACATAAATACACAGCGTAACTAAAAATGTACCGAATCCGTAAACTTCAGCCTCCAATGCATTAAACCAGAAACTGTCGCAGAAGGCATATGATAATGCACCGATTGCAGAAGCAACTACTACTGTAACATAATCGAATGTGGAATCAAATTTGCCTTTCCAGTTTTTTATCACTTTAACAGAGACCAAATAGAGTAATAAAACACTCAGTGCACTCGAAAATACTGAAAGGTAATTCATTCTTAATCCGATATCGGATGCAGTGGGTAACATTGTAAATATTATACCCACAAGAATATGCAATGGCGCTCCGGGAGGATGAGGTACTCCAAGAGTGTATGCACAGGCTAAAAATTCACCGCAATCCCATAAAGAGAGTGTGGGTTGAACGGTAAGTATATATACTATACTTGCGAAGACAAAAACAATTGCCCCCGTAATTCGGTTTATTAATTTAGAATCCATAATTTTGTATTATAAAACTGATAAGTTACTCGAATTTTGACAGATTTTCAAGATATACAAATATACCTAAAATCTTAATCTATCAATCTTTTAAAT
>PMIW01000026.1 GCA_003158365.1 Ignavibacteriota bacterium | reverse complement strand
TTTCAAAACATATTTCAACCAATATATTGCTTGCACCATCCCATTCAAAAGGTGTCTGAAGAACTATATACTGCCATCCTGTTCCGGGAACTGTATAACTTCCTGAATATACATTAGTCCAGTTACTATTCACAAATCCCGTGAATGATGTATCAGAAGTGCTTTGAATATTAATATGAAAATTATTCATAGGGAGGCTGACTACAGAACCTATATAAAATCCTACTTTGGTAATAATTCCCTGCATTCCGCCGGCCATAAGAATTTCTGCCGCAGTATAGAGCATTTGGCTCCGGTCTCCGTAATATTCAGTATTATACGGACCGCTTATAGTCTGAGACGTACCTGTTCCTATACAATTGTATGGACCTGAACTAATTAAAAAATTATACAATGCAGTAGAGTCCCTGTTATGCTGCGGAGAATTGTCCTGAGCGATAATTCTATAATAAATCGTATCACCAGCATAAATTTCAGAATTGAGGGAATTAAATAATGCTGTATATGTATTCCCGGTCGAATTCAGCAGTTTAAATTCTTTTGCAGGAGTGCTGTTTCTTCTCCATCTAACCCAGACAGAATCCAGTCCAAAATTATCCGTAACAGTAGAAGTAACAGAAACAGGCCAAAGGTCTTTAAGAGTATTTCCAATCGGAGTATGGGTAATTACCGGTTTTACTGTATCAACTGCCAAAGCAAGAAAGCTGTATATATTTGATGGTGCACCAAGAGGAGCCAGCGCAAATCTGTTAAGAGAATCTTTAGTATATCCGTAATATCTGTACATTGCCGGACTGCCATTACCGGGAATACTTCCTGTCCAGTTATTTCCACCGGTATTGGTCATATTTACACTATCAGTTATGACCGGATTATTTCTCGACCAGAATAATTTAGTATAAGCAATACCAGAACCGCCGGGAGTAACAACTGCATTTACAGTATAAGGTCCCGACAAGTTTTGGGTATTTAAAACCTGAGTGATTGTAATCTGCGGCCCGGGACCTGCAACAAAACAAGTTGCCATAACCTGATTATATGAAGACGGGAATGTTCCTATCAAATTTATTGATGCGAATGCTGTATCAACTTCATATAAACCAACCGTACTTCCGCATGCACACCATAGCATTTTAGAAAAATCAGTTCTGTCAAAACCGGCATCCTGAGCATAATTAACAGGATAGCCGAGTGAACCAATCTGTGTCCAGATACCTGTGTTTTTATTTACTTTCCAGAGTGCATCGGTAACCATATCTATTCCAAAATATGTTCCGTTAGCGTTAAAACCACCGGCAACTATTGCGGATGGACTTGTTACAGGGGAACCTACCCACGTTAAATTTTTAGTAGTCCAGTTCATCCTGTATAATTGAGTTTCAGTCAAAGAAGAATCTGAACTTAAAATATAAAATGAATTGGTTGTATGGTCCCATTCCATATCCATTGGTTTATGTCCGCTTTTTAAATTCAAAGGTGCTCCCATGCTTGTAAGAGCTCCGGTTGCTGTATCTACTTCAAAAATAGTATAAGGCGGTGCATTCTGATCCTGAACATAAAATTTCCAGACTCCTGTCGGGTTAGCAAAATCTCCGTTACCAAACAGATAAGGCTGTACACTTCCGATAAGAGTAGTAGTACCGGGTGAACCGACTCTGTATCTGAACAACTGGCTTCCTGATGTACCAACAGGATAGTAAGAATATCCGATTGTATTCGGTTTGGTCAAAACTAAATTCGTATTATAATTACCGCTATTGGGTAACCAGGGAGCAACACCCGCAGATAGTACGTTATTATATTGGGCAAAAATGTTCGAGAAATACAATAACATTAATATTAAGCAGAATACAAATGTTTTTTTTCTCATTTTTTTCTTTTTAAAATTATATTTAATAGTAAAGTCCGCCTAAAAGGACTTTTTGTTATAAAAATAATTTATTAAAAATTAATTTATTAATATTCCCGATAAATAGGGATTTCTTATTAAATAATTTCATTATTTTATCATCAACATTTTTCTCGTTTCGGTATAGCCGTTGCATTCCAGTCTGTACAGATAAATTCCGCTGGATAGGCCGGAAGCATCATAATCTATGGAATAAAAACCCTGAGCTTTAATTTCGTTAACCAATTCTTTAACTTCTCTGCCAAGAATATCATAAATCTTCAAACTGACATAACCCTTCACAGGGATTTGATAATTAATTTTTGTCACAGGATTAAACGGGTTAGGATAATTCTGGGACAATTTATATACAGTCGGAATATTATTTGAATTATTTACTATCCCTACAGTCGGTAAAATTTGAAAACATGTATTTGGCCTGTTTGAAGAACCCCAGGGAGGTCTGTATGATGTACAGGCTAATCCTGATGTGTCGCTATAACCTAAATAATACTCCATAGCCGATACCGGTGTTCCCTGTAAATATGATCCGTGAGAATAATTTGTATTGCTAAAACATATTTCAATCAGCAGATTACTTACTCCATCCCAGTAAAAAGGTGTCTGTAAATCTATAAATTGCCAGCCCATCCCCCTAACTCGATATGTTCCGGAATAAACACCTGTCCAATCGGTAGTAATAAATCCATTCATAAGTGAAGATATGGTCGTGTTTTGCATTCTAATATTAAAGTTATGCATAATTTGAGTATCAACAGTAACTACATTAAAACCGATTTGCATGATATTACCTGTATTGCCGCCATTTGCGGAAATTTCTGAAGCAGTCCAGAGCATTTGTGTCTTAAATCCATTCCAAAATGTATTAAACGGACTTGCAGATCCGACTACATCAGTTCCATTTCCTATACAGGAATATAATGAAGGTATGATATTAAAACTAATCAAGCCCGTAGAATCCTTGTTATGATTGGTAAAATTATCCTGAGCTATGATGCGGTAATAGATTGTATCACCGACATTAACATCGGAAATCAAAGAATTAAATAATGCTTTATAAATAATTCCGGATGTATTTATAAGTTTTAAATGTTTTGTTGCATTACTGTTTATTCTCCATCTTACCCAGACAGAATCTATTCCGATATTATCCGTAACAGAGGCCAATACGGAATCCGGCCATTGATATTTAAATATATTTCCTAAAGGTGTGTGATTGATAACAGGTTTTATTGTATCGTTTGCATTTGATTTAAAAGAATAGAGACTCACCGGTGCATTATAAGGTGCTGCCACAGACCTGTTGAGGGAATCTTTAGCCCATATATAGTATCTGTAAGTTGCGGGAAGACCATTACCGGGAATGTTTCCCGTCCAGTTATTACCGCTTGTATTTGTCATCATAACGCTGTCGGTAACGGTAATATTATCTCTTGACCAGTATAATTTTGTCATTGAAATACCCGAGCCTGAAGGAGTAACGGCAGCGTTAATTGCATAGGGACCTGTCACATTCGTAGTATTTTGAAGCGGGGAATGAGAAATCTGAGGACCCGGTTTAGGCATGAAACCCATTGCTACGACTCCCAAATATCCGGACGGAAAAGGACCTATAAGCGTAGCAGAACCCGTCACGGTATCTACCTGATAAAGGCCAAGGGTATCAGAGCACGAACACAACAGCATTTTAGAAAAATCCGACCTGTCAAAGCCTGCATCCTGATAAAGACAAGCGGATATGCCTAAAGGACCTACCATTGTCCATGCACCTGTATATTTATTCACTTTCCATAATGCATCCGTTCCTGCATCACAACCAAAGTAAGTACCGTTAGCATTAAAACCTCCTGCCATTATTGCTGCGGGCGACGTAACCAAAGGACCAATCCAAGTCAATGATTTTGTTGCCCAGTCCAAAGAATAAAATTGTGTCTCTGTATTATTATAATTTGTACTTACTATAAACATTGTATTTGTTGTATGGTCCCATTCCATATCCCTGACTCTATGCCCGCTTCTTAAATTCAAAGGTACACCGATACTATCCAGATTTCCTGTAGCAGTATCAACTTCATATATTGTGTACGGAGAAAAAATATTGCTCTGAACATAAAATTTCCATACACCTGTCGGGTTAGCAAAATCGCCATTCCCAAATATCATTTTTTCATTGCCTATCAATGTTGTTATATTAGGGGAACCCACATTAAATCTGAATAACTGACAGCCCCCTGTTTGTGTCATATGATATGCATAACCAACAGTATTTGGATTGGGTAAAAACAAATTTGCATTCATATTTTCACTATTTGAAACCCATGGGCCTGCACCGGCAGAATTTAAACCGTTGTATTGTGAATAGAGATTTGGTAAGATTGATAAAACTATTAAAAAGCAGAAAATAAATGTTTTTTTACACATTTTTTCTCCTTAAAAAAAATTGTATAAATACTTAATTATATAGTATAAAAAACTTCCTTTATTTCCATTATTTTAAAAAAATTATCGTTTAAAAGCAAGTAAAATAGTATATTATGAAAGAGGTAATAATGGAAAAAATTCAAAAAAATGAGGATATGCAAAAACAGAATCCGAACTTGCAGGGATATCGGTCTGAAATGAAAAAATCCAGACTTATCTGGATTTTTTGTTCAGCGGAGAAGCACCCGCCGCCGCGGGGAACCCTGGATTCCGATTTGTCGAGATAACGGTTTAATGTTGTCCTTAATATTGCGGAGAAGCAGGGATTCGAACCCTGGATGGAGTTGCCCCCATAACGGTTTTCGAGACCGCCGCTTTCAACCACTCAGCCACCTCTCCGTGATTAACATTGCAATTTACGGTATATTAAATAAAAATAATATAGAAAAAGTGAATTTTCTATATTAAATTGTTAGTAATAAGTGTGAAATAGAAAAGCTTAATGAATTTACACCTTAATTCTGGGTTGGGATATGTTTTGCTCTTCCCGTTTGCATTGCTAACGGTTATTGCTATTTAATCTATCCACAGGTTTTAAAAGAATATTTTATTTAAATCTTGTGAATCTTAAAATCTAATTAATCTTACATATCTTCCAAATCTTTCAATCTTAAAATCTTTGGATTTTGAAAAATATAGACATTGAATTTTTGAGTAATAATTATTAAATTACCCTTTTGTAAATAAATATTTATAGAAATGTACGCTATTGTAGATATAAAAGGTGTTCAGTACAAAGTACAGGAAAATCAGAAGTTGTGTATTCCTAAGATTACTGAAGAAGAAGGCAAGAAAGTGGAATTTGACCAGGTATTATTCTATTCTGCAGATGACAAAAATTTCGAGGTTGGCGCTCCGGTTTTAAATCATAAAATTGAAGCAACAGTCTTAGGTCATTTAAAGGATGATAAGGTTATTGTGTTCAAGAAGAAGATAAGAAAAGGTTACAGGGTGAAAAAGGGACACAGGCAGCAATATACACAGGTTTTAATTGAAAAAATTATATAATTTTTAAGAATCAAAAAGTTTAAAGCACCATGGCACATAAAAAAGGTCTAGGAAGTTCTAAAAACGGTCGCGATTCACAATCGCAGAGACTCGGCGTAAAAAGATTCGGCGGAGAAGTGGTTAAAGCAGGGAATATACTCGTCAGGCAGCACGGAACAAAATTCATCCCAGGAAAAAATGTCGGATTGGGCAGGGATTATACTATATTTGCTCTTATAGACGGCAAAGTTAAATTTACGGATAAAGCCGGAAGAAAAGTATTGAACGTCGTTCCACTCGAATTGGAAAAGAATTAATTTTTTATAGATTATAAAAAAAGCCGACTGCCTCAGGCAGCCGGCTTTTTCTTTTTACAATTAAAAATTATTACTGCAATTTTTTTATCATGCTTCTTACATCTTCCGCTGATTTATCGAAAGCTGCTTTTTCTTCAGGTGTTAATTTAATCGGGACAATTTCTTCCATACCCTGTGCACCGATTTTTATAGGAACACCGAGACAAATATCACTTTGTCCGAATTCACCCTGCAGGTAAACGCAGCATGCCATAATTCTGTGCCTGTTATTTACGATTGCGTCTATCATCTGTACAATTGAAGCAGCAGGNNAATGCATCTACCCTGCTTTTGGGAAGTAAATCCGCAAGGGGAACACCTGCAACTGTTGTATATCTGACAAGCGGAACCATTGAATCACCGTGTCCGCCGAGCACCAGAGCATTAATATTTTCTATTGACACATTAAGTTCCATGCAGATGAATGTCTTGAATCTTGCCGTATCAAGCACGCCTGACATTCCGATTACCCTGTTTCTCGGGAAATGGCTGTTTACGAAAGCCGCATAGGTCATGGCATCGAGCGGATTTGATACAACTATTATAATGCAGTTGGGTGAATATTTTACAATTTCTTTTGTTGCATTTATTATAATTTCCGCATTAATTGCTATTAAATCGTCACGTGACATCCCGGGTTTGCGCGGAGAACCTGCGGTTATAACAGCGATATCCGAATTTGCGGTCGGTTCATATGTGTTTGTACCGTGAATTTTTGTATCAGACGTCTGAATTGCTGCCGACTGGTAAATATCGAGGGCTTTTCCCTGAGGTACACCCTCAACAACGTCGAGTAAAACTACGTCATTTGCAAGTGCCCTGTCGACAATAATCTGGGCGGCAGTTGCACCGACGTTTCCTGCTCCAACAATGGTAATTTTCATAGTTTAATTATGTTTTGGTTAATTAAGTTTTGTAAAGAGATAAATATATAATTATTTAACAATTGTAAGTATAAATTCAGTTCCATTTTCAGTGGAATGGCACTCGAATTTATCTACAAGAGACTTTATTATATAAATTCCCCTCCCGTGTTCCTTAAGCAGATTATTGTTCTCCGTCGGGTCGGGTATATCCTCCATAATAAACCCGTCCCCCTCGTCCTTTATTTTTGTTACTAATTGTTTTTCGTTATAACTGATTTCTATAAAAACTTTTTTATCCGGATTTTCTTTGTTCCCGTGAATGATTGCATTTACAAGCGCTTCCGAAATTGCAATCTGGTAATTTATTAACCTGTCGTGATTTAGCTTAAATTCAATGTTTATTTCTTCAAGTACTTTTTCGAATTTAAGAATTTCCGCCCTGTCGCTGTTTATAGTAAGATTAATATTTTTCAATATAAAAAAAATTTAAATATTCCAAAGTATATTTATAAATAGACTCTCGGATCTGTTCACCAGGGTATTATCGCTGGATTCAAGAAAGTCCTTGCTTCCGGTAAATTCAATTTTAGAATTTTTCATAAAATAATACTGCAATTTTCCAACAGGTCCGTAATTTGAAATAGTACGCTTTAAAAATTTAATGCCGCTGTCATAATTATACTGCCTTTGTATAAAATGATTAAATCCAATGGAAAATATAAGATTTTCGGTAAATTTGTAACCTAAAAATGCATAAAATTTTCTTTCGTCATAATAGGTCAAGGGTCTTTCCGAAAAATTCTTTTCATTATAAGATCCCTGTTCATAGAGCTTAAAATTTCCGAAGAAGTCAAAAAAGAAATTTCTGTTAATGCTGTAATTGGTTGTATCTGCAATGGTCAGCTGCCTGAATGAAAAACTCTGAATCTGGGAAATGATATCCTCGAATTTATACACCGTATAGTTTGCAAGCACCTGCAGTGAATTTTTTGTAAGAATCTGTTTCACCGGGGAAAATACGCTTCGGGAAGTCAGCCTGTAAATTTTGTTTGCGTTATTGTTTGAGCTTTTTTCCTTAAACAGGTAACTCAGAGTAGCCATGTTATATTCAAAAGTAGTTTCCAGTATGAAGTTATCCAGGTTGTCGTATTTATGCGTTAAATTAATTACCGAGTTCAATTCATCCCTGTCATCGAAATTATCTTCGCTGTCGGTATCGTACCTGAGAACCGATGTAGAACCTGAAAACCTTACAGACTGGGTATTTGTAATCATTGCATTTGCTTCGAGAACGAGAGAAGTATTTCTGCTGTTATTGTTTTTATCGTTTTCGAGTAATCCAAGTTCACGTATAATTGAAGAAGGATACGTATCTATATCCGTCGGTACGTGCTGTTCGACTCTTTCCGAATATACTAACCACAGTTTTGCATAATATCTTTTTGTGGAATATTCAAGATTGCCTCCTGCCTGGAATCCGTTTTCGTTAACCTTAGCATTGTAAATATTTTCAATTATTATGTTCTGGGCACCCGGTATAAATTTGTATTTACTATTTATGAACTTTGCAAGATAAGCGCCCGACAAATTTAAATTAATATAGTCCGAAACACCATATCTCATTTTATCCTCTACATATATAAAACTTTCCAGCCTTGACTGAATATTATTTCTTACGCCGTAATTACTGACTATACTGCCTGTAGCGGGTATATAAAAATCACTTCTTCTGTCATAGAATCTGACGGTTGTACTGTTTTCGGATTTGTCCGTAAATCTTTTATAAATGTTCATATTGAGTTCGAGGTTGTAGTTTGTTTTTTGAGTAAGGTTATCATAACTCATGTTTACGTTACCATCGGATATAAAATTATACAGGTTCATTCCCGTATATTCGGAAGAAAGGATGCCTCCAAGACCCGAATTATTTTCCCCAATCTGCTCTTCGTTTCTGATTCCGATTTTTGAGTTTATGTAGAAATTGTTATTCGGTTTGTAGTCCATATTGGCATAATAGAATGCGTTCCTGTCTTTATTGATATCTATTGATTTGTTATCGGAAAGAGTCCTGTACTGGAGCCCCGCCCCCGATTTAAATGTTTTGGAAAGTATATAATTTGCTGTCCCGCTGAATTCATTGAAATCCCTGTAAAAATTATCGGTTAATTTGGTTACGTCAGAGGAGTAATTGTTTTTAATTATTAAATTAATTTTATCGTAGTCGATATTTAAGTTTATTCTGGAAGTAAGCATTGCGGAATTGATGTTATTATTCAGATTTGTCAGTACATAATTTTCTCCGTTTACCGAATCTATGCTGACCCTGTTTAATTGAGATAAAGCAGGGCTGCAATAAAATAAAACGAACAGAAAAGTATTAAGTAAAAATATCTTCATAAACAAACTTTTTATATTCGTTTTCGCTTTTCATATTCTTAAAGAGATTTTCGAGACTTGTATAATTTTCCGATGCTTTCAGTTCTGAAGCAACTGAATTTAATTTTATTCTCCCGTTTTCGATAATAATCAGTCTCGATGATATTTTTTCAATCATATCCAGAAGGTGGGAACAGTAAAAAATCGTTTTTCCTTTTGCCGACAGGGTCTTTATCATATCCTGAAAAACGAATATAGTATTTGCATCCAGACCGTTCAGAGGCTCATCGAGCAGAATAATTTCCGGATTATGCAACAGTGCGGATGTAATCAGGATTTTTTGTTTGGTCCCTTTGGATAAATTCCCTATGGCAGAGTTTGTGAATCCGGAATAATCAAAAAGTTCTGCAAAATAATCAGTTCTTTTTTTTATAATGCTATCTTCTATATTCCTGATTCGACCCGTAAAAAATAAAAATTCGGTAGTCGTAAGGGAATTAAAAATATTTCCCGATTCCGGAACATATCCGATAATCTTTTTAACTTCTACAGGTTTTTCTTTTACATCGACATTCAATATTCTGACATCACCCGAGTCGAAATCCAGTGCTCCCGTTATTATCCTTATGGTTGTTGTTTTACCTGCACCATTCGTCCCAATATATCCGCAGATTTCCCCGGGTTTAATGGTAAAAGAAACACCATCTAAAGCAACTTTATCGTTGCCGTATTTCTTTGTTAAATTAGATATTTCAATCATATTTTGTATATCATTTAAGTTATGAAAGTTTTTAATAAAATAAAATCACATCTTTTTTATGCTTTTTTTAAGATTAAACTAAAAAATCCTGAAGAGATAATTTTTGAAATTGTATTTGCGGAATGGTATAATTATCTTTCTTAAGGGATACTATATCCATAAAAACCCGGATATTTAATGTAAATTATATATCAGTAAGCTCAAATGGCGGAATTGGTAGACGCGCTGCATTCAGGGTGCAGTCTTAGTATTAAGGTGAGGGTTCGAGTCCCTCTTTGAGCACTAAAAAAATAAAAACATGAGAATTGAAAAAAATTTGGAAATTAAAAAATCTCTACCCGGAGCTATCTTCCGAGGCGGGCAAGGGAATAGATTTATTTATATCGGATATAAGAAACCTTAAAGCTAAAGTAAATATACCCGATAAACTGCTCAGAATCCTATATTCAAGGGGCATCTCGGATTACTACAAAATAGTAAAGTATTTCAAACCTACTAAAGAAAAACTTTACGACCCTTTACTGATGAAAGACTGCGACATCGCAACAGAGCGTCTTTTAAAGGCAATCAATGATAAAGAAAAAATAATGGTTCTCGGTGATTATGATGTCGACGGAACCTGCGGTGCGTCAATGTTCCATCTTTTCCTTAAACATTTTGGATTGCCGTCATCGGTTTATATTCCCGACAGAATTAAAGAAGGTTACGGAATATCGCTGACCTCAATTGAAAAAGCGAAGAATGAAGATATTAAACTGATAGTTGCGATAGATTGCGGAATAACCGCATACGATAAGGTTGAATATGCAAAAACAATCGGCGTAGAATTTATTATTTGCGACCACCATCAGCCTCCGGAGCAGATTCCCGAAGCGCTGGCAGTACTTGACCCTCTGAGAAAAGACTGCGATTATCCTTATAAATTCCTGTGCGGAACGGGTGTTGCATTCAAGCTTATTCAGGCAGTATGCCGGAGATTAAATGACAATGAATTTGCAAATAATTTAATTGATTTTGTTGCGGTTGCCACGTCTTCAGATATAGTTCCAATAACAGATGAGAACAGAATTCTTGTTAATGAAGGATTCAGATTAATAAATACAAATCCAAGGCCTTCTTTAAAAACTCTTATAGATAAAGTCGGGTTAAAGGAAAATGTAATTAACACAAATAATATTGTATATTCCATTGCACCGAGGATTAATGCTGTGGGAAGACTGGGTGATGCAAAAAGGGCAGTTGAACTATTGACCAGCGAGGATCCGAATGAGCTTGATGAGCTTGCCCACGTGCTTGACCTTGAAAATACAAACAGGCGTGAACTTGATAAAACTATTACGGATGATGCTTTTAAGATTTTTGATGAAATAAATAAAAACGGGGATACTTTTTCGATTGTTCTGTATAATAAAGAATGGCATCCGGGTGTTATAGGAATTGTTGCTGCGCGGCTTGTAGAAAAATACAATGTTCCTTCGATTGTACTCACTTCGGTAAACGGAATAGCCAAAGGAAGCGCCAGGAGCATTAACGGATTTAATTTATATGAAGCACTCAAGAAGTGCGAAGATAAACTTATTCAGTTCGGTGGACACTGCCATGCCGCAGGACTGGAAATCAACCTGGATAAAATTGATGAGTTCAGAGAAAGTTTTAATGCTATTGCTAGAGAAGAGCTTACCAGGAACGAATTACAGCCTGAAATTGAAATTGATGCCGAACTTAATTTTGACGAAATAAATAATGTGTTTATAAATATACTTACTTTCTTCGAGCCTTACGGACCGGGAAATGCCGTACCTGTTTTTGTTACAAGAAATGTGCAGGTTGTAGGAGCCGTGAGGAATGCAAAAAGCGATACGCATATTTTCAAAGTAAGAGACCCGGAATCGAAGAAAATATTCGATGCGATATTTTTTCTTTCCAAAGATTATAAAGATGAAATAAAAACGGGAAACCATATCGATATTTGTTATTCCGTTGAAAAAAACCTCTGGAACGGCAGGGAATCGATAAAGCTGAGGGTAAGGGATTTGAAATTTCATAAAGTTTAATTTAAATTTTTTATTTTTTAATAATATATCTTAATTAATTATGTCAGGCCATTCAAAGTGGGCAACCATTAAAAGAAAAAAAGCTGCAACTGATTCAGCAAGAGGAAAAGTTTTTACAAAAATCATAAAGGAAATCACAATCTCCGCAAGAGACGGCGGCGGCGACCCTGTGGGAAATCCAAGGCTTAGACTAGCCATAGCAAGCGCAAAGGCGAGCAACATGCCGCAGGATAATATTATAAGGGCCATTAAAAAAGGTACAGGCGAGCTTGAAGGCGTGCATTATGAGGAAATAACTTACGAAGCTTATGCACCGCACGGAATAGCAGTGATGATAGAGTGTGTAACTGATAACAGGAACAGAACTGTTGCTGAACTTCGCCATATGATTGCAAAGCAAAACGGAAACCTCGGCGATGCGGGCTCGGTTGCCTGGATGTTCGAAAGAAGAGGAGTGGTTACGATTGCAAAGGAAAATCATACCGAAGATGAATTAATGGAAGTGGTTCTCGATGCTGGAGCGGAAGATTTGAGAACTGAAGATGATTTTTTTGAAGTGGTATGTCTTATAGAAAATTTCGAAACCGTCAGAAAGACTCTTGAGGATAAAAAGTTCAAAATCGAAAGTGCAAATCTGCAGCAGCTCGCAAAAAACCTGATAGCTCTCGACGAAAAAGGCTCTGCAGATGTTGTGAGATTTCTTGAAGTTGTGGAAGAGCATGATGATGTTCAGAATATATTCTCCAATGCTGATTTTCAGTAGAAATTAAATGCAACTGAATTGTAAAAATTTCTAAAATGATTATTCTTGGCATAGACCCGGGTTCAGTGATAACAGGAATTGGAATAATCCATTGCAACGGGGATAAAATAAAACTGGTTGAACTCGATGCCGTCGTAATGAAGTCTAAAGATGCTTTAACGAAAAGACTGAANNAAGAAATACAAGCCCGATGAACTTGCAATCGAAACCGCTTTCTTCGGCAAGAATATACAATCAACTCTAAAACTCGGTCAGGCAAGGGGAGTGGCAATAATAGCTGCCGTTAATTCCAATATAAATGTTTCCGAGTACTCGCCAAGGGAAGTAAAAAAATCAATCACGGGTAACGGGGCAGCATCAAAGGAGCAGGTGAAAAGTATGG
>PMIW01000027.1 GCA_003158365.1 Ignavibacteriota bacterium | reverse complement strand
AAACTTGCAAAAGAAAAAGCTGAAGAGACAAATAAATTAAAATCAAATTTTCTTGCAAATGTGAGCCACGAACTAAGGACTCCTATGACAGGGATTCTCGGGTTTTCGGAAATACTGAGCGAAACACTCAAGAATGAAGAAGATAAGCATAAAGCAGATATAATATTACAAGGCGGAAAGAGACTGATGAATACATTGAATCTAATATTGGATTTATCAAGAGTAGAATCAGATAAAATAGAAGTAAACAGAGAGAAAACCAACATCTCTTTGATAGCGAAAGAATCCTTAAGGTTATTTGAGATACTCGCCAGGAATAAAGGCATTAGTCTTTGCACAGATATTGAGGAAAACGTTTATTCTTTCCTTGATGAACAACTTTTTGAACAGGTAATGTCAAATCTGATTAAGAATTCCCTGTTATACACCGATAAAGGAGAAGTTAAAGTCATTGTAAAAACTGAAACCGAAGATGGAAAAGACATTGCAGTTATTAAAGTAATTGACACCGGTATAGGAATACCTGAAAAATCAATCAATATCATTTTTGAGCCGTTCAGACAGGTCAGCGAAGGGCGTAACAGGGATTTTGAAGGTACAGGTCTGGGTCTTACACTTGCCAGGAGATATGTTGAATTGATGGAAGGTAAAATAAGCGTGAAAAGTGAATTAAATTCAGGTACAGAGTTCACTTTAAAATTCAATTTGATAAAAAAAGCCGAACACGAACCAAAAAAAATCAAAGAACCCAGAAAAGATAGCAAATCTATCAATAATTATTCCGAAAAAAATATATTGATTGTGGAAGATGATGAAAGCAGCATAGTAGCTCTCAATTATATTTTGTCAGATTTTATCAGCGTTGATGTAACTGATAACGGAGAATCTGCAATTTGTTTGGCAAAAAACAAAAAATATGATTTGATAGTCATGGATATCGGGTTAAAGGGAATCGATGGGATTGAGACCACTAAGGTAATAAGGAAAATGAAAGGTTACGAAAATATTCCGATTGTCGCAGTAACAGCTTTTGTTATGGACGGTGACGAAGAAAAATTTAAAGCCGGAGGATGCTCACATTATATAGCAAAACCCTTCAATTTTAAGGAAACAAAGCAATATATTTTGAATATATTTGAACATGATAAATAAATTATAATTCCCGCTGTATAAAAAACTGTTTTTTTCTGATATTAATGACTTTTCAGACTATCCATCCAAAGAAAAATATTTCTAATTAATAATTATTTGGTAATTAAATAACAATATTATTTGTTATTTATATCAAAGAAAATTAATATTCAATAAAAACAAAATTATTTTTTTTAAATTACAAAAAAACGTATTACTAATATAAAATTGGATTTTCTCTCTATAGATATATAACGCCCGCAAAAATACACTCTTCACATAATTCAACAGAGTCATAGTGTTAATATAAATACTTACTAGTTTAATTATTTACAAATTCGGAATTTCCCAATGGAAAAAAATAAAGCATCAGAATATAATTTATTTAAAAATAAGTTTTTTAAATTAAAGCTTCCTCTATATATTGTTCTTTTCCTGTGCGGGATTATGCTTTTATACATGTATTACAAATTGCAGAAAGATGCAATGACAGCGGATGCGCAAAACGACCTGAAGACAATTGCAAATATGAAAGTAAACCAGATTGAAGACTGGCGAAGCGACAGAATGAGGGATGCCAAGGCATTAGTGACCAATAAAATCTTATCAAATGAAATTATAGCAATCAGGGATGCAAAATCTTCACCGGTATTTATGAATGAACTTAAAAACTGGTTCAAGGAAATAAATTCCGAATATAAAAACAAGAGCTTGAAACTTATAGACAGCAAAGGAAAAGTAATTCTTGCGGATCCCCCCGAGAAATCTTACATAGATAGTTGCATTAAAAATAATATTAATGATGTAATTAAATCAAAGAAAATATTTTTTACAGATTTCCACAGGGCCGAAACTGAGAATATTATTCACATAGATATTATGGTACCTGTAATTTCGGATAAAGACCCGACATTAAATAAAATATTAGTAATTGAAAGGGATCCGAATGTTTTCCTTTATCCTCTTGTACGTTATTGGCCGACAGAAAGTAAGACTTCCGAGACAATCCTAGTAGAAGACGACGGAAACGGGAACACCTTATTTTTGAATGATTTGAAAAACCAGAATAATACAGCTCTAAAACTAATAATAAATAAGGAATACACAGATAGATTACCTGTAAAAGCAGTTAATAATATTTCAGGAATTGTAGAAGGAAATGATTATAAAGGAGTGCCGGTACTTGGATTTATTACACCCATTAAAGATACTAAGTGGTACATGGTAGCTGAAATTGACGAAGAAGAAGTATACAGTAATATAAATAAAATGACATTCCAGTTTATGACACTTCTCGGGATTATACTGTTTATAGCTGTAGTTACAGTCTATTTTCAAATTCGTACTTACAGGCAAAGAACAAAGCATTTTAAGTTTCTATATGAACTTGAAGCTGAAAGAAACTCGTTGACAGAAAATTACGAATATGTATTGAAGAATGCCAATGATGCCATTACCATCACCGATATGGAAGGAAAATTTATTGATGTAAATGAAAAAGCTGTTTTGCTGTATAATTACACGATGGAAGAATTTTTAAGCATGAATATAAAACATTTGAGGATCCCTGAAGAACTTAAATTAGTTGAAAAAGAATTTAATGAAATAACCTCAAATAACGGTTTGGTATTTGAGACACATCATATAAAAAAAGACGGTACTGCTTTTCCGGTAGAGATAAGTTCCAGATTAGTTAGGATGAAGGATAAAAAATACATCCAAAGCATTATAAGAGATATTTCAGAAAGAAAAAAGAGTGAGAACGCCCTGCGTAACAGCGAAGAACGGTATAGAGGTTTATTTGAAAATATGGTCGAAGGATATGCATACTGCCGGATAATTTATGAAAATGATGAACCCGTAGATTGGATTTATGTCGATATTAATGATTCCTTTTCAAAACTAACCGGTTTAAAAGATATAAAAGGAAAAAGGGTATCTGAAGTCATCCCGGGGATAAAAGAAACTGATCCCGAGATATTCCTTATATATTCGCGGGTTGCAATGACAGGTAATCCCGAGATATTCGATACCTATGTAGACGCGCTGAAAATGTGGTTCTCAATTTCAGTATACAGCATTGAAACAGGATATTTTGTAGCTGTTTTTGATAATATCACCGAAAGAAAGATTGCTGAAAAATCACTAAGAACGAGCGAAGAAAGGCTTAAGTTGGCCTTATCGGCGACAGTAACAGGTGTATGTGAGATTGATATCATTAGCGATTCAATCTTCTGGTCACCAGAATGTTTTGAAATATTCGGACTCGAGAAAAAGAATCTTAAATTCGCTGATTTTAAAAATATTATCCATCCGGAAGACATAGATATATTTAATTCCACAATGGATAATATTTTCAATAATATTAAAAAAACATTTTCCCTTGAATTCCGAATAATAAGTCCGGTAGGAGGAGTAATCTGGATATCATATCAGGGAGAAACAGAAAACGATAAACTAAATAATCCTGCTAAAATTATAGGTACAATTCAGGATATAACCGACAGAAAAAATGCAGAAGAGAGAAACCGTGAATTGACAAGGTTATATGCTGTTCTCAGCCAGATTAACAGTTCAATAGTATGGATTAAAAATAAAACTTTTCTGCTTCAGGAATGCTGCAGGATTACTGTTGAACACGGGAACTTTAACATTGCGTGGGTCGGTATGTTCGATAAACTGTATCAAAAAATAAAACCTGTTGCTTATGCGGGAAATTACGACAATGTTTTTGATGCATGTGAAATGACAAATCTTTGTGACTGTATAAGTTTACACGATGCAATCAATTCCATTAAAAACAACAATTATTATCTGAGCAATGATTACGATATAGATTTTAAAGAATGTGAATACAAAGATAAGTTTAAAAAACTGGGATACAATTCTGTGGCTATTTTTCCCATAAAAATTAAGGGTAAGGTAATCGGTATTTTCGAATTAATATCGGAGAAAAAATATTTCTTCACGGATAAGGAGCTTACACTGCTGAATGAAGTTATGACCGATATTTCTTATGCTCTCGATAATATAGAAACCGAAAAGGAAAAGCAATTTGCCATTAACTCGCTGAGAATTTCAGAGAATAAATTTAAAATGATTTTTGAAAAAGCCAGCGACGCAATAATCGTGATGGAAAGGGATATGATGGTAGATTGCAATTCAATGGTAACCGAAATTTCCGGATATGAAAAAGGCGAATTGTTAAATAAAAGCATAATAGATTTTCTGCCAATCAGGCAGAAAGACGGAAAATTCTCAAAAGATATAATTAAAAAAATGATTTCGAATGCTTTAAGGGGTAATGCAATTACGGAAAACCTTGAAGTCATTAAAAAAGACAGAAGCAGATTCATTATTGAAGTCTCATTGAACTCAATTCAGATTGACGATAAAATAATGCTGATTGCTATTTTCCGGGACGTGACAGAATTTTTGGAATACCAGGAAAGCCTGAAAGAAGCAAAGGAAAAAGCAGAAGAAATGAGCAAGCTGAAATCAAGTTTTCTTGCAAATATGAGTCATGAGCTGCGTACACCAATGACGGGGATTATAGGTTTTGCAGATGTTTTAAGTTCTTCGCTGGAAAATCCCGAACAGAAAGAAATGGCAGACGTTATATATAAGAGCGGTAGAAGGCTGACAGATACTTTGAATTTAATACTGGACTTATCGAGAATAGAAGACGATAAAATTGAAATTAAAATGAAGAATGTAAATTTATCCGGGCTTGCAGAGGAATCGGCCAGGCTTTTTGACATACTTGCAAAAGAAAAGAATCTGAAATTTGAAACAAAGATAGAAGAAAATGTTTTTGCACTTCTGGACGAGCAGCTGACCGAAAAAATATTATCTAATCTGATTAAAAATGCAATCATATATACGGTAAAAGGTTCCGTAACTGTTGAAGCAAAAAAAGTAATCGAAAACGGAAGAGAATTTTCTGTTTTAAAAGTAACGGACACCGGAATTGGTATACCTAAAAATCAGTTAAATATAATTTTTGAGCCATTCAGACAGGTCAGCGAGGGATTCAGCAGAGAGTTCGAAGGAACAGGTCTTGGATTAACTATAACCAAAAAATATATCGAAATAATGAATGGAACAATATCGGTCAGCAGCACAGTTAATAATGGTTCTGAATTTACTGTAAAATTCCCTTCGACAACAGAGAAAAAACTTAATATTACAAGACTTAAATATGAAGTCGAAGAGAAGAAAAGTATCGAGAAAATTAAGGATTCAACAATATTAATTGTAGAAGATGATGACAACAGCAGGTTTTCTCTCGAATATACTTTAAAAAATCTATGTACTCTGGAGTTCACAAATAACGGTGAAGACGCAATCAAAATGGTATCATTAAAAAAGTACGATTTGATTATAATGGACATGGGATTAAAAGGAATCAGTGGTCTGGATGCAACAAAAGAAATAAGAAAAATTAATGGTTATCAGGATATACCGATACTTGCAGTAACAGCTTTTGCAATGATAGGCGATAAAGAGAAAGCGATTGAAGGCGGCTGTACATATTATATCTCCAAACCTTTCAATTTTTCCGAACTTAAAAAACAGGTTTTGGAATTAATTAATAAAGGATAATCAGAGAATTAATAAAAATATTAC
Organism: Ignavibacteriota bacterium; assembly: GCA_003158365.1. GTDB lineage: Bacteria > Bacteroidota > Ignavibacteria > Tepidaquicellales > Tepidaquicellaceae > FEN-1279. Next base: position 6,400 of record PMIW01000027.1, on the reverse strand, counting down.
TCCATCACGTAATATTTTGCCCTGTTTTTCCATCCTGCCTGACTTTCATAATCCACAAAGTAAATTTTTAGGTCTGCCTGGCTTTCATAATTAACAAAATAAATTTTTTTATGGGCCTGACTTTCATAATCCACAAAATACCATTTCCCGTTATTATCCCCTGCTTGGCTTTCATATTTTAATTTATATACGCATAAATCAGCCTGGCTTTCATAATTCACAACGAATACCTTGACATCTGCCTGGCTTTCATAGTTGACAGAAAAAACTTTCTGGGCATTTACAGAAGAGATAATAAAACACGAAAATATTACCAGAGTAAAAACAATTAATCTGAATTTCATAAGACTTACTCCCGATTTGTTTTAAACATTAATTATCAATAACTTAATATTATCTGAATTTCTATCAAACGCAAAAATATATAATAATACTTTGTCTATTGAAAATTCAAATTTGAAGATTTTGTTCCTTAATAAAAACGTTCCCGTTTAAAAAACAGGAACGTTAATTACAGAATCCGGAATTATAATTTAAAATTATTTTTTTATTCGGCTAATCCTGCTGCTTAACTTATTTCAATTTCCGGATTTTAAGAAGCGAATTGTGTTATTTATATTCTGAATAAATACTGCATTTTCAAAAAGAATTGCCTGTCGGACAAAATATACTTTGGCTGTCCGTTCGGAGTATCTGTGTCGTTAAACATATTTGTAAATCCAAAATAGAAAATTGTAAATGGATTCGGCTTATAACTGGCCAGCGGATTTAAATAAAAGCTGCCTGAAAACGTATTATATTCACAGATTATTCTCGCAGTAATATCTCTTGTCAGGTTATACGAAGTAGTATTTCTGAAAATATAACCCGCATAAATCATTTCACCCCGGTATCCTTTTGAGAGTTCATAATATGTGTAATTATTTTGTATGACAATATTATTAAGAGGTTTAAATGTTGACCAGAATTCAATATCCCTGCCATATCCAATATAAGGATTATCCGAGCGAATAATATATTTTCCAATTTCAATATAGCCCCCTAACGTTATTAATTTAAATGTATTTATGTTGAAATTAATAAATCCCCTTCTAGCACCTTCGTGAAATATACCGCCAAATCTTTCATTATTAACAAGCATAAACCCCGAGTACAAATTCATTTGATTACTAAACTGTATCCAGATATTCGGCCTCAGAAATTGCTCTCTTGGGGTGCCGTCATAAAAGCTTCTAATATAAGCATTAAATTCCGGTTGCACTCTTAAAAAAGTTTTTGAATCAGGATAGAACATATAACCCTGCCAGGATGCAATTTCCCTGAAATCATTGTTCCCGAGATATCCGTTATCTCTTCGTGCGGTCGGAGATATATCCCTGTATGATACATTATAATTCCAGGACCTGGCACTTCTGGTTAATATTGCATAATTCTGAAAACCTGTATAATATTCTCCGTCTAATGCATTTGTATATTTTCCGTGGTCGAATGTACCTGAGTTATCATATTGCGGATAATTGATTTCTTTTGTTACATACTTCATTACCTGGAAATCGAGAATATAATTATCCAAAAACTGAAATTTACCATCGATACCAAATGCCCTGTTATATCCATCGACATTTAGAAACTGAGATTTATTATTCCTATAGCTGTCAAAATTGAGTAATTTTAATGAAAATGGTCCTTCTTTATTCACTTCCCTGTCGGTCAATATGAAGCCTATATATGATTCGTTTTTCAATGTCTGCTTCACTCTGAAAATATTGGATAAAGAAGTCCTGTCTGTCGAAATAACATCGCTGCTTTGAGCAAATGGTATTATAAAAGATGTATTCTTATCATATGCAGAAAGATAGCCAAATTCTGTTTTACCTATTTTACCTGTAAGCTTGGTTGCAAGGAACGGGTTATTAATGGAGCGCGTATAGACAACAAAAACGGGTGAATTGAATATATTGGCTCCTTCGAGAAAAAAGGGACGCTTTTCTGAGAATGAATATGCAACCGGATTATTGACGGTTATAATTCCTGCGTCTGATTCAATTTGAGAGAAGTCAGGATTAACTGCAACGTCAGCTGTAATGTTTGATGTAATGCCATATTTCAGATTAAAACCAAAATCGCCTTCAGGTTTTTCATTTTTAAATTCGGAATTAGAATTACTGTTGTCTGTAATGGCGCCTGTCTGAGTTCCGATTACATAAGGCAATAATTCAAAATTCTTACCGCCTTTAATTTGCTCGACTCCCTTTATTTTACAGGCATGTGTAAATAAAGTCGGGTCATCACGGGACAATGCCATTAAAGAATATTGATACCTGTTTTCCCTTGGTCTTATACGCAGGAACTGAATTTGCCAGTCCTGCAATTTTTTATCTGGGAACCTGATGCTTTTATATGGAATTGCAATTTCAATAGTCCATTTATCATTATATACTTTGGCTGCCGAATACCAGATCATATCAAAAGTGTCATCCTCATTACCGGGTGTAGTCCACAATAAATCTCCCTGAATGCCACAGGGATTTACAAATAGTTCATACGCCTGTCTGCCTTCGTTATACGTGTCAAGAAATAATCCGCAAAAATCATCACTGAACATTTTATCTCGTTCGCATAGGGATTTCCTTAATTTAGTCATATCTTTTTCGTAACAAATAAAGCCTAAATACAAATTTTCATCATCATAATACATCATTACTTCGGTTTCAACATCCGGTCTGGAATTATCGCCGGGGCTGACTTCCGCGAAATTTCCAAATTTTTCGATTTTTTTCCATACCGCCTCATTAAGCTCGCCGTCAATTTTTATATTTGTGTTATTATATTTTTTAATTTCAATTGAATTAAAAGAATTCGGTGAAAACTTAATGGTTGTTTTTTGTGAAACAGAAGAGGTATCCATAGCACCGGATGTTTTAACTGAATCCAATCCGACATCAGAAAAACCACTTATGTAAGAATCAAATTGATTTTGAAAACCAATTTCACCGGGACTTAAATTAACTACCTGAGTATAACTTTTTTGTATGAGAAGAGAAGAGAGAAGAATAATTAAAATTAAATAGTATTTTGTGTTTTTAATAATGCCCGTCCCCGTTAAAATATTTTTAAATTAAATCTCTTTAGTTAATTAGACGTTTAAAAATCAAAAAAAGTCACAATGCCAAAGAAAATATTTCACTTTCTTTATAATACGGGAGAACAGGAATATTGTTTATTAAAATTTTAGATTTATCATCGAGATTATTATATTTTTCAGTAATTACATTATATTTTCAGTAAAATAATATTTTTTTTAATTAATAATTTAACCGATTTCCAGCTTAATCACATCTTTATTAACAAGCCCCGAAGGAATTCTACCCTCAAAATAATCTATAATATTCTGTGCTGCTTTAACAGACATCAGCTCACGGGTCTTTTTTGATGCACTGGCAATGTGCGGAGTCATTATAATATTATCAAGAGTCTCAAGTCCCGAAATAAAATCGGGTTCATTTTCATAGACATCGAGAGCTGCACCTGCTATTCTTTTTTCTTTTAGGAATTTATAGAGCGCTTTTTCATCCACAACGGGTCCGCGTGATGTGTTTATAAGATAGGCAGTTTTCTTCATTTTTTTAAGTTCTTTTTCACCTATTAAATGAAAAGTACCCTGATTTAATGGGACATTAAGAGTTATAAAATCGGATTCCTTCAACAAAGTATCGAATGATACGGAATTTGCCTTAAATCCAACTGAAGAAGGGTCAAAAGATCTGTCATAATAAATTATATCCATACTGAAGCCGTAATACCCTCGCTTAGCCACTTCTTTTCCAATACTACCCATGCCTACTACCCCAAGCGTAGCATTATAAACATCCTGGCCAAGAAATTCCATTGGACCCCATCCCTTAAATTTTTTACTTCTCATAAATTTATCAGATTCAACAATACGTCTTGCAACAGACAAAATTAGGGCAAATACAAAATCCGCTGTGGTTTCATCAAGAGTTCTGGGAGTATTAGTAACAACAATTCCTTTTTCTGTTGCGGCATTTATATCGATATTATTATAACCTACGGCATAGTTTGAAATCATTTTAAGGCTTTTACATTTAGTTATCACTTCAAAGTCAACAACATCCGACAATAAAGAGAGAATTACCTGTTTATCTTTAGATTTTTCTATTAAGTGGTTTTTGCTGACAATTCCGTTGTAATCATTTAATTCTACATCAAAGTCGTTCTTAAGCATATTAATTCCTTTTTCAGGAATTTTATGTGTGATATAAATTTTCGGTTTCATAGCATGTAAATTTTTTATTTTTTAAGTTAGGGTTTGTTATAATTATATATTTAGCTAAATTAGCTGTTTCTTTCAGCATTTTTTCGGAATGTTTTTTAATATATTCAAGATTGACTTCAACATCTCCGTAATATGAAAATATCAAATCAATTCCTTCTTTATAAAGACTGTCCGCATCTTTGCCGAGTTTACCTGCAATTGCAATAACTTTTTTATTATATTTTTTTGCAATACGGGCAATTCCTACAGGTGCTTTACCGAAAGCCGTCTGGTAATCCATTGAACCTTCGCCGACTATTATTAAATCATATTCAGGAATTATTTTTTCGAGTCCGAGCAAATCGATAACACATTCAATACCCGGATTTATAGTTGCGTTTAAAAACGCTTTAATGGAAACTCCGACACCTCCTGCGGCACCTGCTCCCTGAAATTCAGGCTCTATACCGAATGTATTTTTTATTATGGAAGCGTAATGCAACATTCCTTTTTCGAGTTCTTCAACCATCAATAAGTCAGCACCTTTTTGTTTTGCAAATATTTTTGCTGCGCCGTTTTTACCGGTCAAAGCATTCCTTACATCTGAAATTACAATAAATTCAATTTTTTTAATCAGGCCGGTAATACAACTATCATCAATTTTATCTATTTTTTCGAGCATAGAACCGCATAAAAATCCCTGAATTTCATCTCCCGTTTTATCGAAAAATTTGACTCCTAACGCGGAAAGCATTCCTATGCCTGCATCATTAGTGGCTGTTCCGCCAAGTCCGAGATATATTTTATCGGCACCGTTATGAAGTGCATCATTGATCATTTGTCCGAATCCTATAGTCGTGGTCTGAGAAGGGTTATATTCGGATTCATCCAGGAGCATTAATCCTGCTGCTTTTGAAATCTCGATAAAAGCGGATTTGTTTTTAATTCCGTAATAAGTTTTAATTTTTCTGCCGAGCGGGTCAAGAACCTCAATATATTTTTTCTTTCCTCCTAAAGAGTAAATCAAAGCATCAACGGTTCCCTCTCCTCCGTCTCCGATTGGTACTGAATGCGTCTTAAAATCTTCTGATTTAAAAACATCAGCAATTATTTCGACAGCTTGTATGGACGTTAATGTGGATTTAAACGAATCAGGAGCAATCAGAACTTTCATATAATTTAATCATTAATATATTTTCTTCTTAATCTTAACTACCTTAACAATCAAACAGTTAAAATGATTCGAAGAAAAATGAGGGGGGGATTTGAAATGTTGTTACTTGTTGACTATATTATTTAGTCAATCTCCGTTGAGATACTTTAAATCTGAGTTACAGATATATGAATATTTAATTTAAAATTTTAGGAAAGGAAATAAGTTTAAGTAATTATTGAAATGAATGAATTGAAATTAAAGAAATATCTCGAGGAATAAAAACATCATAAATGTTACANNGCCTGTTTTTCATTATTTACAAAAAACCATTTTCCGGTTTCTCTATCGGATAAGTTTTCAGCGTTTACATTATATACACATACATCTGCCTGATTCTCATTATTAACAATATATAATCTTACATCAGCCGATTTTTCATTGTCGGACGGGTAGATTTTCTGCGCATTAGCAGAAACAACGAGTGCAAAGATAAAAACGATTGGTAAAAATACTCTTTTCATACTATTANNACTTTTATACCACAAAAATACTGTTAAAACAGGTCTTTTTAATGTTTTTTTATAACTCAACTGTAATAAATTGTAATAAAATGATACAGAAGTATCAAAATGATACTATCTTATTCTAATGTTAAATGTCAAATTTTAAATGTTAAATTAATAAAAGTATTAGCTAATACTTAAATAAGATGGAATAAATGCGAGTTAAATAAAAAAAGGCTCTATACGATTTATAGAGCCTTTTCTTTTGAGCTAGCGACGAGACNNATATATATTCTCTGTAAGGTATTATATTCCATAAAAAAGTAAATTATCTGTAGCCAAACTGTAGCCAATATTTACAAGTTATATTATTTAATAATGATCATTTTTTTGGTTTGTACGAAATCATTTGCCTGTAGTTTGTAGAAATACACTCCACTGGATAAATTATTAGCATTAAAATCA
>PMIW01000060.1 GCA_003158365.1 Ignavibacteriota bacterium | reverse complement strand
TTATTTTATTAATACCATTTTCTTTGTATCGTTAAAACTGCCGCTTGAAATCTTATAGAAATAAATTCCGCTCGACAAGTTCGAACCGTCGAAAGAAGCGTTATAAGTGCCTGCGGCTTTATACCCGTTATAAATCGTATTTACAAGATTACCGGTAATATCATATATTTTAATCGTTACGACTCCGTTTTTTGGCAATGCAAATTTTATATTAGTTGTCGGGTTAAACGGATTCNNGGATTCGGATAATTCTGGCTTAAAGAATAATCGCTTGGAACTTCACCTGAAACCGGTTGAATGGCAGTTAAAAATGAACCCACCCTGACTTTGAATGTTCCCCATTCTGCCGAGCTTGCAGGTACGAAACCTGAATTTGTAGATGGCGCCGTGGCAAGCACGGAACCCATTTTGTCAAAAATTGTATATGGGAAAGTGCTTCCTCCGTCTGTTGATACATTAACCTGAAGCCTGTCATTATACCCGCTTATAAATGAATAAGCCCAGTTAAAAGAAATTGTATCGGTCAGATCAACATTATTATAGATTTTTGTTTTCATATAATCCATTTGACCTGTTGTAGCATAATCGTAAAAATTCATTCTTACGCATTTATTTCCCGGCATTAAGGGTCCGTTTGCAACGTTGACCTGCTCGAATGTAATTCCATTATCCGGATTCGTGATTGTCCATCCCGCAGGAGGAAATGAGGCTTCAAAAGTTTCATAGTTGAAACCGCTCTCAATTTCATCTGTATTGTCACCTGCAATAAATTTTGAGTAAGAGTTTTTGATTGCAACGGGAGGCTTTCCGATTGTTTTATTATTGCTTAAGGTAATATTATCCAGTGCATAATGTCTGGCTTTAGCGGCGTTAAGAACTTCCTTATTTATATCATTCTGTACATATACTTCGGTGTAATACATGGAGTCTATCCAGTTGGCTTCTCTTTTATATCTGAATTCAAAATTATAGGTACCGACTGCAGTTGAAGGAAGAACTGTACCGGTCGTAGTCGGATAAGCCCTTCTGAAAACGTCGTAAAAATCTGTTTCCCCATTGCTTCCCGGAGGAGTAGCGTAATGAATTTTTCTTTCAATTGCCTCTACCTGCAGTTTGTAATTTCCCGTGGGAAGCGGAGTATATATATTTAATGTGATGTTTGCTTTGTTTGAATCTCCTGCAATTCTTGTGTCCACTACTGTTAATGAAATCGGGCTTCCTTTTGATAGCCGTGTGTAAAATGGCAGTTTTAAATTTGAAGTGCTGTAACCTCCGAATTCAATCACTCCATCAGCCTCTGCTACGGGAATTCCGCTCACTGAATAATATGTTTGTTTCTCCCCATTTTGTGCCGTATTTGCAGTATACATCGGGTCCCCCGGACTTGGGAAATTCATATGATATTTTATTGCAACAAGTGTATCGAATTTTTGTGATATGAATGCATCCATTGCAGGGTTGAAAACAGCACACCAGCTGCATGTTGAACTTGTAAAACACTGGAATAATACATTTTTCTTTCCGCCCGGTCTGTAATATGTATTCATAATTAAAGTATCATTCGTTCTGTTTTCATCCGGAGTGTAAGAAGACCATACTTTTAAGTTGTAACTTGTATTCGGAGTAAAAGTCGCAGAATCAAAAGTTACTATGGTCGACTGACCGGCATTAATTGAGGCAATTTGCTTTGTGCTTGTATATGAACCGGGAGTCATTTGAATTGTAACGTTGAAAGCAGAAGTTGTGTTTAGTTTTCCAATGTTTACAAAAGTAACCTGTGGGGCAATTTTGAAAGTCGAACTGCCAAAAGTAGAGTAACTGGTATCTCTGTTTACATTATTAATCATACTTGCAGCAATATCATTTTGATATTTATCTCCGATAGACAGATTGTCTATGAAAAGATTATTACCGTATTGATTAGTTGTGACAAATTGAACCACAAAATTATTAAACGCTGTTGGCGACGGATTTTGTGGAATTAAAAACGAATAAATTAAAAAACAGAATGGAACAAGTAAAATGAATAGAGTAAACTTTTTCATAATGGAAGCTGTTAAATTTGGAAAATAAAATTTAGTTGTAATGGATATATAAAGCAATATCATTTTTGAATCACTAATCCTGGATTTTTTGAAAACTTGCGGAATTTCGACTGTTTTTAGTAGAAGTTTAATCAAAAACATTATATTTTTGTGTTAATAAAAACTTAATAAATGAAACCATTAAAAATATTAGCAGGTATTTTAGTATTATTCAGTTTTAGTAACTCTATTGCGCAGGTTCAAGATAATGATACTGTTAAACTCGATATTCGAAAAATATTATCGTTTGCTCTCGATGCTGATATTGCCTCTGCTTTAAACGTGCTGGAAGCAGACAGCACAAAATTACTTTCTGAGCAAAACAAAAAATTGAAAACCGAATTCGAAAATCGATTTAAATTTGGCGAGGATAAAAGTACATACCTGAACGACAGAGAAAAATACGGGATAAGTGAATTACTGAAAATATATGCGAATTACTGGAGAGTGTCTTTGTTAAACAATAAGAATAATTACGATACACTGCTCGGGACTAGTTTATTCCTGTTTTTCAGAAACAAGTATTCACTTACGGATTTTTATGTTGCGGATTCTCTGCAATCAGACACTCTTGATTATTTTTTAAAAATATATATAAATGAATCAGGCTTAATGACAACAGGTTTTGGAAAAACGGGAAAGCTGCTGGATTTACTTGCCTGGAAAAACCAAAAAGATTCCGTTTTCAAATTTAATCTGCTCGATGAAGAACTGAAAGTAAAAGTTGTGTTGATGACTGACTTTGCAACGCTTGGATGGGAGGAGTATGCTACGCTCGGAACATACTACCCCGGCGGATGGGCGACTGACGATGCGCTTTACTGCGTGAAAGATGCTTACGATTTGAACAGCGAGACATTCCTTGTAAGTTATCTTGCTCACGAGAGCAGGCATTTTTCGGATTACAAATTATTCGATAAAAAACTTTCCGGTGCCGAGCTGGAATACAGGGCAAAACTGACCGAACTCAGCCTTGCAAAAAAAAGCGTGCAGTATCTGATTTCTTTTTTTCTTTCAAATGCAAATTACGAAAGCGATAACTCGCATAATATTGCGGATTACTGCGTAATCAGGGATTTATCGAAAATATTATTTAAAACAGATTTAGAAAAAGACACTAAAAAATGGGAATCTATCGATGCAGAAAAAATCAACGAAGCAAGCAAATCTGTATTAAAGGAAAACACAGAGTTTCTTAAAAAAAATGGAAAGGATTTTAAGCATTTTATTCCGAAGGGATATTAATAATTAAAATTCCATGTTAAGTTATCGGTAGCAGATTAAAATGATTACGTATATCTTTGTATAAGAATTAATTAAGGAAAAAATATGCTTACAGAAAAAATAATGTATAATGCACTGCTGAGAAAAGACGCCTCGTTCGAGGGGCAGTTTTTTGTAGCGGTAAAAACAACCGGGATATTCTGCAGGCCGTCCTGCACTGCACGAAAACCGAAACGCGAAAATGTTGAATATTTTTATACATCAAAAGATGCTATAGTGCACGGATACAGGCCCTGCAAGGTATGCTCGCCGCTTGAAAATCTCGGCTCTACACCGGAATATATAAAAAAACTGATAAAAGAAATTAACGATAACCCGGGTACGAAATTAAAAGATTGGGATTTAAGAAAAAGGGGACTTGAACCGAATAAATTAAGACGGTGGTTTAAGAAAAATCTGAACATAACATTTCACTCATACCGGAGAATGATGAGGCTGAATAATGCATTCACGAAATTACAGTCGGGTGAAAAAGTTACCAGTATTGCATTCGATTCCGGTTATGAATCATTAAGCGGGTTTAACGATTCGTTCAAATCAATTGTCGGCAAGGCTCCGATGAAATCCATTTCAAAAAAAGTGATTAATTTAATACGCATGGAAACCCCGATTGGCCCTATGTATGCGGCGGCAAGTGAAAAAGGAATTTGCATGTTTGATTTTACGGACAGGCGTATGATGGAAACGGAATTTAAAGAACTGGGAAAATATTTAAATGCTGTGATTTTGCCGGGCGAGAATCCGCATTTTGATTTATTGAGAAAAGAGATTGGAGAATATTTCGAAGGTAAAAGAAAAAGTTTTTCTGTACCGCTCGATGCGCCTGGAACGGAGTTTCAGAAGAGTGTCTGGGAAGAGCTGAAAAGAATTCCATACGGAAAAACAATATCCTACAAAACTCAGGCAGCAAAACTGAAAAAACCCGAAGCAGTGCGGGCTGTTGCAAATGCAAACGGGCATAACAGGATTTCTATTATTATTCCCTGCCATCGTGTGATTGGTGAAGACGGTACACTGACAGGTTACGGCGGGGGATTGTGGAGAAAAAAATGGCTGCTTGATTTCGAAAAAAAGAACTCTTAAAAGCGTTAGTGCATAGCATACGGATAAACACAGATTAAACTGATATGAACGGATTTTTTTGAACGTTTTAGTTGTTAGATATTTTTGAATAATAAATATAATATATGATTAACGGAAACAGTTATAAAAGTTTAATGCCTGTTTTTTTTCTCGGGCACGGTAACCCGATGAATGCCGTATATACAAATGCATTCACGCGCAGACTTAACGAAATGGGCAATTCGCTTAAGTGGAAACCCGATGCAATACTTGTGGTATCGGCGCACTGGTTGACAAGGGGTATTTATGCAAGCACGACAGCTTTCCCCGAAACGATTTACGATTTTTCGGGATTTCCTGAAGAGCTGTACAAGGTTGTCTATCCCGCACCGGGTGCTCCTATACAGGCAGAATATACTATGGAACTGATTCCTGAAATTAAGGCAGATGAAGAAATGGGGCTTGACCACGGAGCATGGTCGATGCTCGTGCATATGTTTCCTGATGCGGATATTCCTGTGTTCCAGCTTAGCATAGACTTCCATCAACCAATGCAATATCATTTTGATTTAGGTAAAAAACTTTTTCCTTTACGCAAAAAAAATATATTAATAATAGGCAGCGGGAATATCGTACATAACCTGCAGTATGCATTTCCTCTGGATAATCCGAATAAATATCCGTGGGCGTCCGAATTCGACGAATGGGTAAAGGATAAAATTGTAAAAAGAGATTTTGAGAGCCTTATAAATTATCAGTCCGGAGGGGAAGCTGCGAAGATGTCCGTGCCGACGACCGACCATTACATACCGCTTCTTTACTGCCTCGGGCTGGTGCAGGAAAATGAAGATATAAACTTTACTTACGAAGAAATAATAACTTCCCTTAGCATGAGGTGTTTCAGAATCGGGTAAAAATTTAAAATGGAATTATAATCCTTTTATAATAGTTGCTAATAGAAACTAACCTTTAAAGGAGTAAAAATAATGAATCCGAATATAGGCACAACCGATAAAATTATCCGCTTAATAATAGGTGTTTTTATCATAGCATTCGTTGGTTTTTATTTAAGAAGCTGGTGGGGATTAATAGGAATTATTCCCTTAATCACTGTTGCAAGATCTAAGTGTATGTTATATCCGCTCTTCGGAATAAATACATGCAAAAAAAGTGATGAAGCTAAAACCTGAGGATTAAAAGTCCGTATTGTCCGTTAGCTATTAATACTTTCCCTTTAAAATAATTAACACGATAGCAGTAACCCGGAGTTTCATAATATCCGAATCCTTTTGGATAAGGCGGATTAAATAAATTGAATACCTCCGATCCCGAGTTATATTCAGCCGTGAACATAAAATTCGGCGAGTAATCTATACCTCGTACATCGGAATCTGTATTTACCTGATTAACGAAATACGGATTAGCGGGATTTCCTACGTTGACAACGCAGACACCTGCCGTGCCATCGGCAATATATACAAGATTATCTGCTTTTTTAATATCATAACAACTTCCCGATGTTGTGAACAGGCACTGAATAACAGGCGAAGCAGGATTTGATATATCAACAATTTCACACCCCGTGTTTTTTTCAAGCAGGAATGCTAGTGTTCCCGATATTTCTATATGTTCAACGGTATTTTGCGTAATGTAAGTTGAAACCTCGAAAACAGAATCTGGAAGTGCGGATACGTTTAATATTTTAATTGCAGACTGGTTTAAAGAAACATAAAGATATCCGTTTTTCAAATAAGATGAAACCGCTCCCCCTGAATAAGCAATTGCAGTATCAAGAATCGGGCTTGAAGGATTTGTAACATTTAAAATATATAATCCGTTATCAAGGTCAGAAACAAATGCGAATTTTTTTGATGCGATGCTGTCCACAAAAACTTCTTTTGCAAATCCATTGGTGCCATAAGTAAAAGTCAAAACAGGTTTCGCCGCATCCGACAGGTTTATTATTTCCAGGCCTTTTTGACCGTCGGCAAGAAAAGCATATTGAGTGCCGTTAATAAAAACTCCTTTAACATCCCTTGCATCTCCGCCTGTAGAAAGCTGCCCTACAAGCCACATTCCTGTATCATAAACATAAGGCGGAGTTTCCGGTACTGAATCATCTGGCAGTTTGCAGCCCGGTTGACTCAGGAGCGCGATTGCTGTTATTATAACGGATAATATTATGTGATGTTTTTTTATCATTAATTTGAGCTATTCTTGAATATGGTATTGTACCCGAAGGTCCATTAATAACAAATGAATTTTTATTATCGAAAACCATGTTAGCAGGTTGAAATTCAGGGCTTCCCCCGAGTGAATCCCGTGCAAGGTCGTTTATAGTGCAGTTATCTAAATTAAAATTATTCCATTTAATATCACCGAGCGGAAACCTGCAGCCTGCGGGAGTAAAAATTACTTCGCCTTCTCCGTTTCTGAATTCCACTTTCAAGCCCCTGCAATTCGGACAGGGTCCGTCCGATGTTCTAAGCCATATGCCTGTAATATCGGTACATCCTGTGTTTCCGCCGTTACAATTCGTGTAATCCAGAATTTTGCATTTTCTTTCTTCTACCGTAACTCCGTAATTGCACATAAACACACTGCCTTCTATTTTAACGGAGTAGTTTCCTGCTTTTAAAATTTGTGAGGTTGCGATGTTTGTATCACAGGGAGGTGCTGCCTGCCATACCAAAGAATCGTTAAGGGATTTATTTGAAATCTTAATTGTAACAGGTCCTGCTATTTGCTGGGTTCTCATAAATGTGATTTTTCCGTTGCCTTCTCCGTATGGATTCGGGTTTGGCGGCGGGGGAGGAGTGGATGTAATTAAACCTCCGCTTGAATCACAGGCGGAAATATATGCAAGAGAAAAAATAAAAATACAGCTAAAAAAATATTTTAGTATATCTTTGAATTTCATCCCTGAGTTGTTTTTTACAATATATTTAATTTATATGATAAAATAACTTTATTTTTTATACTCGGTTTTTGCTGTTTGGTTTCCTAATAGCCCTGTTTTTCAATAAATTAGACTTCCTATGATTTTTCTTTATTTTTAATTATTTTAAATTGAATTATCTGAAAAGGGTAATGCCAATGAAAAAGTTATTATTAAATACAGTACAAATTATATTTGTTTTATCTCTTACCGTTTTATTTTTTTCGTGCGATAAAACAAACGACCCTGTTTCCAATCAAAATACAACAAGCGGGGGTAACAGCGGCTGGAAATCGCAGACGAGTAATATAACAAATTCACTTTTTTCGGTTTCATTTGTAAATTCATCATTCGGCATGGCAGCCGGCGAAAACGGAAAAGTATTGAGGACTACAAACGGCGGTGCATTCTGGTCGGTTGTTCACGCAGGCTCGGCTTACTGGCTGAAAGGGATAAAATGCATTGATGAAAATAACGCAGTTGCAGTCGGGTATAACGGCACGGTTATAAAAACTACTGACGGCGGCAGTACCTGGTTCGACCAGTACACAGGAGTTACGAACCAGATTAATGCCGTTACTTTTAAAGATGCAAATGCAGGGTATCTGACAGGTTATGCAGGCTCGGTGTTTATGACATCTAACGGAGGGGCAAACTGGTATCCCGAAATTCAGGTTCAGACCACAATGTACGGTATGTTTTTTGTAGATTATGTCTACGGACTGCTTTGCGGAAGCGGCGGCCAGATTTACAGAACCTGGGACGGCGGATATAACTGGGTAACCGCTCCAAGCGGAACGGGAGTGGATTTGAACGGCATAGCATTTATAAATGCAAATACAGGAGTTGTAGTCGGGAATTTGGGAGAGATACACATGTCAATAGACGGTGGACAGGGATGGTACAGTTGTACAAGCAATGTTACAAATACACTTTTTAGTGTTTCGATGCCGACAATAAACAGAATAACAGCAGTCGGGGGCGGAGGTGTAATTGTTACTTCTACTAACTGGGGCGGCGTATGGAGATTGCTTAAATCTAATGTCGGCGTAAATCTTTATTCAGTCTGCTTTATAGATGATAACACGGGATTTGCAGTCGGCGAGCAGGGAGTGATACTCGCTACGACAAACGGCGGAGAAACATATTAATATAAGATATTAAATATAAAAAAAGAGCAAAGAACTAAGTCCATTGCTCTTTTTTGTTATTTGATATTTGTTATTTGCTATTTGACAAGAAGCATCCGCTTCACTTCCACAAAATCTCCCGCGGTCAGTTTATAGAAATAAACTCCAGAGGAATATTTATCCGCATTAAAGTTTACTTCGTAATTGCCTGATTTCAAATTTTCATTAACAAGTGTTGCGATTTCTTTTCCGAGAATATTATAAACTTTTAGAGTCACAAATCTTAAATCTTTAATCTGAAATCTTATAATCGTAGCCGGGTTAAACGGATTCGGATAATTCTGATACAATTCAAATTTATCAGGTGCTGAATTTCCCAAATTGGAAATTCCTGTCGGAGGTCCGAATGTTCCGTTATAGTTTACATTCTGCGCATACATTCCGCCCGCATCTATTCTTCCGTCTGAAAAAGCAAGAATGGACATATTGTTCTGGTTTATTCCCATGCTCATTCTGCCTTTTGATGCAGTATTTGTGCAGGGAGTGATAATGCTTCCGCCTCCCCAGAGGAATGTTCCGCTTCTGTTAATTTTAAATCCCTTTACCAGTCCTGTAGAGCCGCTGCCTATCAGTTCAACATAATAAACCAGTACAGATGTATCTGTTGAATAAGCATACAAAGACGCAAATGAATTTCCGTCAAGCGGTTTGAAAATAAAACCTGTACTTGGCCATAGCTTTGTGCCATCTGATGTAAATTTCTGTCCGTAAACTCCAATCATGGATTGCAGTGAATTTTTTTCCTGCCAGAATACATAGGTTTCCTGTGTGGAAGGCATATAACAGGCAGCAGGTTGAAAGCGTAAATCCGAATTTACGTCTGCAACCGTTGCACCGTTAACAGGAAACTGAATTTGTCCCGCTGAGTTTTTTCTCTGCACATAGCAGTTAGTTGGACCTGCTATATAACTCTGCCATACATAAATTGCTCCGTTGCTTCCGTCCGGATAAACACTCGGCTGATATGTTCCCTGCGCACTTCCGAGACTCCATATTGTATCCTGCGGATTTCCCCATTGGATTGCACCTGCCGAAGAAAATTTTTGTGTATATGTTCTGTAATTTGACGGACTGATAAATGTACCAGTATAACCCATCCAATATAATATAATGCTTCCGTTATCTGATTTTATACCGGTAGGAAAATTAAATTTTTCATTTGTGCTTGTGTTTCCGATTACCATAAGTGGTGTGCTGCCCCAGAGTTTTGTTCCTGTTTTATTCAGCTTTACCATACCAATTTTATTGTTGTACTGCCAGGGAATTACGAAATTTCCGTCTGAAGTAACAATTACTTTAGGATTTGCCTGATATACTGCTGCGGAATCCGTTAATGCAATTCCGTTTGCGCCCCAGAGGAACTGTCCTGTAGGGCTGATTCTGTAAACATAAGGATTGATGGAACTGCCTGCACGGGTATCCGTAAATGCGAGTACGCAGCAATTACTGTCATCGATAGCTAAATCCCAGTCAACGAGTGAAGTGCTCTGGGAGTTATTGCTGATTAAAAGACCTCCCGCAGGAAACTGTTTTACACCCTGTGCATTTAATTTTTGCAGATAGACTGCATAGCTCCCGCTTCTGCTGTCAAACCAGCCTATATAACATCCTCCGTCAGATGTTATTCCGATTTTAGGAAGAACCTGTTCACCTGTTGTATCGCAGACGGTAAGATTGACCGCCGGATTTGAAGACCACTGTGCATCTGATTTTGTATTAAAACTAAAAACTATGACAAAAATACAAAACAAGTATATAATGTTTTTCATAATAAAAAAAATTTAATTGTTATTTATATATTATATTTTACTCATTTGAAAACACAAATTTAAAATATAAAGTGCATGCTATTTAAAATCATTTCGTTTTCCAGATGACCTTTCCGTCGAGACAATTTAATTCGATTGTTTCAGGTACGCGGAAATCTTTATCCGTAATTCCGAATATAGTGTAATTATCAAAATCGCTGCTGAATACTATAATAGCGCTTTCCCCCGTAGGAAGCATCGATGTTTCGGGTTTTCCTATCCAGTCCTCGGTTTTATTGATAAGACCTTCGAGCTGGTGCTCATATTTGTTATCGAGTTTAAGCGTGCATCTTGCAAGGTCCCTTACACCAGTGTTTGTAAGTTTAATTGTGAACTCATCACGCGTGCCGGGAGTGGATTTTTCGGCTGAGATTTCGAGTTTGATTTTAATACTGTCCTGGTTGGAAACGGGTGTAATTTCTCTGAACTGCTGGCTGCAGGAAAGAAAGATTATCGGGAAAAAAACAATTAAGAATTTTATG
The DNA here is from genome assembly GCA_003158365.1 of Ignavibacteriota bacterium. Lineage (GTDB taxonomy): Bacteria > Bacteroidota > Ignavibacteria > Tepidaquicellales > Tepidaquicellaceae > FEN-1279. The sequence goes on along the minus strand of PMIW01000060.1, from coordinate 26,795 downwards.
TATTTCATATTTATAATATTAACATTAGACTTGCATATAAAATCACTCTTGCAGGATTAATATATTTAAATTTTATTTTTATAAAAAGCCTGCTTTAAATACTTAATAAAACCGAATATAGGTAAATGGTAAATACTTATAAATATGAAAAGCAGTTAAAAGAAAAATCTTCGAAGTTTATTTCCATACTTTGTGAAAAAAACATTTTAGCGGATGTAACGGAAGACTCTTTAAGGGAGTATTCTATTAAAATCTCGGTAAACAATTTTGGAACAGTCAATTTATATTACAAACCGACTCAGGATACATATTCAATTTCACTTCACGAAATAAAAGGTAAGGATGAATCAGCATTAATCCGGAGAATATGGAATGAGTTAAACAGTATAGAAGAGGATAAAATTTACAAAGACAGGGGATATGAAATAGATGTTGACGGTTCATATCGGAAAGGAATAACCTCTTTCGGAGCCGTGATAAGGAAAGACGGAAAAGTAATTGAGGAGCTTTCCGGAATACTTGAATTATCCGAGGTTCAGGGCTCGCACCAGATAGCCGGGGAGATTAAAGCCGTGACGGAATCCATAAAATGGTGCAGGGAAAATAATATTCAGGATGTAACTATTTACTATGATTATAAAGGTCTGGAGAAATGGGCGAGGGGACACTGGAAAACAAAAAAACTGGTATCAAAAGAATATGCGGATTTTATGAGGGAAGATAATATAAAAATTCACTGGATAAAAATACAGAGCCATACGGGAAAAAAATGGAATGAACATGCAGACAATCTGGCTTCAGATGAGATAAAAAGATTTTTAAAAAACAATAAATAAGATTTCAGAACTAATCATAAAATTGACTTGTTTTATATATTAAAAAAATATGAACAGTTATTTTACAATAAATATGGAAACATTAAAATTCAAAACAAACGTAAAGTGCAATAATTGTGTTGCAAAGATAACGCCTTATTTAGACGAAAGCGATAATATAAGAGAATGGAAAGTTGATCTGGACAGCTCCGAAAGAATACTTACCGTAACAGGGGAAGGTTTAACCAAAGAGCACGTCATAGAAACACTTCTTAAAGCCGGTTATAAAGCGGAAGAATTAAACTAAAAAATTTTCTGAATTATAAAAAACCCAGTTCGAGTTTTGCTTCTTCGGACATTTTATCCAGACCCCAGGGCGGGTCGAATGTAATTTCAACACGTGCATCGTGTATCATTGGATGCTCACGAAGCTTTTCCTGTACTTCAATGGGCAGAGAACCTGCGACAGGGCAGGCAGGTGATGTAAGGGTCATAATTACAAGCACATCGCCGTTTGTAGCTATTTTTACATCGTAAATCAGACCAAGGTCATAAATGTTAACGGGGATTTCAGGGTCATAGCACATGCGCAGTACTTTTATTACCTCTTCTTTTAAATCTTCAAGGTTGACTTCCTTTTTCTCTTCCTGAGTATTTTCAGTATTTATGTTTTTTGTTTCCAATTTTATTTAAATATTATTTTCAAAATGAAAATGGAAAAATGAAAATAGAAAAATGTTAGATTTTATTTTAACTTCTAACTTCTGACTCCTGTTCTTTATTACTCATTATTCACGACTCATTATTAATTGCTTTGCATTTTCCTTCATATGCTTAATCATTGCAACCAGTCCGTTTGCCCTGTTTGGTGAAAGGTGTTCTTTCATTCCGATTTTATCTATGAATCCAAGTTTTGCGTCCACGATATCACGGGGTTTCTGATTGGAGAGAACCCTTACAAGTAAACCGACAAGGCCTTTTGTAATTATAGCATCGCTGTCGGCTTCGTAAATTATATTGCCGTTTTCATACTTTGTATTCAGCCATACCTGTGACTGGCAGCCGGAAACTTTATTGTCTTCTGTTTTTAGTTTTTCATCCAAATCAGGAAGATTTTTTCCGAGTTCAATTATATATTCATATTTATCCATCCATTCATCGAAGAGTGAGAACTCTTCAACGATTTCATTTTCAGTTTCCTGAATTGATTTAGTATTCGTTTCCATTTTTCACAAACTATTTAACGGTTAATAATTTTTTACTATAGTAACTTATAAATTCTAATCTTCTGTTTTTTATTATTCACAATTCATTACAAAAGCATTGTCTGAGCTCTTTGTACTGCTTTAACAAGTAAATCTATTTCATCTTTCGTATTATAAAACGCCAATGATGCTCTAACTGTTCCCGGTATTTTGAAAAAATTCATCAGGGGCTCGGTGCAGTGAACACCTGTTCTTACGGCTATTCCGAGCTGGTCGAGCAGTGTTCCGACATCATAAGGATGTGTTTTTCCGACGAGGAAAGATATCACACTTGCTTTTTCATCTGCTGTACCGATAATTCTCATATCTTCGATTTCTAGCATTTTTTTTGTTCCGTAATCAAGCAGTTCGTGTTCGTATTTTGCAACGTTATCTATTCCTAAATCGGACACATAATTAAGTGCCGCGGCAAGCCCTATGCTTCCTGCAATGTTCGGAGTGCCTGCTTCAAATTTATACGGCAGGTCATTATAGGTTGTTTTCTCGAATGAAACATTTTTTATCATGTCACCGCCGCCCTGATAAGGAGGCATTGCTTCAAGAAATTTTTCTTTACCGTAAAGTACTCCGATTCCTGTCGGCCCGTAAATTTTATGTCCCGAGAAAGCAAAAAAATCACAATCCAGGTCCCGCACGTCAATTTTAGTGTGCTGCACGGCCTGCGCCCCGTCCAGCATCACGGGAATATTATTTGAATGCGCATAATCGATAATTTTTTTCACTGGATTTATTGTCCCAAGAGAATTCGAGATATACGCAACAGAAACAAATTTAGTCTTATCAGTTACAAGAATTTTAAACTCATCGAATATTATTTCACCCTTTTTATTAATCGGGATTATTTTCAGCTTTGCCCCGGTTCGCTCGCAGAGCATTTGCCACGGAACAATGTTGGAGTGATGTTCCAGAGTTGACACTATAATCTCGTCACCTTCCTTTAAGTTTTTCAGTCCGTATGTATTCGACACAAGGTTGATGCCTTCGGTAGTACCGCGCACGAAAACAATTTCTTCCGGTTTCGATGCATTTATGAATTTCTGAACCGTCTTTCTTGCGGCTTCATATGCATTGGTGGCTTTTTCACTGAGGAAGTGGACGCCCCTGTGAACGTTACTGTTGATTTCGGAATAATATTTTATAAGTGAATCAATAACAGCCTGCGGTTTTTGCGTAGTGGCGGCATTATCAAAATATACAAGCGGTTTCCCGTTTATTTTTAACTGTAATATGGGAAAGTCCATCCTGATTTTTTCTGCATCAAAGGTGCTCATACCAAAATATTATTTTTAAAAAGTTTTTATTTTAATGAGTTATTTTTTTTCAAGCTTTTCGCTCAATTTTTTTTCGAGATATACCTTTAGATCATCAATCGGGATATCCTCGAGAATCTCATTTGCGAATGCATAAAGCAGTAATTTCTTTCCTTCTTTTTCACCGATTCCGCGGGCTTTTAAATAAAACAGCTGTTCATTATCGAGCTGTCCGGTTGTTGCGCCGTGGCTGCATTTCACATCGTCTGCAAAAATTTCGAGCTGCGGCTTTGAATTTACAAGTGCACTTTTACTCAAAATTATATTTTTATTCATCTGGTAAGCATTTGTTTTCTGCGCATCTTTCCTCACCATTATTTTTCCGTTGAACACTCCGTTTGAATTCTCATCCATTATTCCTTTATATAGTTCATTGCTGTGGCAGTACGGGCTTGCGTGGTCAACTAATGTATGGTTATCTATTTGCTGGTTTCCGCTTGCAATAAACAATCCTTTCATAATAGTATCAGCACCTTTGTTTTGCAGGCTTGCATTTAAATTATTTCTTATTACGCTTCCGCCCCAGCTGACTGTTAAGGAATTAAACCTGCTGTCTCGTTCCTGTCTGACCTGTGTTGTGCCGACGTGATAGCTTTTGTCACATTCATTTTGAATCTTATAATAATGAACTTCGGAATTATTTTCCGAATAAATTTCGGTTACTGCGTTTGAAAAGCTGAAGTTTTCTCCATCTGATTCATAAATCTCAATCAGAGAAACCTTGCTGCTTTCCCCGGCGACAAGCAAAACTCTCGGGTGGTACATAATTTCACCTTTGGAAGAATCGGTTATGTTTAAAATTAAAACAGGTTCTTTAATTTCGGTGTTTTTGCTTACGTGAATAAAAACGCCGTCATTCATATATGCAGTGTTCAATGCTGTGAACCCGTCGGTTTTATAATCCGCATTACCTGCAAAATATTTTTCGATTAATTCCTTATTGCTTTTTTGAGTGTCTTTAATAGTGCCAATATAAGCTTTCCCTTTTTCCGTAATTATTTTTGAATGCTTATCAGAATATATTCCGTTTATAAAAACTATTGTATTTGCTTTTAAACCGGGCACCAGAAAATTTTGCAAGTCTTCTTCGCTTATCTGCGGTTGAGCTCCTAAATCGTAGTTATAATTATTTGTTATTATTGGATTTACATTTGTAAATCTCCAGTCTTCCTGTTTTCTGTTCGGGAATCCGAGTAATTCAAAATATCTTTCTGCGTCGAGTTTTATATTATATATTTTTCCCCTGGCAAAACCGTTGAGTTTGCTTTCATGCAGTCTGTAATCCGATATTAATTTTTCTTTTAAGTCCATATATTATTTAATCCGTTTATCCGTTTTTTTAGTTTATTTTGCGTCGGCTAAATCTTCAACCCAGTCATAACCAAGCTCTTCCAGTTTCAGCGCCAGCTCTTTTCCGCCTGAAGTAACAATCTGTCCGTCGCTGAGTACATGCACATAATCAGGGACAATATAATTCAGAAGCCTCTGGTAGTGTGTGATTATAACAAAAGCATTATCTTTGGTTTTTAATTTGTTCACGCCTTCCGCGACTATTCTCAAAGCGTCAATATCAAGCCCGGAATCCGTTTCATCAAGTATGGATAAATCAGGGTTCATCATTGCAAGCTGAAAAATTTCATTTCTTTTTTTCTCGCCTCCTGAGAATCCGACATTAACAGCCCTGCTTGTCATTTCGGTATCGAGCTCTACGAATTTTGCTTTTGCTTTTAACATCTTTAAAAAATCTACGGAGCTTAGTGGTTGCTGTCCTAGGTATTTTCTTTTTTCGTTTATTGCTGTCTTTAAAAAATTTGTTGTAGATACCCCGGGAATTTCCACAGGATACTGAAAAGCCAGAAATATACCTTCTCTTGCACGGTCTTCGGGCGAATAATCGAAAAGATTTTTTCCTTTATAAATCACTTCACCGCTTGTTACATCATAGCCTTCTTTTCCCGCAAGAACCGATGCCAGCGTTGATTTTCCGGAGCCGTTAGGTCCCATTATTGCGTGAACTTCCCCGGCTTTTACTTCAAGATTTATGCCTTTAAGAATTTCCTTACCGTGAATGCTTGCCCTTAAATTTTTTATTGATAACATTTCTTGTCTGGTTTATTTTGATTTTTATATATTTTAAAAATTTATTTTTTCTTATTTGCAAAACTGAAAAAGTGAATAGCCAATCGTCAATATATTTATGTGCTCTTCAGTTCTTTATTATTTATTACTCATTATTCATTATTAATTACCCGACGCTTCCTTCGAGCGAAATTGCAAGAAGCTTTTGTGCTTCTACGGCAAATTCCATAGGGAGCTGGTTTAAAACCTCTTTTGCATAACCATTTACTATTAATGCAACGGCATCTTCCTGCGATATACCGCGTGATTTGCAATAGAACATTATTTCTTCGCTAATCTTAGATGTTGTTGCTTCGTGCTCAACTGTTGCAGTGCTGTTGCTTATATCAAAATACGGAAATGTGTGTGCACCGCATTTATCGCCCATAAGGAGCGAATCGCACTGGGAATAATTTCTTGCATTCTCAGCATTCTTCGATACTTTAACCTGTCCCCTGTAACTGTTCTGGCTGAATCCTGCGGAAATTCCTTTTGAGACTATTCTGCTCTTTGTGTTTTTTCCGAGGTGAATCATTTTTGTACCNNGTCCAGGAAATTTTTGAATTTTTATTGCACATTCCTCTTTTTGTAACAAAGTTATATACACCGCCTTTTCCGTCTTTATCACCGGGATACCAGTTCTGAACAGTGGAATATTTTATTTCGGCGTTATCGAGTGCAATTAGTTCAACTACTGCTGCGTGCAACTGATTTTCATCTCTCATTGGTGCCGTACATCCTTCGAGATAACTTACATAGGCGCCTTCATCGGCAATTATAAGCGTTCTTTCAAACTGCCCGGTGTTAGCGGCATTAATTCTGAAATACGTAGATAATTCCATCGGGCATCTTACACCTTTCGGTATATAAACAAATGAGCCGTCGCTGAAAACCGCTGAATTAAGCGTTGCAAAAAAGTTATCCGAATAAGGAACAACCGAGCCGAGATATTTTTCGACGAGCTTAGGATGCAACTGAACTGCTTCGCTTATAGAGCAGAAGATAATTCCAAGGTCAGCGAGTTTTTCTTTATAAGTAGTTGCAACCGAGACACTGTCCATTACTGCATCAACTGCAACTCCTGCAAGAAAATTCTGTTCTACCAGTGGTATTCCAAGCCTGTCATATGNNCCTCCAGTTAAGCATGAATTCAGGTTCTTCCTTTCTTTTGGAGATGAACCTGACTGTATCTTCTGTTAAACCCATTGGAGCTGCATCTGCTTCGAAATCGTTGCTAAAGCCGTATTTATATTCACTTTCTGATATTTTCTCTAAAATTTCTTCGTTTTCCATTAGAATTAATTGATTAACTTTATAACTTTTTGTTTTAGTGTNNTTCATAACAATTTAAGGATTTGAAAAGTTCAAATTCTTATAGTTTTTAAAGTATTAATATTTCGACAAATTAATAACCTTGCTCGAGAATACCGGAGGAATATTTATTGTCATAGTCTGATTACTTTTTGTAACGGTAGCGGTTATATAGTTTTCGTTCAAGGAGACGTTTGTTCTTTTATAATTCACAACCCATAAATCGCTTGGGAAATTTAACAGCGATGTAATATAAGCCGGCAGATTCAGAGTACCGAGTGCGGGAATCAGGAACATGTTAACTGTCTTATTTGTACCTGAAGCGAAAAATGAATGTCCGTTATTTGTATCTGCACTGGGAAAAAACATTGAATTAAATTTAATAGTCGGGTTTGAATAATAAGAATAATTATAAGAGGAATCACTGTTAACAATCTCGCTTGTTGAAGTGCTTATAAAAAAGTTTGTATTGTTTATAAGGGATAAAGCGCCCGATACAATATTTTTTGCCGATGTATCGGCAATTAAACTTAAAACAGTACTTAAATTAAAAATTGATGTAAGCTCTATACAATCACGTGCACCGGGCAGCGGGTTTGGTGTATAAACAGCAAGTGAATCCGCGACTCCCGGCTTTTTAAAAATGTAAAGCCAAGCACCGATTTGATTCGGGTCGGATAATATGGTTAAACCCGTTATATCAGTTTTGCCCACATCTGCCCCGTCAAATAAAACATTTTTTCCGAATATCATAACAAGCTTAACGCTCGGGCTATATTTCCTTGAAGCCTGCGCAAAAGCGGAATCTAATCGGTCTTTTGCCGTTACTTTATTGGATATAATATCATTAATAATATTTGTTGTTGTATCATTGCAGGAATAAAATATTGACGAAACAAATAAAACCAGTAAAACGAATGTAATTTTTTTCAAAAGTTATCCTTTTTATTTATATTGCAAGATAAAAATAATTTGATTTATAAACTACATATATAAACATATTTAAACGTTAATAAATTAAGGGAAATACAAATTTTTCTATTTTTAACCATTTCTATTTGATTTATTTTAAGGAAATTAATAAACCCGGAATATGAAAAATCTATTTTATCTTTTTATTATTTTATTTATCTCATCTTTTTCTTTTGCCCAGACAGACAGTATCACGCTTGAAGACCTGTTTATAAAAGGAAAATACCGCACCCAGTCAATCGGAGCGGTGATACATTTAAATGACGGTGAGCATTATGTTATGAAAGACAGTTCGAAGAACATCGTCGAATATGAATATGTAACCGGAAGTGCCACAAAGGTTTTATTGTCGATGGATGATTTTACGGAAGTATCAAAACTGGATGCGGAAGCAATAGATGATTATTCTTTTAGTCCCGATGAAAAATACCTTTTGCTTGGAACGGAAGGAGTAACACTATTCAGGTACTCGGCTTCGTACAATTATTTAATCTGGGATATTAAAAATAAAACGTTAAAACCGCTGTCAGACAAGGGTTCGCAGAGGCTTGCAACTTTTTCTCCGACAGGTGACAGAATCGCATTTGTCAGGGATAACAATATTTATATTAAAAATCTTGAGTCGGGAAGTGAAGAACAGGTTACAAAAGACGGTGCAGTTAATAAAATTATTAACGGAGCACCGGACTGGGTTTACGAAGAAGAGTTCGGATTTACCAAAGGATTTGACTGGTCCATGGACGGATTGAAGATTGCTTATATGAAATTCGATGAAAGCAAAGTTAAGGAATATGAATTTATGGAATATGGCGAGCCGTATCCGACTATGTTTAAATACAAATATCCGAAACCGGGTGAGGAAAATTCTGTCGTTACTGTATGGATTTACGATTTAAATAAAAAAAGTACCGTGAAGGTTGATATCGGAAATAATACAGACCAGTATATACCGAGAATTAAATGGACAAATGATGCGAATCTTTTATCAGTAATCCGGATGAACAGGCTGCAGAATAAAGCGGAAGTCCTGATTGCAAATGCTGGTACGGGAAGCACAAAAGTAATATTGACCGACGAAGATAAATATTACATTGATAAGACACTTGATTTAAAATTCCTGAAGGACAACAGGTTTATTACAATGAGCGAGCAGGACGGGTTCAAGCATTTATATCTCTACGATATAAACGGAAAACTCATAAACCAGATTACAAAAGGAAACTGGGAAGTATCATCGTTAAGCGGAGTTAATGAAGAAAGCGGAATATTGTATTATACATCAGATGAGACAAGTCCAATTGAGAGGATGCAATATTCAATTAAACTTGACGGCACAGATAAAAAAAGATTAACGGAAAAAAACGGATACTATTTTTCGGATTACAGTAAGAATTTCAAGTACGCATTTGTATATTACAACAATGCAAATTCACCCGGAGAAATCTGGCTTCAGAAAACATCAGGCGAAATGATTTCTTTGCTTAAAGAAAATAAAAAATTCAAAGCTACAATGGAAGAGAAGAGTTTTGTGAAAAAAGAATTTTTCACATTTAAAACGTTGGACGGTTTTGATTTAAACGGCTGGATGATGAAGCCTGCAGTTCTCGAGCCCGGGAAAAAATATCCCGTGCTGTTTTATGTATACGGCGGACCGGGTTCCCAGATGGTGCTGGATGCATTCGGAAGAGGTGATTATGTGTGGTACCAGATGCTTGTGAAAAAAGGATACGTGATTGCCTGCGTGGATAACCGCAATACAGGCGGGCGGGGCGAGGAATTCGGAAAATGCATGTATATGCATCTCGGAACAAAAGACGTCGAAGACCAGGTGGAAGCAGCTAAATATATAGGCTCGATGGACTTTGTCGATAAAGACAGAATCGGAATATGGGGATGGAGCGGAGGCGGATATTTCACTCTATTATGTTTGACTAAAGGAGCGGATTATTTTAAAACGGGAATGGCAGTCGCACCCGTTACCGACTGGAGATATTATGATGATATTTACACCGAAAGATATATGAGAACTCCGAAAGAAAATCCCGACGGATATAAAGAAGGAAATGTAATAAATTATGTTGAATCACTGAAAAATAAATTTTTGATTGTTCACGGTTCGGCTGATGATAATGTGCATTTTCAGAACACTATGGATTTTGTCGATGCTATGATTACGGCAAATAAATATTACGAAATGCTTGTTTATCCGAACCGTAATCATTTTATTATGGGTCCGAATACAAGGTATCATTTATATAAGAACATGACGGAGTTTTTGCTGAGGAATTTGTAAAAAACTGACACGTTTGTCATTCCCGCAAGTTTTAAGCGGGAATCCAGTAGTATTATAAGTCTTTCTTTCTCGTTCCCCTGCCGTGGCAGGTCCTCGTTGGGAACGAGGAGTTGGGGAAAAATCCGCCTTTAATAATACACATTTCTCTATTAATTTGATTAATATATTCAAAAGAATTTATGGCAAAGATTTTCCAGAAAGGCGATACTAAAATTAAATATTCCGCATTGCTCGATTTGGCAAAGAGCGGGAAANNGCAATCAGCACATCAGAAAATATTATTCGGACGATAAACAAATAGAGGATGTGATTAACGAATGCAGTAATCTCGGGTTTTTTTCCGAGAAAAGAATTGTACTTTTCAGAATCGTGAAAAAGCCCGGTGTAAAAGGTCTTGCAAAAGACGATAAACTTGCCTTGCTGAATTATCTGAAAAATTCAAATCCCGATACTTTCCTGATTCTTCACGTGCAGGATTCCGAATATACGATGTCTAATTTCGATGAGTTCAAGGGTGAGAATATTACATTTTATATAAAACAGGAAACCTCGCCGGAAGAAATAATCGAATGGGCTAAGGAAAAAACGGAAGGTTACGATGTAAGCGAAGATGCTCTTGTACAACTGCTGAGATATGTGAATCCTTCTTTCGATGAAGTAATAACGGAGATAGATAAGCTGAAAACTTATTCGGCTATCACAAAAAAAATTACAATTGAAGATATTAATTTATGCGTAGGTTTGACGAGGGATTTCAACGAACTTGATTTTATTGCCGCGGTTATGTCGAGGGATATTAAAAGTGCTTTGAAAATATATGAAATGTTGGGTCTGAAAGAAGAAATTGAAATAAGACTTATCAGTTATTTAATTTCTGCATTCATAGCAATTTATAAGATGTTTGACCCTAAAATTAAGGAGCTTTTCGGATATAATCTGAACAGGGAATTGAAAATATGGGGTAAAAATGCCGATAAAATGAAGGATATTTACGATAACTATAAAAGAGATACAAATGAACTTAAAATTATGAAAGCATTTGATTATATTTACAGGGCGGATAAGGCGTTTAAAACCTCATCACCCGATAAAAGAGCAATATTTACTGCATTAATTAGTAATTTAGCAGGCTTATAACAAAATTATTAAGAGTAGGAACAAATTTATAAATTAAAAGTTTAAAAAGAGCGGAAAAGTGTCTTTAGACAAGAGTATCTATAAAAAATTATCCGATGAAGAGCTGATACTGGAGTTTCAAAAAGAAAACGTTGAAGCTTTTAGTGAACTTGTTTTGAGATATAAAGATAAAGTGGTAAATTTTTTATACAGATACACAGGGGATAGAGACGAGGCAGAGGACCTTGCACAGGATGCTTTTGTTAAGCTGTATCGCTCGAAGCATTTATACAAAGAGATAGCAAAGTTTTCTACCTGGTTTTACACCATTGCGATTAACACTGCACGGACAGACTCGAGGAAGAAGAGCAGGTACAATGCAATGTCCATCAGTGATTACGACCCCGAAAACGACAAAGACTACGAAATTCCCGCAGATGTACAAAGTCCGGATGAATATGCAAATGCCGGAATTGAAAATTATTATATACAAAAAGCAATTGATTCACTCGAGGAGTCTTTTAAGCAGGTAATAATATTAAGAGATATTGAGGATATGGATTACGAAGAAATTGCGCAAATAACAGGACTGCCTCTTGGAACCGTGAAATCACGGATTAACAGGGGAAGAGAAAAACTAAAAAAGATTTTAAACGAAATATATAAAGCATAAATACATTTTTGCAAGAAGAAGAACAACATATTGATATCAGGGAAAAGTTACTTAACCTGCCAAAAGTAAAAGCGGGTGATGATTTTGTAAATTCATTGCAGAGGAAGATAAATCTTGCCGATGGCGGATTAAATCAAAAAAAAATCACTGATGAGGTAAAAGAATCGATATGGGTAAAACTTTTCGGAAAGAAAAGAAATCCGTGGCTCATACCTTCTTTGAGCCTGACTATTTTAGCGGTATTTGTGGTTTCGGTTTATGTATTGAATTCAGGAAACAAAGAATTAGTTCCCACTATGTCGGATTTTCAGAAAAAAGAATCATCGTCAGGTTTTACCCCCGATATTAAAAAGCCGCTGGAAGATTCAAAAGACAAAATTACAAATCAGGATATTGCCGGTGAATTTAAGCTTGATTCGAAGAAAAGTGATACAAGGTCTTCGAATGTTTTTGGCAGGGAATCTTTTGACCTGTCGCCGAAAATTCAACCCATTCAACCTCCTGTTGAAATGGAAAGAATGAAACTTTCCGAGCCTATGAAAACCGGAGATATAAGAGATGAATCAGGCAAGAGTGAATATAAAAAAGATGGTAAAGCTAACCAGGATCATGAAAAGAAAGTTTCGGAAGAAACAATTGAAACGCAGGATAAAAGTATCAGGGGAAACGAATTCGAACAGAAAGTAATGCAGGAGAATAATAAGGAATCAAAGGATGCAGTCGAAAGCAAGGGAGTAATTGAGAAAAAAGCAAAGAATGATATGAAGAGAGCCGTAAAAACAGCGACAGATTCAACAAAGATTGACAAGAAAGCTTTAGAAAAAATTAAAGAAGAAATTCAAAAGGATAAATAATCTCTTTTCCAAAATATAATTTTACAGATGTTTACTGCAAAAATCAAAGTTACATTAAGAAAAACCATTCTCGACCCGCAGGGAAAGACCGTAGAGCATTCGTTAAAATCGCTCGGGTATGATAAAATATCAAATACGAGAATAGGCAAGTACATAGAAATGAAGATAGACGTGAATTCAAAAGAGGAAGCGACTGTTATAGCAGAGGAATCCTGCAGGAGATTGCTTTCGAATCCCGTAATGGAAGATTACGAATTTGAAATAACTTAAAAAAGCGGAGCAGGTTAAATGAGTGCTAAAGTTGGAGTTGTTGTTTTTCCGGGTTCGAATTGCGACCACGATGCATATTTTGTATTCAAGGAACTGATAAAGGCTGATACGAAGTTTTTATGGCATAAAGAAGGAAGCATCGGCGACAGGAATATTATTATACTTCCGGGAGGTTTTTCGTACGGTGATTATTTAAGATGCGGAGCCATTTCGAGATTCTCGAATATCATGCAGGATGTTGTAAGGTTTGCAAATAACGGCGGAATCGTGATAGGAATCTGCAACGGGTTTCAGATACTTTGCGAATCGGGCTTGCTTCCCGGCACACTGCTTAGGAATATTAACCTGAAATTTATCTGTAAAACTGTTTCCTTGAAAGTGGAAAATAATAAGAGTATCTTTACGGGTAATTTCGGAATAAAAGAAGATATAAATATTCCGATAGCGCACGGCGAAGGAAATTATTTTTGTGATGATGATACACTGACCGATTTGATAAGCAATAACCAGATTCTGTTCAGGTATAATGATAATCCCAACGGTTCAATTTACGATATTGCGGGTATTCAGAATATAAAAAGAAACATACTTGGAATGATGCCTCATCCAGAGCGTGCTTCTTATGAAGAGCTTGGAAATACAGACGGGATAAGGTTATTGAATGGTGTTGCCGAGAGTATGAATTAAAAATTTTAAAAAGAAAAAACTTAAGGAGATAAAAAAATGTTCGGTTTAGGAACTCCCGAAATAATATTAATAGTAATTGTAATTCTTGTGCTCTTTGGTGCAAAGAAAATTCCGGAATTTATGCAGGGTATCGGCAAAGGCGTAAAGGAATTTAAAAAAGCCACATCCGATATAGAAAAAGAAATTACCGAAGAACCGAAAGATAAACCGAAACCTAACGAGCCGGGGAAGAATTAACAATTAATAAATAACAATTAGAAATTAACAAATAACATAAAGTGTTATTTGTTATATGTTATATGATTCAAATTATCCTTTCTTTACTTAATACCTAATCTCTATAATTTATAACCTTATAACCTTATAACTTTATACCTTAAATCAGCTTGGCAGGTTGAATTCGAATTTTGTTCCTTTTCCTTCTTCGCTTTCAACTTTTATTGTGCTTTTATGGAGCTCGAGTATGTGCTTTACTATGGAGAGTCCAAGTCCGCTGCCGCCCATATCACGCGAGCGGGTTTTATCTACGCGATAAAATCTTTCGAATATTCTCGGCAGGTCGTCTTTCGGGATTCCTACTCCGTTATCGGAAATGCTTATAATCACATCTTTATCTGTTTTCCTTAACCCGATTTTTATTTCTCCGTCTTCATTTGTATATTTGATTGCGTTATCTACTAAATTGATAATTACCTGCTTCAGTCTCTCTTCATCCCCGAATGCGCGGGTTTTTTCGCTTACTTCGGATTCAACAGTCAGTTTTACTTTTTTATTTTTAGATAATTCAGAAAGTTCGTTTACGATATTATTTACAAAAAACAATATTTCGAAATAACGTTTACTTATTTTCATATCCGTTTCCAACCGGGAGATGTTTATCAAGTCATCTACAAGTTCCCGCAGGCGCGAAGTCTGGCTGAGTGCGCGCTTCAGGAAATCCATATTCACCGAATCATCTTTTATTGCACCGTCGAGAAGAGTTTCCAGCGAAAGCTGGATTGTAAAAATAGGGGTACGAAGTTCGTGAGTTACGTTGCCGAGAAATTCATTCCTGTTGATTTTAAATATTTTTGCAGTGTTAAGTTCGTTAATAATTCTTTTCAGCGTAAGGATTAAATTATTATATAATTCAAAAATTTCCCTGTTTGTTTTGAAATATTTTTCTTTTGCAGTAAGCTCTGCCAGTACTTTATTGAGTCCGGTGATTTTTTCCTCGAAGTTATTTTCAATTGTAAATTTATCTGTTTCGGTTATTTCTTTTATTTGATTATTCAGAAAATCAAGTTTGTCTGTAATTTCAAGGTTAAAAAACACAAATGAAAGAATAAAAAACACAAGGGATATAATAATTACTACAAAAATTACCTCCTGGGTCGAACCGAATATGATAAGGAAAAATGTCAGAAGCAGTATCAATACCAGATAATAAACAAATGCCTTATATGTTATACTTAGTTTTTTAATAGTGAAAAGTTTTTATTTTGTGGTAGTATTAAATCATTATAACTAGCTTTTATAAATATTTTATTTGTAATTATTCATTATTAAATCTGTAGCCAAGCCCTTTTATTGTCTCGAGGTAATCCGCATATTCACCGAGTTTCTCGCGCACTTTTGCAACGTGAACATCAATAGTCCTGTCGACTACATATATATTCTCACCCCAGATTTGATTCAGCAAAACATCCCTAGAAAGCACCTTACCCCTGTTGGATAAAAGAAAATGAAGAAGCTGGAATTCTTTTTTCGGGAAGAAGATTTCTTCATCGTCAATTTTCACGCAATGAGCAATTGTATCGATTTCGAGATTTTTGAATTTAATATATCCGTCAGCCTTGACCATTGTATCGGGTTCTGAATAAGTTCTTCTGATTACGGATTTTACGCGGGCTGTTACTTTCCTGGGAGAGATTGGTTTTTGGATATAATCATCAGCACCAAGCTCGAGACCGATTATTTCATCAATTTCATTTTCTTTGGCGGTTAAAAATATTACAGGTATCTTGGAGGTGGTTGGTTCCGCTTTCAACCGCTTGCAGACATCAAAGCCGTTCAGTCCGGGCATCATGATATCGAGAATAATAAGGTTTGGTTTTTCCGTTACTGCAATATCCAGCGCCTCTCTTCCGTCGAGTGCAGTTAATACCTCGAATTCATTTTCTTTTTCAAGATTATACTTCAGTATATCAACGATATCTTTTTCGTCATCGACAACTAAAATTCTGTATGTCATATTCTTTTTTGCCATAAAGCTAACTTTACAATGTTAAGAAATGAATAAGAAATTGTTTCCCGAACATTAAGAATTATTTAAATATTATTTCTTTTCCAAGTTTTGCAGATTTATAAACACTATCCACCACCTGCATAACACTCATTGCTTCCCGTCCGGTCGAAAGCAGTGCATTTTTCCTGTTAACCATGCTGATAAAATATTTCAGCTCAAATTCGTAGCTGCTTTTTATTTCGTGCGGGGATAATTTAATTGTTTTTGGAGTAATATCAAATAACTCCGAATCCATCTTTTTTAGAATCCTGAGAGGATTTATTGAAGTACTTCCGCTTGTACCATATACGTTGCAATAATAGAACTCTTTGCTTCTTAAAAAGCTCCAGCTGACTTCTATAGTCAATGCGGAACCGTTCTTGAATTTTATCAGGGCAAAGTTGGAATCTTCGACTGTCTTGGTATTGTGATAATAATTTACAGCCGATACGCTTTTAACTTCCGGAAAATCCATCATCCACATTCCAAGGTCCAGCATTGCGATACCATTGTCTATAAACACTCCGCCGCCTGCTTTTTCCCGCTCTGTAAACCATTTTTCGGCGGAACTTTTCATTTTAAGCCAGCCGGTTTTAACATAAAACACATTCCCGATTTCCTTGCTTTTTATGAATGTTCTCTGAAGCATAACATCGTTTCTGAACCTGTTATTCATTCCAACCATTAATATTTTATTGTTTTTTTCCGCGGCTTCTACAATCTTGGCGGTTTCTTTATAATCTCTTGCAACAGGTTTTTCAACCAGGATGTTTTTTCCCGCCTCGAGACATTTTGTGGAAATATCCAGATGGGTATCTGTAGGGGTTGCAATTATTACCGCATTTATATCGGGATTTTCAGAAAGCAGATCTTCAGTTTTTTTATAGAATTTTTTAATTGAATGTTTTTTTGCAATACGTTTGGCTTTTCCTAAATCCTTATCGCAAACCGCCTCGATTTCAATTTCTTTAAGTTTGAGCAATGCCGGTAAATGCATGATCTGCCCGATTCCACCGAGACCTATAATTGCTACTTTTGTTTTATCCATTTATAAATTGGTTACTAAGTTATTTGGTTATTATGTTATTAAGTTATTAAATTAAAAATTATTTTAAAATAAAATCAATTATTGCTAAATTCTCCACACTCTAAGGACTTTTAAGACTCAACGGACTCTAAGGACTAAAAAAAATGTCAAGACACCCGAATCACATAAAATAATTACTTACCGCTGCTTTCTTCCGAACCTGACGGGGTTGGGTAACATTCTATTGTCCGGGGCTTGACAAAACTTATTTTCAGTAGCCGGTTCCAATGTTAAAATGTAATAACAAAGAATATAAATATCAATATAGCTAAGAAGATTTAAACATTAAATACAATCCGAATATCCCGAGAATAATATTCACGAGCCACATTCCCCAGAATGGCGACACAATATCCCTGTCTGCAAGCTTTTCACCTCCAATCAGGGAAGCCCAGTAAAGAAGAAAGAAAAACAGGGAGAGTCCCGCGGCAATTCCGAACCCGCCGCGTTTTACCTTATATCCGAGCGGGGCGCCGATAAGTGTAAATATTATACAGGCAAACGGTATGGAGTATTTTTTGTAAATTTCCACATCATATACATCAACCTGTTTATCAAGCTGGTTTTCAAGCTGAACCTGATTATTTTCCTGTGAGATTTTCGCAATTATGCTTCTGTAAACAACCGGAACAGTATCGTAAGATATGAAATCCGATTTTTTTAAAGAATCTTTTTTTACGATACTGTTATTCTTATTTAATACAGTATCTATAAACTTTATTTTGAATAGCGCATTCACATCCGCAAGAATACCTGTCATAAGATTCTCCCTTGTCTTGACTCTCATTCTGTTAATACTGTCGACAAGCATATTCATTGCTTTTGCGGAAAGCTCCCTGTCTCCGCGGATAAATGCATTATCTGATGACCTCTGGAATCCGAAACCTGCAGCATCGAGAATGATTCTGTGTTTTTCGAATTCCACTTTGCGGTACTTGTTTGCAACATCGAGATTATTGAGCTGGTGAATCTCTCCGTTCCGGAGGTTCATAACGACATTTTTAAAATCGTTAGTAAAGCTTATATCGCCTTTTTCTGCGGTAATAAGATTCTTGCTGTTTGGATTTGCATAATCGTAAATATATACACCTTCGATTTCGTTGCTGTTTTCAAAAGTCTTTCTAACAAAAATTTTTGCCCCGCCGATATCATCCGAAAATTTTCCGGCTTCAAGAATAAAAGTCGGCTTGGTTTTTGAAATGTCCTGCAGCAAGACCCGTGCCTTGTGATTTGCTTCAGGCAGGACTTCATTGTTAAACTGGACCATAAGATAAGTTACTATGCAGGCACAGATTAATACCGGGAACATCAGCTTTGTCAGGCTTATACCGCTTGCTTTCATTATTGTAATCTCGTTATTCGATGAAAGCGAGCCGAATGCCATAAGGGTTGCTACAAGCACGGACATCGGCACGGCAAGAGTAAGCATCCAGGCCAAATTCAGTGTAATCAACTGAACAATAATCCATAAGCTCAATCCTTTGCCGATAAGCTGGTCAATCGATTTCATCAGGAACTGAAAAAGGAAAAGGAATATCATTGTCCCCAGCGAAAAAACGAAAGGACCGAGATGAGATTTTAATATGTATCTGTATATTAGCATTTAGTCTTTAGAGTCTATTGAGTCTTTAGAGTACATTTTTATTGTTTTAAAGTGTTAATACAAAGAAAAATAATTAATTAATTGATTTAATCAAACCGGACAGAATTTTAGATATTTCTGTACAATTATCATAATATTTTCTAAAATTTTCACTATCAATATAATTTAAATCTTTAGCAATATAAAGTACTGATTGAACTTCAGCTACAGAGCCATGTGCCAAAAATAAATGCCTTTTGAATTCTTTACTGGTTCTTAATGCAAAACCTTCGGAAATATTCAACATAATTGAAACACTTGCTCTTCTGATTTGGTCAATAAGAGAATAATCTTTTTTGAATTTATCCGGTTCAGCAAGTTTGTAAATTCCTTTTACTAATTCTCTTGCTTTTTGCCAGCAGATTAAGTCTTCAAACTTTTCTATTTTACTCATAATAATAAAAATTTAAGTACTAAGTTCTATAATAAATATTTTACTTCTTATACTCTACATTCTTTATTTACTCTATAGACTCAATAGACTCAATAGACTCTAAAGACTAAATTACTTTCAGCTTTTTCCCTACTTTTTCAAATGCTGCTATGCACTTGTCGATATTCTCTCTCGAATGCGCGGCTGAGATTTGCGTTCTGATTCTCGCCTGGCCTTTCGGTACAACAGGGAAAGAAAATCCCACCACATAGATTCCTTCCGAATAAAGTTCTTTTGCCATCGTCTGGGCGAGCTTTGCATCGTTATCAAACTTTCTGAACATTACAGGCGTAATCGGGTGAACGCTTTCTGTTATATCGAAACCCAGTTCTTTCATTTTCTTTCTGAAATGAGTAGTATTATCCATCAGCCTTTCCCTCAGGTCATTGCTTTTATCGAGCAGGTCAAACGCTGCTATCGCCGCTCCTGCGATTGACGGTGCAAGTGTATTAGAGAACAAGTAAGGTCTCGAGCGCTGCCTGAGCATATCGATTATTTCTTTTTTTGATGCGGTGAAACCGCCTGAAGCTCCGCCCATTGCTTTTCCGAGTGTGGAAGTTATTATATCAATTTCACCGAGCACATCATTGTATTCAACCGAACCCCTTCCTGTTTTTCCGAAAAATCCTGTTGCGTGTGAATCGTCGACCATTACCATAGCATCATATGTCTTGCCAAGCTCTACTATATCTTTTAAGTTTGCGATATCACCATCCATTGAAAAAACTCCGTCCGTAGCTATGATAATGTTTTTTGCAGGCTTTGGTTCGTGCGCAAGCCCTGTATGCTCCCATATATCCATTCCTTCGCGCGCCATTACGAGTTTTTGTTCGAGGGATTTCATATCGGAATGTTTATAAATAAACCTCTTGGCTTTACAAAGCCTGATACCGTCAATGATACTTGCGTGGTTCAGCTCATCAGTGATTATCACATCATCCTGTCCGAGAATGCTTTCGAATAATCCTCCGTTTGCATCGAAGCACGATGAGTATAATATAGCATCATCTGTATGATAGAAGTTCGAAATTTTTTCTTCGAGTTCCTTGTGTATATCCTGCGTTCCGCAAATAAACCTGACTGAAGCAAGTCCGAATCCGTATTTATCTAGGGCTTTCTTTGCAGCATCTATGATTTGCGGATGATTTGCCAGCCCCAGATAATTATTCGAGCAGAAATTCAGAACTTCTTTGGATTTTGAACCTGCCGGATAGCTGACTTCAATATTAGCTTTCTGGTCCGAAAGAATTATCCTTTCATCCTTAAAGAGCCCCGATTCTTTTATCAGGTTTAACTCCTGTTTTAAATCGTATTTAGTTCTCCTGTACATATTAGTTAAAAGTTATAATGTTATAAAGTTTTATATTATATATTTTTAATAAAAATACGAAATATAAATCTAAGATTTGATTTAATTTGTAATCGCTGTTTTCACGCGAAAACGGATTATGTTCATTTATACATAAAAAAAAGACCGGCAAAAATCTACCGGTCTTTTTAGAACAAATTAAAGGGTACAACAACACTTTATTTTACTACTGACATTTTCTTTGTATCTGAAAAGCTTCCTGCTGTTAAGTGATAATAATAAATTCCGGATGATAAACCTGATTTCATTTCTACTGTATGGTATCCTGCGGTTTTATTTTCGCTTACTAATGTCATCACTTCTCTTCCTGAGTTATCATAAATTTTAAGTGATACGAATTCATCTGAAGGAATCTGGAAACTTATTTTTGTCGAAGGATTGAACGGGTTCGGATAATTTTGTGACAATGAGAATTTTGAAGGAGTTCCCACTTTTATTGTGCCGTTCAAATTGAAATATTCAAAATTACCGTTAAAATCTATTTGCTTTAATCTGTATTGATATGATGCAGATTTCAAATTGTTATCCGAAAAAGAATATGATTTTGAAGGATCAGCTGATACGAAACCTACTGTTGACCAGTCATTACCTGAATTTCTCTGTATTTCAAAACCCTTGTTGTTGATTTCCGAATTTGTATTCCATTTTAAATTAACGTTATTTACGTTTACTGAGTATGTGAATGAACTCATCTGCACCGGCATCGGAAAACTGGAATTGACCTCATCAATATAAACTTTATCGTTTCCACCGCTTACCAATTTGTTAACTATGAAATATATTTTGTTGTTTTGTCTGTTTTCAAAAGCATATGGTAAATCTATGTTTGCTGTTTTCCAGTTGGTTTTATCCGGAGTTAATGATGTAACCAAAACCGAATCTCCATTATTAACTGAAGCGTTCTGTATATAAATCGATAATCTTGTGTTTTTATTACCGCTATTACCTACGTATGAGAAATTTATTGTGGCTGATTCTGTAGTAGCTACATTTTCAAGAACCATATAATTGTCTTCACTGTTTGTGCTGTTCAATAAGGAAACTGAAGAATAATTACCTGATTTGCTTTTTGCATTGGATTTCTGAAAGCCGGCACCGCTCCATCCGGTAGGATAGAATGTATTTTCAAATCCTTCGGTATACTGAGCAAAACTTATATTGAAACTTATGATTGAGAGGATGATTACTGTAAATATTGTTATTGTTAATTTCATTGTTGTTGTTTTGTTGTTGTTTAATTTGTCTGTCTTATTTATTACAATCCCTGTGCCAAATAAACACACGGTTTTTGCGCATATTTTGAGGTTTTTCTCATTTTGAGGGAAGTATGCTCGCTATGTTTATAACAACTTAACTGTAAAGAAAATAGATTTGAAAATTTTGAGACTTTTCATATAATAAGAAGTACAGCAATTATTTGGAAAATTTGTCCTGACTCTTTTCGAAAAGTTTTAATATGCTCTTAATTGTACATTTGAAATTGTACATTGTAAATTGATTAAAAGTCCCAGCCGAAGAAGACCTGTTGGAAGAGATTGCCCTGAAGTTTTTTGAAGTTTTGCTCGATTCTTTTGCCTAAATCGTATCTTAGTACTATAATTCCGAATATATTCATTCTTACTCCCGCTCCCAAACTGCCCTTTGTGAAATCATAATTATCTTTTGTATCCCAGCAGTTCCCTGCATCGAAGAAAAGTGCACCCCTGATTTGAGGGAAAGACATATCGAGTCCGAAAGGAAACCGTATGTCAATTTCGTTTAAAAACGGGAACCTGAGTTCGGCATTTGTCTGCCAGAGTTTTGTACCTCTCATTGATATCCACGGCCATCCTCTCAGTGACCAGCTTCCCCCCATAAAATATCTTCTTGCGAAATTACCCTGGTTCATGAAATACTGGCCTCGAAGGGCAAGCGAGGAAAACCTGCTTATGCGCAGATATTTCCTGTAGTCAAACATGAAGCTGAAATAGTTTTCATTGGAATTCTGGATATCGGTTGTATAACCGAGAGTCAGGTTAAGTCTTTCCCCGTCAATCGGTCCCGTGTACCACCAAAGTGTATTATCTTTTACATAGGATACTGAATTTGAAAGAAGGAGTGAGCGCCTGTTGTTTATGAAATCAATTTCTTTTTGTGATGAAGATAAATTTGTATTTGTTTCTATTCTTCTGAAATAAGAGAGCGGGTAAGAAAAACTTAAATATCCTCCGTAAAGTCTTTCGAAATATGCAAAATCAGATTCTGCTAAATCGTATCTCAGACCCGATAGCTGATAAATACCATAAGCGTAATTCAGTCTTTTTTCCAGAGAAATTTTTGAGATTGCAATATTAAAACTCTTCCAGAATTCGGTCTGGTAATTAGAATTATTATAAAGCAGTAAATAATATCTTTCGTTCCCGAGCATATCGCTTAAAGAAAGTGCCCCGCCTGCAAAGCTTCCAAATACAGGGTCGGTAACGATTGCGGTTGTTGCAATATCGAATGAAAATCTTTTCTGGTATTTTGGATTTTTTGATGTAGTTAGAGATGTGATTTTATTCAAAGGCCTGCCCGAGAAAAACACGGAAGTTCTTATGTCCTCGGATTTATTCGATTTTGCAATTTTTTCATCTATGTTGTTGATTAATTTTACCGTTATATTGCCGTTTTCATAAGTCGAAAAAACAATCCTGTCTTTACCGCACCATTTTGCATCGAATGCACCCGTCGTAAAATTTGTTACGCGCTTCATTTCGGGCGATGAAAAAACTGAATCTATTATCCAGATATTTTGTGTTCCTTCCAGATCAGAAGAAAAAATCAGTCTCCCGTCTTCGGAAAAATTCGGTGAAGTAAGAACAGAGCCGGAATTTGTTAACTGAGTGATTTTATTCGAAGAAAGTTCATAAGAAAACAAGTTATATACATTCTTATCTATTGCAGAAGTCCTGTCGGAAGAAAACACAATATATTTGCCGTCGGGTGAAAAGCAGGGGTCGTCGTCGTCGAAATAATCATTTGTCAGCCTTGTGAGCTTTTCTTCTTTAACATCGAAGAGATACAAATCCGATTTACCCGAAAACTCCATTCCCGAAAAAGTAATAAAGCGGGAATCCCTGCTCCATGCTGGAGCACCGATGCTCGTAATATTTTTGAAAGTAAAATCCGATACCATTTTTTCTGATTTCAGGTCATATATATATAGTGCATCGGAACTTCCTTTTTGTGTTACGAATACAAGAAGTCCGTCGCCTGAAATATCTATTCCCGTGCGGAAGTAATGGAATGTTTCGTGCTCATCGGAAGTTTCACCTTTTATTACAACGGATGTATTAACTGTATCGCTTATCCTTAAACTGAAAATATTTGTATAGCCTATGTTATTTCCGATGAAAAATATTTCTTCTTTATTCCCGGTTCTGTAATATGTAGGTTTATGCGCAAATCCTCCCGAATATATATTTTCCGATACCTGCGAGGGATTATCGAATTCGGTAAGCTGGGGAAAATATTTTTTCTTTAAATCATATAAAAATTCTTTATCAAAATCGGGGTACTCTTTTCCAATTGTATATTTCATTACCACTTCAAAGTTATCATCTATCCACATATTATCCATAAGTTCAAGAATCTTTTCATCGCCGTATTTATCCGAAATATACATCAATGCCCGCTGTCCGAGCTTATACATAAAATATGTTCCGTAAACATATTCCCAGTTATCGAGTCCGACCATGTATCCGTTCAGAACTGCATCCTTGATAACCATTTCCGCCTGTGCATCCCAGGTGCTGGAGCAGAATTCGGCGAGCCCTTCCGTAAACCAGAGTGGAGGAGAATAGTCTACAATTTTTCCGTGAGTCTTAAGCACATTGTAAATTTTGCTCGTGCTGAAAACGTGAGTCAGCTCGTGTCTTATTACGTGCTTGAAATTGAACAGCGAGCCGTCGTATGGTATTACCACCCTGCCTTTTACAAATTCAAAAAATCCGCCGACACCATCGGGAATTATACCGGGAGTTGTATTGGTCTGTTTAAAATGCATCGGTGAAGAATAAAATATCAGCGGAACTGTATCAACTAAGCTATGTTTGAATTTCTGCTGGAGATATCTATAACTTTCCTCTGCAAAATAAGCGCCCTGCTCGGCAAGCTCTTTTTCCTCGCTGTAATAATATATCTGGAAATGCTCTGTGTAAAGGACTTTCCAGTCGAAATCGGAATACTGGACTTTATTTCTGCCGAAGTCGACGAATTGTGCCATCGACGGAACAGAAATCAGAATACTAAAAATTAATATTTTTAATACGCTAAATTTCATTTGCTAAATATTGTAACGAATAATAATTAATGCAATACAAAAGGGGAGGAGGGGAAATGATGCACTAATGTGCGCTAATGTAATCATCGAGTTCTTTGTGCCACGCATCGAGGTCTAATGTTTTTGGAATTGAATCTTCTCCGAATAAAAGGTCAATCACATAATGCGGCTCTTTGCCGCCGATGAAAACAGCTTTCGTGCAGGATATGCAGTAAACAACTACATCTTCAGCAGGAATTTCTGAAGCACGTTTTTTCATTTGTACAATTACATCTTCTGTTGGAATCATTCCGTAAAAACTGTCTCCGCAGCAAATACCTTTTATCTTCGTGCTTGCAGGTTCAACAAGTGTGATATTCATTTTTTCAAGCAGCTTCCTTATGGCAATGTGAATCCTGTCCTGGTCTCGCGTCGGGCAGGCATCTATTATAGTCATTGTTTTACCTTTGTAATCTGGAAATGGAAAGAAATCACTTTCGGCAAGAATTTCCCAAACTGAAATCGTTTTCGAGTTTTGATAATCATTTCTGAATCGCTTGTCACATCCCGGGCAGATGTTTATTACTTCAGTTTCGGATTTGAATGCAGGCTCGTGCTTACAGCAGGTATTGTGCATCTCAACACCGCCTAAATTATCATTTAAAATTGTGTGCATCTTTTCTGCAAGTTCGGGTTTGTATAACATCATTGCACATCCCGGTGCAAAAACTCTTTTTGTGTGATTCTTGATTTCCATTTATTATAATATTATTAATCTATTATTAACTAAAATATGTTATTCTAATTTTATACGCTAACGTTATATTAACAAGCAATTAAAAAAACGTTACCAAGCTGGAGCTTGGTAACGAGAAACAAATTGTGTCGGGAGTCCACAAAAATCGTTAGACTCCCCGACACAATTTTTTTATAAACTTTTTATCTTCAACTATCTACTAACTACTATCTACTGCTCTTATGTTTTTCTTCTTAACTTCTTTAACTTCTTAACTTCTGAATTCTGCTCTATCAGTTCTTATGAAGGTCTTTCTGCACCAGCTTATTTATAAATTTCTTTTTTGCATGCCCTTTCAGCTTCGAAAGTTTTTTATTCAGGTCCTTATCTTTTTCAGCTTTAAGGCAGCTTATTGTATAATCAATAATACTCGGCGTAAAAATATTTTCCTTTTCGTATTCGCTTCTCTTCAACTGCAATATATCAGCAGATGCCGAGCAGGTAGAAGGCAATACAGGCAAACCTTCCAGTAAAGTTTTGTCTTTAAAAATATTTCCCTGCACGTAAAGTTTCTTTGCAAGCTCGAGTGACTTATCGTTTGTCAAACCCCAGTCTGCGGCAAGCGTAAGTCCTGCAAGAAGCAGGTGCGCATTGGCGCTTCCGTCGGGAGTGCGGATTTCGACTGTCTGCATGCTTTCGATATCGAGCGGGTCGAATTTAATTCCGGGATTTACATACGATGCTAAATTTTTTGTCTTTGACCATCCCAGCGGCACCCTTATCATCGAGCTTCTGTTTGAGTCGCTCCAGCAGATTCTTGTCGGTGCTTCCTGGTCGGGGACGAGCCTTAAATAAGAAGAACTGCAGGTATTTCCAAATGCAGTTAAAGTGCTTGAATATCTGCAAAGTCCGCCTATTAATCTTCTTGCGTTTTCAGTCAGCACTCCTTCGCTATCCACCATTATATTCTTTCCGTTCTTAAATAATTTCATATGCACGTGCATTCCGTTTCCTGCGTCGCCGCTTTCTATTTTCGGTGCGAAGGTAGCAAGCATTCCGTTTCTGTAAGCAATATTTCTTATGAGCCATTTTGCAAGAATAATATTATCTGCGCATTCATCCACAGGGGTAGCAAGAAGCTCTATTTCAATTTGCTCGCCTGTTTTTCCGTCGAGTTCTTTCTGGTCTGTATGAATGCTATCTATATATCCGACTTCATTATGCGCATACTTTACCGCTCCGACAATCTGTGTCAGTGTTTTCAGCATTTCTGCGGCAACTTTTCCTGTCTTTGAA
>PMIW01000134.1:12187-17273 GCA_003158365.1 Ignavibacteriota bacterium | reverse complement strand
AATACCGGCAATATATCTTCCCTCTCAATTGCAATTGAATTAAAAACCCCAATTTATTAATATGATAGAATATAACAATTTATACTAATGGATAATAAAGGTTTATTAAAAGATAATTTTCTGGAATTCGTTGAAATCGTGAAGCGGTTGAGAAGGGAATGCCCGTGGGACAAAGAACAAACGCACGAATCGCTTAGACGCTGCATGCTGGAAGAATCTTATGAGGTGCTGGAATCAATCGACAATAATGACATTACAGAACTTAAAAAAGAACTCGGAGATATATTGCTTCAGGTGGTTTTCCATACTACAATCGGCGAAGAACAAAATACGTTCTCGCTGAACGAAGTAATAGACCTCGAAAAAGAAAAATTAATAGCAAGGCATCCGCATATATTCGGCGACGTAAAAGTTTCCGGAGCAGAAGAAGTGAAATCCAACTGGGAAAAGCTAAAACGCAAGGAAGGACGGGAATCCGTGCTGGAAGGCGTGCCGGCTGAACTCCCCGCGCTTTTCAAAGCATACAGGATTCAGGAGAAAGCGGCAAAAGTCGGATTCGACTGGAAAGACCCGAAACCTGTTTACGATAAAATACTCGAGGAAATCGGCGAGCTGAAACACAATATTGAAAACGGGCTCGAGCAACATAAAATCGAAGACGAATTCGGCGATGTGCTTTTCTCCATCGTGAACTATGCCCGCTTCCTTAAAATCAATCCAGAAGACGCTTTGAGAAAAACAATCGCGAAATTTTCGAAAAGATTTCAGAAAATCGAGGCATTCGCAAAGTCTAAGGGTATTAAACCAGAAGATATGACTCTCGAAGAAATGGATGTAATCTGGAATAATGCAAAAGGAGACGGAAATGAAAAATGACCAATCGATGGGAGTGATTGTATTTTTTCAATTCCCTCGTTCAGTAAAATACCTTTTAATAAAACACAGAAAAGGACACTGGTCATTTCCAAAAGGGCACGCAGATAAGGGCGAGACGAAACTCGAAACGGCACTAAGAGAGTTAAAGGAAGAAACGGGTGTTACCAAGATTCAGCTACTGAAAAAACCTGTTTTACTGAAAGAGGCATATAAATTTACCGGAAGTAAAGGTGTTAAAATTTTAAAAAAAGTTAATTATTTTATAGCAGAAGCTAAAACCAAAAAAGTGAAAATCGATTTCAGGGAAGTCGTGAACTATAAATGGTGCACCTACAATGCAGGACTGGATAAAATAACTTTCGGCGGGTCAAAATCAATTTTAAAAAAAGCGGATAAAATAGTACGGGCATATATAAAATGATAAATAAATTTTCGAAATATTTTTCGGTAATATTAATACTTTTTGTCACATCTTCTTCGTTTTCAAAAGACAAAGTATCCGATAAGTTAAAAATTTTTCAGGCGCGGATAGACAGCATTGTTGCAACGGTCAATTGCAGTGTTTCAATTCAGATTGCAAGCGCATCGAAATATGATTTGCTCTATTCATATAAGCCCGAAGCAAAAATGATTCCCGCTTCGATTACAAAAGTTATCACATCGACTACGGCATTAAGCCTGCTAAGTGTAAATTACCAGTTTAAAACCGTTATTTATACCGATGACAATAATCTCGGTGACGGCGTGATAAACGGAAATTTATATATAAAAGGTTACGGTGACCCCGATTTCAGCTCATACGATGTAGTTGTGCTTGCTAAGAATGTCAGCGNNGCAAATTATTATAACTCGGATACTAAAATTGCTTACTGGCCATATGTCTGCGCTTTAAGTCTGGATAAAAATAAAAGCGGTTCGAATCCCGCGTATTCTGCGGCAAAACTGCTTTCCGACCAGCTCGCATCCCAAAATGTAAAGCTTGACGGAATAATTGTTGCGGGCACGACACCCGATGTTGCACTGGAAATTACGAAGACTACCCGCTCCATAACGGACGTTCTTACCAATATGAATAAAATAAGCGATAACCAGTCGGCGATTACGGTGTTTAAAGTTATAGGTGCAAATTACAAATCCCCTCCTGGTTCGCTGAAAAACGGAAGCGATGCAGTGGCTGATTTCCTTACATCAATTGGCGTGTCGAGAAAAAATTATGAAATACTCGAAGGCTCGGGACTTACCAGATATAATTACGTTACTTCGGATTTATACATACAGCTTCTGAAATATATGTTCGATGATGTAAAAAACNNAACTCTTCCTGTCGGCGGGGTCGACGGTACATTAAAAGACAGGATGGGCGGTACAGAAGCCGAAAAGAATGTTCATGCAAAAACAGGCACTATTAACGGCGTCAGCACGCTTACTGGGTATGCTGTTTCACGTGATAATGAGCCGATAATTTTCTATATTGCTATGAACGGGTGCGGGAACAACAGCAAGCCGTATAGAAATAAACAGGATGATATTTGTGAACTGATTTGCCAGTTTTCAAGAAAGTAAAAAATTGTTAAAATGAGCGTTAAAGAAAAACATGAAGTTCTGACGGAAGACATTACCGATGTATTGCATAAGCTCATTCTGTATAATTCAAATCATATGTGGGAAGACGTAATCAGGCAGCTGCAGAAAGCAACCGGATATGATATCGTGCATTGCGAACAAATAGCCGTAATAGCACATACTAAAGGTCAGGCAATTGTTAAATCAGGTAAAGCTGAAGAACTTATACCTGTTGATAACATTTTAAAGGAAATTTACCTGATAACGGAAATAATTTAATTTTTCATTAATAAAATTTATGAAAAAAAAATCCGCATACCTGTTTTTTTTTATAGTTTTATTACTAATCACGAAAACATCCTTTTCCCAGATTAATTACGAATTCGACTTTAATAAAAACTGGGAGTGGTTCGACCTCTACTCCTGTGAACCTGCAATTTCCAACCAGCTTATAAAAAACATACAGGATTTGTCAAAAGAATGGTCGCTCGAAGAAGCAAGAGACCTCTTCAGGTGCCTTACAAAACTTGATTCACTGAACGATATCCTTAACCTCCCGAAAATAATCGATACCGATTCAAATAAAAACAAGCAGGCATGGAAAACTAAATTTGCATACGAGCTTAAATATTTCAGCGAGCCGGAAACCTTCAGGGGACTGATATCCACGGCAATGACCATCACAAGAATTAAAAAAGCAATTTTCCCCGACAGAAGACTTTTCGGAGACAGAAAGTTTTATATTAAAATAACGGATATTGGAAATACATCATCCCAGATTACATACAATTTCTCGGGTGCCGCAGATATTTATAACCTGTGCCTTGCAAAAGAAATCGGCGATAAAGAGCTGAAAGTTATTAACGGTTCCGAAAATATAAATTCAATGTTCAAAAGAACCGATCCGTATTTTAATAAGGAACTTTTTGTACACTTTTTAAAATTATCGAAAGATAAAAAACCCCTCGCTGAAATTTACAAGCTGGTTAATCCGTACAGTTTTGGCGGGATAGGTTTTCTTTCTGCTCATCTAAATGAATTCCGCGAAGTTTTAAATTCGCTGAACTCCAAACAGAAAAACCTGAAGTTCTATTCGATTAACCTTCTGTCCCAGTTTTTCCCGAAAGGTGCCTGGCTCGAGGCAAATGTAGATTTTCTTTTCGGAAATTTTGAATCCACCAGCAATGATTATCTGGAAAAGCTTCTGCTAAACCTCTCCGAATTCGGCGATGATTATGAGTATCTTGCAAAATACCTTACACGCAGATTATTCCTTTATGAAAAATATAATACACAGCTCGATATTTTCAGGTATTTGTACGCAGATGAAGATACGCTGATTCTTCAGCTTATGACGGAAGTATACGACGGCGGAATTTCAAATTACATGGCTCCCATACTCGAAGATAACCGCCCGCTTTCGCTTCTTGAAATAGATTTCTTCCACTTCAAGGCTACCACCAGTGCGATTCTTTTTAAAAGGAAAAAAACCGTTATTGACAGTCTTTTGAAATCCGGCTTCGATGAAAGATTTCTCTTTTACACAATGGGTGCGCAGATGGCTTATTCTATCGACAGAACGCTCGGCAGAACAGCACTGAACGAAGCATTGATATATGGTCCGCTAGAGTTTTTTAAAATATATATAGATGCTTACGAAGCCGACCAAAAACAAATCTCGGATAAGTTTCAGTTCAATTCCGATTTCGAAAACAAAATTTATTCGATGAGGGATAAGATGCCCAGGGAAATATATAAAGAGATGTATGATATTAATGTGAAATACAAAGACCCTGCTCCTATCCCCTGGGTTCTGGAAAATTTAAAAAAGAAATATATTGAAGATAAAAAAGACTCATTCTATTTTTATTTAATCGGCGGACAGCTATTATTCGATAACGAATTCTACAGCAAATCCGCTGTTTACTTTGGCAAAATCATAAATGAACTTCCTGATAAAAATAATGTTTCAAGAATACTGGGAATGGCTTATTATGACAAGAGCTCTTATAACGAAGCGATAGAGATGTTTAATTACTATGTTAAGTTTTCTCCCCTTGCCGCAGATGCATACCTGCTGAGGGGAAAAGCATATTTTATGTCGGTTCAATATGATAAAGCCAAAACCGATTTTGAAAAATCATTGCAGATAAATTCTTCTAATGAAGAAGCTAAACAATTACTGGAACAGGTAAACGAAAATGGACTTTAAAATACAGGCACCTTACGTACCCACAGGCGACCAGCCTAAAGCAATCAAAGAACTGACCGAAGGAATCGAGAAAGGCCTTAAACACCAGGTATTCGTCGGCGTTACAGGCTCAGGAAAAACTTTTTCTATCTCGAATGTTATTCAGAACATCGGGAAACCCGTGCTGGTTATGTCGCATAACAAAACTCTCGCCGCCCAGCTTTACGGTGAATTTAAAAAATTCTTTCCCGAAAACCGTGTCGAGTTTTTTATTTCTTATTACGACTACTACCAGCCCGAGGCGTATATTCCTTCCACCGATACATACATCGCAAAGGATTTATCCATCAACGAGGAAATAGACCGCCTTCGCCTGCGGGCAACTTCTGCAATTCTCGAAGGAAGAAAAGATATTATTATAGTTTCTTCGGTAAGCTGCATATACGGTATCGGCGC
>PMIW01000134.1:0-12053 GCA_003158365.1 Ignavibacteriota bacterium | reverse complement strand
ATTACGGATATTCAAAAAGAACTTCAACAGCAGATCGAATATTTTCAGAGAGAAAATAAATTAATAGAAGCTCAGCGAATCGAACAACGCACGAACTTCGATATAGAAATGATTCGTGAAGTCGGCTACTGCACGGGAATCGAAAATTATTCGCGCCATCTCGACCGCAGGGCACCGAACTCGAGGCCTTATTGCCTGTTCGATTATTTCCCGAAAGATTATTTATTGATTATAGACGAATCCCACGTTACCGTTCCGCAAATAAAAGCTATGTATAACGGCGACCGCGTACGCAAGAAGACACTCGTGGAGCACGGATTCCGTTTGCCATCCGCGCTTGATAACCGCCCGATGACTTTCGAAGAATGGGAAGGAATGGTTAAACAGGTGATTTATGTAGGTGCTACTCCGAGCAATTACGAACTTGAAAAAAGCGGAGGCGCAATTGTCGAGCAGGTTATACGCCCGACGGGATTGCTCGACCCCGCAATAGAAGTGCGACCCGTTAAAAACCAGATTGATGATTTGATAAATGAAATCCGCATACGCGCCAAAAAAGGAGAGCGTGTACTCGTTACCACTTTAACAAAAAGAATGAGCGAGGACCTCACCGATTATCTCGAAGGAATCGGAATCCGCGTGAAGTATATGCACTCAGAAGTCGAATCGCTCGACAGGATTGATATCATCCGCGGACTGCGGCTCGGCGATTTCGATGCGCTTATCGGTGTGAACCTCCTGCGTGAAGGTCTCGACCTGCCCGAAGTTTCGCTTGTTGCAATTCTCGATGCGGATAAAGAAGGATTCCTGCGCTCTGAAAAATCTCTTTTGCAGACAGCAGGCAGGACTGCGCGTAACGTGAACGGACTTGTGATTATGTATGCGGATAAAGTAACGGAGTCTATGAGAAAAGTAATCGAAGAAACTGCACGACGCAGAAAAATCCAGACCGAATATAACATAGAGCATAACATCGAGCCGAAAACTATTTATAAAACACTCGAAGAAATTATGTCCTCGACAATTGTTGCCGATTCAAAATCACGAATCGATGCGCGAAAAAAGAAAGAGTTCGACAGAACAAATATAAGTGTCGTCACCGACCCGCTCTTCAAGCAAATCACGAAAGAGCAGAGAAAAGAATTAATTGACCAGCTAAGGCACGAAATGATTGAAGCCGCCAAGGACCTCGAATTCGAGCGCGCCGCAGAACTGCGAGATGAGATAGAGAGACTGGGAGAGTAGAATCTTTCAATGTACAAGTTGCCTGCCGCGGCAGGCAGCAATAACAACACGGAAAAAGTTACCGGATGCTCCCGAACTGTAAAACCAACAACTTGCATCAAAATTTCCGGCACGTATTTCATTTCGAATCTCTCCCATCGCGGTTTTCGCTCACACCACGAAAAAATGTCGGAGCACCGGATTTTTCCTGTTTCATTTATTTAGAAAAATTTCCGGACTTATGATTTATTTCAAAAACCCGAATAATAATCGATATATCGCAGCAAAATAACGCGGTAAATGAATCTCTGCATATTAATATTTGAAAAATCATATATATAATATAAATCTTTTTTTATTTAATATTACAAAAATATTTTTTATATTACTCCGGGGAAAATTAAACTACCCATTGCATCTCTGCAATAAAATTTGTTCGGCACTACTAACAAATTGAAAATACTTTTTTAAATTGATATATATAACTGAAAGGAGTTACAAATGGGAAAAAAAGTCTTACTATCAGTCTTTTTACTACTGATTTTTACAGGTTTTACGTTATCTCAAACCGATAACGGACCGCAAACAAGAACAAATGTTACTAGGCTGAGCGGTATTACTGATGCCGAAAAGCCGTATGAACAGAGTAGAGTCACAAATACCGTACCTCAAGAACTGTTCAATATGCTCGACCTTGCAAGAAGGAATAACAATGAGGCGGAAGCATTAAAAATCCAAAATCAAATAGATAAGTATTCAACAGGTCAGGTCAGAATACCAAACCTTCCGGTATTCAACACTACCGTTGCGCCGCCGCCTGTCAACCCGCCGTTTAATCCTGACTGGATGGGAACCGACATTTTAATAAGGGGCGGAAAAATTGCAGGTTACTATTCTTCAAACGGTAACCGCAGGACTATTGATATAAAAGCCGGAAAAGATGGTGTTCTTTATATGGCAGTAGCAACTGATTCCACTACGGCTGAATTAAAGTATATCTTTTTCTACCGCTCTACAAACTCAGGATTAACCTGGACAGGTGTCGGCGGAATTCAGGGAACCAATACTTATTCTTCTGTTTCCATTTCAGTTGACAGAAAGGGATCGGTAAACGATTCTATCAGAATTTCCTGCTATTACACTGCCGGCACAGGCGGCGATGGAGCCGATGCAGGAGCATATCTTTTTTCGTTCAGACCAAGAGCCTGGAATGATGACTACCGTTTCAGTACTTTAGCCACACCAACCGCGGGAAGAAAATTCGGCTACGTATCTGCCTGCAGTGACGGGGCATATTATGATGCCGCAACCTATATTGGGTGCGTCTTCGGTGAATATTCCAATAGCGGCGATAGCTGTGCTTCAATGCGTTTCTTCAGGACACTTGACTGGGGTTTGACGCATACCGGTGTTACACTCAACGGAGTATACACAGGTAACTGGGGAGATTTCTATCCCTCTGCCTGTCTGAAAAGGTCGCAAAATGTCTATAATGACTCTTTATATATTGCCGTCGAAAGAAGATTTTCGGCTACATCTTACGGTGTAAGATTATTCGCAACACCGTGGACTCCTTCTGTTAATACGACAATTAACTATCTCACAACGGATGTCATATTATACAGAAGACCCATCCTGACTATACGTCAGACTGCATACCAGCTGCCGAGACAAATTCTGATTACATATACTAAAAACAATATCTGCATGTACTCCTACTCACTTACTGACGGTGCAAGCTGGACTTTGGACAGTTACCTTGATCCGAACGGTTCAACAAACGGTTTCATGACAAGCTGTGCATCCGACTCACTGACATCTACGGGCTGTTTTGTATCAATCTACAGAACATCTACGGATTCCCTCACCGTGAGGAGAGGTTTCCCCGGAAATATGAGCAGCGGTACAATTCAATATAAGATTAACAGTGCGTCAGTTGTATCGGGTACGGTTCCTCCGGTTTGCGCAATTTACAGAAGCGGTACTCTTCAGAAAGCTGCTGTTTCTTATGCCGGTACAGGTCCTTCGGATTGCTGGTTCGATGCAGAAAACCTTCCGACAGGTATCGGAAACCAGAACGGTATTGCAAATGAATATTCTTTAATGCAAAATTATCCGAACCCGTTCAACCCTACAACGACAATCAAATTCAGCATTATGAAACCCGAATTTGTAAAACTTGCTGTTTACGATATTACGGGTAAAGAAGTATCCGTGCTCGTTAGCACCCAAATGACAGCAGGAAATTATACTGTGGATTTCGACGCTTCTAAACTTTCAAGCGGAATTTATTTTTACAAAATCTTCGCGGGTGATTTTACCGGCGTTAAGAAAATGATGCTTATAAAATAATACCGGCTCTTTGATTTATTTTCTTTATTTATAAAAAGGTTGTTCTGAAAAGAACAACCTTTTTTTATTTTTGTATACGGAAATTTTAATAATAGCATTTTTTGGCAAAACATGCCTGCATTATCAACAGCCCATTGTTTATTGCAATTTTAGAAATATCGCTTTATATTTGAGAGAATAAAAATCACCGCGATGAAAATCACAAAGGCAATCCTTATAATTTTTATACTGGCAAGCTGCAGCATTTATGCAAAAACGGATATTTCAGGAAGAGTACTGGATGAAAGATATTTTCCAGTGCCGAACCTCTCGCTCTTCTTCACAGGAGGAGCCAGCACAAAGACGGATAACGACGGCAACTTCAAGATTTCAATAAATTATTCCACTTACGATGTTTACATTTTCGATTACGCAAATTCAAACGGCGTGGTGTACAGAAACCTTACTACTACAACTCCCGAACTGACTCTCTTCGGAAACACTTCATCCAAATACGTAAACACCGATATTATGAAAGTTAATTTCCTTCCGGTGCCAAACGGAAGAACTGCGACGATTAAATTCTTAAGCGACAAGGTTTTTAATTCAAAAGATGTTTCTGCATCATCGGGAGAAAAGACAAAATTGATTACGGTGGATTATCCTTCGACAAAAGACTTTATAAACGGCAGGATTATTTATCTTGAAAAAACTCCGACGAGCTTTGAAAAATTTGCAGAAAAAACCGTAACCATAATGAAGGACAATGTTACGCAGTCTGTTGCATTCGATTCTTCGACGAATTATTCCAAACCCGGAGATTCGTACCTGACGGTTTACCTGCCGGGACAGGATTACGAGAAAAAATCTTTTGAAGTATCTGCGGATTTTCTCTCGCTTCACAGGAATGCGCAGTTCCAGATGAATTATACCGAAGGCGATATAATTTCCACAAAAATTTTAATTCCGCAGACTTTGCCTTACGGATACAGAATTAAAATCTCGGCAAGCTTCTCAAATAAAGGCGGCTCGGGTTTCGACAATTATACATATTCAAACCCCGGAGCATCCTATAACATAAACACCGAAACTCCGCCTGCGCTGGACTCTCCGCAGGATAAGCTCTACGGCGTTAATGACAATACGGTTTTTTCTTATGAATACGGCTCGGGTTCGGGAATTTATGTTGTGCATTTTCACTGCTTCGACCCCGTCGGTGATTTCTATGTGGTAACTACTGAAAGACAAATTTCGTCACCTGTGAATTCTGTGAAAGACGTTTTAAAGGGAATTGAGTTCAGCTGGACTGTAACAAAAATGCTGACTTATACCTCTACAGATACTT
The DNA here is from genome assembly GCA_003158365.1 of Ignavibacteriota bacterium. GTDB lineage: Bacteria > Bacteroidota > Ignavibacteria > Tepidaquicellales > Tepidaquicellaceae > FEN-1279. Next base: position 7,153 of record PMIW01000134.1, on the reverse strand, counting down.
TCGTCAGGCCAAAGGATTTTTCAAACGACATCGGCTACACTGCGAAAACTTATTCCGAAATGAGAACGTTCAGAACAAAGTTTTAAGAGCTGTGAAAAGTGAAAGGTGAATGGTGAATGGTGAATGGTNNATAAAGTTATAAAGTAAAAATTATCATTAATACTGCAGTTACTGCGACTAACTACTAGCTTCTAACTCCTAACTTCTGCTCTTATTGTTTATACGCTTCCCGCAAGAACTTCTTGTCTTTCCTCCAGTCTTTGCGCACTTTCACGAACAGCTTGAGGTAAACTTCTTTCTTCAGAAATTTCTCTATTCCTTCGCGGGCGAATTTTCCAAGCATTTTTATCTTATCGCCGTTCCTTCCGATGAAAATTATTTTCTGCGTTTCCCTCTCGAGCACTATTTCAGCATTGATGTAATCCTTCGCATCTTTTCTTTCAATGAATTCGACTATATCCACGTAAACGCTGTACGGTACTTCATCCTGGTACAGATCAAGGATTTTCTGCCGTATGATTTCCGCCACAAAAAATTTCTCGGGCTTATCGGTCAGAATTTCATCGTCGAAGAAAAATTCCGATACGGGGAGATTGTCTGTTATCTCTCTCTGTACTTCGGTTAAATTAAAATCTTCCTTTGCGGAAATGGGAATTATAGTTTCGAATTTAAATTCTTCCTTCAGCATCACCATCTTGCTTTTTACGTCATCCTGCTCTTCAAGGTCAATTTTGTTTAATACAACTATTCTTTTCTTTCCTTTGAACTCTTTTGCAAACCTGTCTTCGATATCTTTCAGTGCCCTCATGCTGAATTCGGTTACATCGATTATGTGCAGTATTATATCGGCTTCTTTGAAAGATGATTTAAGCTCTGACATCATGAATTTCTGCAGTTCGTATTTGGGTTCGAAAAGTCCGGGAGTATCTATAAATACAATCTGTATGTTTTTTTCCGTGAATATGCCCAGAATTTTATTCCTTGTCGTTTGCGCTTTTTTATTCACTATCGAAAGCTCGCACCCCAGTAAAGCATTCATCAGAGTTGACTTACCCGCATTCGGCTTGCCTATGATTGCAACATAACCGCATTTTCTCATTTAACTGTCTGTATTTGATTTTTTGATGTAACTATAATTTGTGGTTTATCTTTGTATGTGCTGATGACGCCTTTTACTTCGACGTTTTTATTTTTGTAAATATTCAAATCACCGACTTCGGAAAACTTCTCGCTGAATATCACCGCGGAAAAAGTATTCTTCGGAAACTTCCTGTCGAAATTCAGATAAGCAACTTTTTCCCTTATGGCAACATCCGCAACATACCCTTTGACTATTGCATTTTTACCGATATAATTTTTTACTTCTTCGGTTGTAATCGTTTTAATATTTTCTTCGCTTGCAGAATTTAATTCCTTTCCATTCTGCGTTTGCGAATCTTTCACAGCATATGAAGTGACAGAGCTGCTGTCAGTTTTACTTTGCTTGTTTATTTTTACTTCTTCCTTTTTCTTACTGCAGGAAGATACCAGAACAAAGAAAATCAATAATGAGGTAAATAAAATATTTTTCATCTGATTAAATCTTTTAGTTGTTTTATTTCGGGGTCAAGTATACTTTTGTTCCCGGGGTTCAAATCAATTGCCGTCTGAAAATCGTACAGTGCTTCGCTGTATTTTTTCATTTCTTTGTTAACAAAACCGCGCCTGAAATATGCTTCCGGATTTGTTTTATTTAATTCTATCGCCTTGTTAAAATCTTTCAAAGACTCTTTCAAATCGTTTTCCTGATAATAAAATGTTCCCCTTTCCATATAGTTTTGGGCATTCGATGTGTCTAATTCTACGGCAGTATTAAAATCCGCCAATGCCTTCTTTTCTTCCTGCGTCATGAAATATACAACCCCTCTGTTTCGGTATGCATCCGGGTTTTTGGGGTCGATTGATAAAGCCATATTGAAATCACTCATTCCCAGGGTAAGGTTACCTGATTTTAAATATGCCGTACCCCTGTATACATATGTGGAAGAATTTGCCTGGTCTATTAAAATGGCACTTGAAAAATCCGATATTGCCGCAGGATAATCTTCCGTAATGGTCTTTAATATTCCCCTGTCTATATAAGCCTTGGAAAACTTTGAATCAATTTGAATTGCACTGCTGAAATCTTTCTGGGCATCATCATATCTTTTCAAAAGCATATAAGCCGTTCCGCGCCTGTCATACCCCAGCGATGAATTCGGCATTATTTTTATATGCTCTGTAAAACGTAAAATTGCTTCGTTGTAATCACCTGTATTGATTGCCGCTTCCCCCATTCTTAAAAGGTCCTGTGCGGAATATTGTGCATTCAGTACCAACGGAAAAACGATAATAAAAATTAAAATGTAAAATTTTTTCATAAGTGATTTTTTATTTTGCTTTTTGCTTTGCCTGCTCGTAATATTCCTTTGTCTGATCTTTTAAATCAGGGTTCAGTTTATAACTGTGCTCCATATCATTTACGGCTTTTGTGTATTCTTCCATTACAAGGTAGAGTATTCCTCTTCTCACATATGCTTCGGCGTCATTCGGGTCAAGTTTAAGTGCCGTATTATAATCAGCCATTGCTTTGTCATACTCTTTTGTGTATTTGTAAAGCGTTCCCCTGAAATAAAAGCTTTTCGGAATATTAGGATTAATTTCTATTGCTTTGTTTACGTCCTTAAAGGCTCTTTCGTAATCATTGAAATTAAAAAATAAAGCTCCCCTGTTCCAGTATGTTTCAATATAATCAGGATTACGCTTTATGGCTTCATCCCATAATACAAATGCAGAAGCTGTATCTCCCTGATACGCATAAAGAGTTGCAAGAGAATTATATGTCATCATATCCTCAGGGTCGAGAAGCAATGCTTTCCTCAGGTCTTTTCCTGCTTGAGTGTATTCCTTGAACAATATCAGGCAGGCTCCCCTGCTTGATAATGCGCGCGCATAATTGCTGTCCAGCTCTATAGCTTTATCGAAACACTCAAGCGCGGCAGCGTAATTTTTCTGATTTATATAAGCAACACCTAAGTTAATACAAACATATGCATCTTCAGGATTTATTTTAAGATATTCAATAAAATTAATTATTGCTGATTCGTAATTTTTATTATTCATTTCTTTATTACCGTTTATAAAAAATGGATTTTTAGGATCACGAGCTTCTATATGAGAATTCATAATATTAGAATTAGAAATAGGCGTAATTTCCATAATATCGTTTATAGGGATAGCAAAATTCAGGTTCTGGCCTCCAGTGAACGACATAGAACTAATACCGATCAATTCCCCAAAAGAGTTTACAACTGCTCCACCACTACTTCCATGCGAAATACTTGCGGTAATTTGAATGAACTCACGTTGATTTTTTTCTAGTGGACTTAAACCACTAATAATACATTCTGAAATAGTATTTTCTAAGCCTAACGGATTTCCAATGGCATATATTTTTTGTCCAATTTTTAAATTATCACTATTCCCAATTTGTATTTGGGGGTAAAATGAATCGTCAAGAGAAAATATCAAAATATCTTTTAATTCATCATAATAAATTATTTTATCATACTTTATAATATTATCTTTTTGTTTAATTATTATTTTACTACTATTTTTACAAACGTGATAATTAGTAACAATCCATCTTTTGTCATTGATAATAACCCCACTGCCTTGTTTATATGAACTTCCGTTATTATCATAAGAAATAATCATTACAATTACTCTGTTAACCTTTTCATATATTTGCTCTGGTGTAAATTCTTGACAGAAAAGTGAATTATATTTTACAATAAATTCTAATAATATCAAGAATATTATCATTTTTTTGTGTTTCATACTATTCTATAATTTTTTAAAATAATTATTTATATTAATTATAAACAGACTTATTAAATTGCCGAAAATAATCAGATTAGCGTGCTTAACTTCGAAATCACTTCAGAGAATTTTTCATCCGGCAGTGTACAAATATATTCTGCGTTCCTGATTTTCCAGTTTAGATTCTTTACCTGATCCGCCAGAATAATTCCTTTTGCTTTTAAATCATCCGGTATAACTACCTCGAATGGATATCCTTTTACTTTTAACTTAACCGGACAGAATAATGCCATTCCTGTTTTTTTGTTATATTCAACAGGAGAAATTACTAATGCTTGTTTTCTCTCTGCCTGCTCAGGACTTAAATCACCTGTTTCAAAAACCAGCCAAACTATGTCTCCCCTTTTGGGAATGTAATTTGAACTCACAGTCAGGTCTCCTTTATTATAGGTTTGCTAAAAAAAATTTCTTTGTGCAGATTTTTGTCTGTGACTTTAGATAAAAGCTCGCTTAATTTGATTTCCTGCTTTTTCTTTCTGGAAACAATCAGTTTATCCTTTATTATCTTAATTTTGACATCGGTGCCTTCAGTTAAACCAAGTGCATCCGCATATGTCTTTGGCACTCTGATTGCCAGACTATTACCCCATTTTTGTATTTTTGCTGCCATATTTTATGTGTATACAATAAATATACGGTGTATCTTTTGAATATACAATGCTGTTTTTACTAAAATATATAAAAAACGAAAGGCGGATGGATACCCGCCTTAAGTATGTATTTTTTCAATTTGTTGTAGCTGCCTTTTTAATAATTATCTATCTGTGCTCGCTGAAGTTTGCCTGAATAATCTATGTAAACAGCTTTCCATTCCGAATAAAATTCATAAACTGTCCAGCCGCCTTCGCGATGTCCGTTTCCTGTTGCTTTTACTCCGCCAAACGGCATATGAGCTTCAGCTCCGATTGTTGCTCCGTTGATATAAGTAATACCGGCCTGAATATCTCTTACCGCTTTGAAAGCATCATTTACATTATTTGTGAAAATACTCGATGATAAACCATATTCCGTATCGTTCAGAATTTCAATTGCGTTATCGAGGTCGCTGCATTTTAATACTGAAAGCACAGGTCCGAAAATTTCTTCCTTTGCAATTCTGTGATTGGGTTTTACGTCAACAAAGATTGTCGGCTCATAGAACCAACCTTTTGCAAGGTTTCCTTCTTTTGCGAATTTTCCGCCTGTAAGCATTTTTGCCTTATCTTCTTTCAAACCGATTTGCACGTATTCGTCAACTGTATTTCTCTGAGCTTCGCTCACGCACGGTCCGACATCCACTCCTTTATCATTTCCGTATCCGAGTTTTAATTTCTTTACCCGCTCTACAAGCTTTTCCACAAATTTATCGTGAATGTCATTATGAAGTATAAGCCTGGATGTTGCAGTACACCTTTGTCCCGTGGTTCCGAATGCTCCCCACAACACCGCGTCTAAAGCAAGGTCCATATTGGCGTCGGGCATTACAATCTGCGCATTCTTTCCGCCGAGCTCGAGCGATACTCTCTTCAGTTCCCTTCCTCCGACTTCGTTAATTCTTCTTCCGACAAGAGTAGAGCCTGTAAATGAAATCAAATCAACTTCTTTGCTTGCCAGCAATGCTTCTCCTACAACGCTTCCTTTTCCGTGAACAAGATTAATTACTCCGGGTATATATTCTTTTCCGAGTACTTTTTTCATAGCTTCATCAATAATCTGAACAAGCGTGTTAGCTGTCTTGGGTGTGATTTCCGCGGGTTTGAAAACTACCGTGTTACCGCATACAAGAGCGGGGAATATTTTCCAGGTCGGGATTGCCATAGGAAAATTCCATGGAGTTATTATTCCGGCAACACCGATAGGTATTCTGAAAGACAGATTCATTTTATTTGCAAGTTCGCTCGGCGCATTCATTCCGAATAACCTTCTGCCTTCTGATGCAGCATAGTAAGCAGTGTCGATGCCTTCCTGCGTATCGCCTTTTGTCTCGGCAAAGACTTTTCCCATTTCGCGCGTCATTTCAAATGCGATTTCATCTTTACGGGCAAACATAATGTCGCCAACCTCTTTCAAAACATCACCTCTTTTGGGTGCGGGTATAAGGCGCCATTTCTTATATGCCTGACGCGCTGCCTTCACTGCTTCGTTAACATCTTCTTCAGTGGATAAAGGAAACTTGCCGATTAAATCCTCGTTCCAGCTTGCGGGGTTTCTGTTTTCGCTGTACTTTCCGTTCGAGGAGGGTTTCCATTCTCCGTTTATTAAATTCTTAAATTCCATATAATTCTCCGTTAAAATTTAGTTAGATATTTATACAAAATAATCACTTAAACCGATATAAAAAATTCAATTATATTTGTCACTATATATTTATATTTTCACATTAAGTTTGCTTAAAGATATGAAAATAAAATCAATAAAATCCGTTGATTTCGAAAATGCCATAGACATCTTCACCGAAGCTTTCATTAACGACCCGCTTTTTATTTTTGCTTTCCCGGATTTGGAAAACAGAAAACGGCTTACACGAATTATGTATGAATTTGTCGTTCTCGAACTTGTACCAGAAATGAAATTAAAATTAATAGGTTTATTCGAAAATGAAAAACCCGTATCTGCAGGGACTTACACAACACCCGAAAGCACTACGGGCTGGACTGACAAGCTCGATAAAGCGGTAAAGGAAATGTGGATAAAAGCAAATGATAATTCAATAAGACTGATAGGCGAGTACTCTATGGAAAGCAAGAATTTTAATTTAAAGGAACCTCATTTTTATTTTAACGAACTTGCCGTTTTACCGAAAGAGCAGGGAAAAGGACATGGGAAAGCAATGTTCAAATATGTAGAATCCAAATGCCTGAAACATCCCGCCGCAAAAGGTATTGCGCTCGACACGCCAAATCCCGAAAATGTAAAAATATACAAGCACCTCGGATATAAGGTTGTGCATAAATTTAAATTCCACTATTTGACCGGATATACAATGTATAAAGAGATTTGAATCCCGATTCGCTCCGCTTATCGGGACGCAAAGAACGCGGATTGTAAGAATAAGAACGTAGATTTTTCAATTTTTAAAATTCTTTCGTTTTTTTGTACTGATTTTTTTAAAAATATTGAGGATTTTTACATATAAAATATACTAATGAAAAATTTCGACATTATTATTGCAGGAGCGGGGATTGTAGGACTTGCTACTGCTTATAAACTCATAGAGAAAAAGCCTGAACTGAAAATTTGCGTTATAGAAAAGGAAGACTCAGTTTCAAAACAC
>PMIW01000136.1 GCA_003158365.1 Ignavibacteriota bacterium | reverse complement strand
CGGCATAATAAAAATAAAAAACGGAACGGTCACGAATGCGATTATAGAATACACAGAACTTAATTTTGCTTTCTGTTCGGGATTTTCGATTGCAGACCTAAGTGAAAAATATGCGCCGTAAATTAACAGCAAAATAAATATAGATGTTTCTCTCGGGTCCCAGTTCCAGAATGAACCCCAGTTAAATTTCGCCCAGAGCGAGCCTGTAACAGTTGCAAGTATGCTGAAAAGAAAACCTATTTCTGCCGAAGAATATGCAACGAGGTCTTTATTCAAATCTCTTGATTTCAGATACCCGATTGAATTAATCATAGATACCAGGAATGCAAGCACTGCAATCCACGACATAGGAACGTGCAGATATATTATTCTTGCTTTATCGCCGAGTGCAGGAATAAAAGGAATCGGTACCAGAATTCCGGCTACCAAAACTCCGCTGATTATTATAAAAATTAGATATTTTAATATATTATTCAATCTTCAAGAAAGTTTTAGTTAGGAATTGGTCTGCCCATCGATGTATAAATATCCTCGATTTGCATCTTGTTGTTCATTGCTTCCTGATTTTTCGGGTCGAGTTCAAGTACGCGTTTAAATTGTTTTAATGCGGGTCCGTATTTTTTCTTCGGGCTTAAATTTGCTTCAAACATCAGGTATTTTCCTGCTGCCATATGTTTATCAATCAAAGTCTTTTTATTTTCGTCCGTGCCGCTTTTTTTGAATATATTTTCAAAATCATCAGCTTCTTTTACAAGTTTATCTGCTTTTTCATCTGTTGCATTGTCAGGAGCCATATCAGTCTTATCACCTGCCTGGTTTTGTGAGCCGTTCTGCATATTCCCGTGTGGATTTTGCATATCGCCGGGAGCCTGTTTAGTTTCAGGCTGATTTTGTTTCTTCTCTTCCATTTTAGAGCAACCGGCTAACAGCACTGCCGCAAAAAATAATATAAGCGTAATTCTCATAGGTTTTTGTTTAAATATGTGATTATAATATAATAAAAAATTTTAACTTTTACTAAATATAACATAATGAAATTATAAAAAGATTCAAAATATTATATAAATAGTAATAAAAGAAATTGAAAATAAAATTAAAAAAAATCGTTCCCGGAGATGTAAACCCGGGAACGAAAATATAAATTTAACTGATAGCTGAAACAACTATTTTCCTGTATAATTAATAACACCGTTTATGTGAAGACTCTTATTAACGAAAACCCCGCTTGAATTAATTACAGTCGAATGGCAAAGATAACATTGATTTAATGTATATCCCGGAGGATGATCTCCACCAGGAAGAGGATTACCGGTCGACGGGTTTCCGTGACAGGAACCGCAAACAACACTGCCCGGATTTGTAAAAGTCGGGGTTGCGGTTAAATTACCATCTTTAAAATAACCGTGGCAATATACATTTGAACATTGCTGGTTTGTCCTGTTCCATTGCGGATTCGGAGTGACACCAAATCTTGATGTTTTTGCCAATGGTCCGAATACTACTTCAGCAATTCCCGGGTTAATTCCAATGTGATTTGTATCACTGAAGCTGCTCACCTGCCTGTGACATTCGGTACATTGAACTTGTGCCGATACTCTTAAATTCGAATCAGGATTCATATGCACGTCGTGTGCTCCGACACCCTGTTCGGTGTTTGAAAAATGCCAGAATAATGATTTTGGAGGCCATGGGTAATGCGAGCCCGGGTCACCGTGGCATACATAACATGCCATCGGACCATCTTCGTGGCATCTGTAACATGTCTTTTGAGAGAGACCGCCTGTAAAATCAGCTCCATGGCAATTCTTACAAAAATCCATGTTCCATCCATTGCTCATAATAAATCTTCCGTGGAAATTTACTGAATCGGAAGGATTATACCATGCGGAATTGTGTACCTGTGAAATACTGTGACATCTGTAGCAGCTGACATTTGCAATCCCGCCCGCGAAATCACTTCCATGGCATTGCTTGCAGGTTGAAATATTCAGATGATTATTGGCAAGATAATTACCGTGGAATGCCGCTGAATCAGGATTCCCCCAGCCGGAAGGATGCGTTCCGATATTTTGAACCGGTGCTGTAACAAGGTTATCCTCCACTTTGCTGCATCCCTGTATAAATAATCCGGTCATTAACATCAGGAATGCCGTTACCGTGAAAATTTTATAAATTTTTTTATTCATATTTTTATAGAAATTTATTTTTCATTATTTAGGTCCGTGACAATAACCGCAGAAACCGGTTCCCCGTATCCCGCCGGGTTTAGCATTTGCATCTGTATGGCAGACATAACAAACTGCTCCGTGTGTATTATGCCAGATTCCATGCTCATCATGCAAAAATCCTGCTTCGTGAGTTTTTGGATGCGTACCTTTTATACCATTATTATCAAAGTGGCATCTTACGCATACAGGGTCACCACCCTGAATTGTATGACACGATTCACAGGATTCAATATCCCTTTTTGCAAGTTCAGAGTGCAGTCCGCCGCCCGAATTTACACCGAATGTTGTGAAATTCGGTTGCGTATGGCTTTTAGGTAAAAATCCCGTTTGCAGGTTTCCTCCGTTCTGATGACAGGAAGTGCAGAATTCAACAGGGTCGTGACATGTCTTGCATTCGAAGCTTCTTTGATTTGCATCGAGCGCGTGCGTGAATTTATAATTCAGAGTATGCATGTTTGTCAGTTTTTGCAGAGAAGCCCTGTCTGTTCTTACACCTGATTCCTTTGTATAATAAGGTGCATAGAAATTTTTAGGTGTATTTTCACCTTTGTAATTTGAAACAGAGTGGCAGGCCTGGCAAAAATTATCGGAGTGGCACATCATGCAATTATTTGTATTGTTACCCGATTCACTTACAACTTTATGTTCATTTAAAAAATTTGAATTCAAATGTGTTTTGGGTGTAAGGGTTGTAAGGTTTGTATGACATGCTTCGCAATTATTTGTTGCTGTTTTTTTGTCGTGACAGCCTGCACATTTTTCCATTACCGGGTATGCATTAGGTGAGTCACTTGCATATTTAACATTTTCCAGACCGGTATGGCAATCGGTACACTGTTTACCTTTATCAATATGGAATTTATGAGAGAAAATTAAATTCCTTCCTGCAGGTTCAAGTTTTTTATAAACATTTTCATAATGACACAGGGTACAGGTCTTTTCATCCTTGACATCGTGGCAGGATTCACAGTTCTTCATCAGAGGATTTAAATTATCCGATGCTTTGACTGACGAAGCTGCATTATCGTGACAGTCTTTGCACTGCAATCCTGCAGTTTTAATATGAAGGCTGTGGTCGAACTTGATAATATTTTTATTATCAGCGGTATTATTCTTTTTGTATATGTTGAATTTTTTTGTGATATCCTTATCGAAAGTAATATAAGCACTGAATGACAGGAAAGAGAAAATTCCGAGCAAAAAGAATATATAAAACTTTGTATTTTTCATATGTATTAAAATTTTGTCTGTTAGAATTTACTGAATAACCAATAATTAAATCCCACTAAAAATCTTGTATCGTATTTATAAATTTCATTTGTAATAAACTGCCCCTGTGCATCGACAGATATTCTCGGNNTTGCTCGAAAGAATTAATTTCGATTTTATCAGTTCGTGAGAAAGATATGCATTGACGCCGTCAGACGCTCCGGAATATCCCGAATATTTAATAAACGAAATTCCATAGGAAGAATGTGAAACCCCGAATTGCAGTTTCAATGAATTATCACCGTCGTAAAAAACATTTCCTACTCTTCCGTAGACATTAATTCCGCAATCGAACAGGTAATCCAAACCTCCTTCCAATTCCTTATTTGTGGAATGTGTGAATACCCAGAATATTGTATTATAGCTTATCTGGGGTTCCCTGTATGTGAAGTCGGCTGAAAATCTTATATTTTTGTTTACCAGAATGCTTGTGTTGAATTCACCGAGTGAAAACTTTTGTCTGTTAACATCGAAATAAGCTTTACCGTAGAAATTATGCTTATTCAAAAAAGAATAATTAAAATCGAGTCCTGCAAGCTGGTCAGCTTTTGAATCTGTTTCAATCAGAACTTCGTTTGCATTAAAAAGACTGTCAGCCCTTAGTGCATAATATGAATCAGGTTTTCTGTTTTTCATGGAATAACTTAATCCGAGCATCAGATTCCTCACACCGTAGTAAAGAAACTGTCCTCCGAATGTATAGTTATCCTGAAGTTTGGGATACTTGCCGAATTCATAAGTCAGGGGCGTAAGTTCACCGCCGTAGGCGATAACCTGGTACTCCTTGTTATTCCCGAGTTTCAGTTTCATATATAGCCCGTCAGTATTACCTTTGTACACTCCAGCAGCGACGAATTGCCTTCCGATTCTTAAATCCAGAAGATTGTCGAAGAGGTTTGAACCTTTAACATAAAGATTGTAAAAGCGGTAACCAAAACCTCTGCCGATTTTATTAACAACATCTTCGTCGGTCTGCAGGAAAGTATTGAATGACCATTTCTTTGACGAAACGTCAAACAATAAATTCTGGTATCCCTGCAAATGATTAGTGTATGTTTCCGAACCGCTCGCGGTTACAGAATCCAGCCTGTTCCAGGTATAAAAATAAGTGCTGAACCTGGCATTAATAGTCTGTGACCTGATGTATGAAGCTGATAGCAGAAACAAGATTACAAGAAAAGCGGTAAAATACTTTTTCATAAAAATATGTTTTATGCTTAATGAAAAAAATAGTGACTATAATCATTTCATCTTTTAATAAGAAAAAAGAAATGAGATGAAAATTATTTTTCCCGGAAGATTTTATTCTCCTCCGAAAGAAAAAACCGGGAATAATAAAAGATATAAATATTTATTTAAAAAACAAATTCTCATCCCCGTACCCGCAGGCCGGGGATGAGTAAATCAAAAAAATTAATTTTTCGGTTTGTAATGTTTAATCTTGTCCCAATATTCATCGAATTTGAATTCTTTGTATGATGGGCTTTCCGGGTTATGACAGGTGATGCAAAGCTGAGCTTTATCACTTGCAATTATTAACCCGTTATCAATTGCTTTTTGCCTGTCCTTCATCACAGACATTGCTTTGTATTCTGAGCCGGGTCCGTGGCAGGTTTCGCACTGAACACCGTCTTCCTTAACAAAAGAATCGGCGAGTTCATCAGGTACGATATCCTTGCCGAGCACGTGGCATTTTATGCACTGCGGTGTTTCTGCAGCTTTAGTCGAAAACCCTTTATCCTTTGCAAGTTTATCCGCTGCATCTGTCTGCAGGGTTTTCCATGCCTGAGAGTGCTTTGAATTTTGCCAAATGTCAAACTGCTTACCCTGAGCATCTGTTTTATGGCAAGTCTGGCACTTGCTTACACCGACATATTTAAAACTTGCGGTATTCTTGGAACTAACAGATGTAGAAGAAAACACGACCATTGATACGAGGACAAGAACCATTCCTGTAATTAGAGCTTTCTTTTTCATAGTTATTTTTTTAATTTTTTGTAAATATAATAATAATAATTTTAAAAAACATATTTTTAAAGCTTATCTAAAACTCTGTAATTTTTTCTTCTTTTCTGCTAGATACGTGCTAAGTAAGTCATAATTATGAACATATATACTTGGATAAGAGTTTATTTGATTTACATTTTTTCTGATTTCATTCACTTCATTTTGCAGGTCAGTATTCAGCCCTGCACCTTTTAACTCATTAAGCAAAGAATTGGTTTCAGACAGTAGAGTTTTAACATCTTTTTTCCAGTCTTCCATTTGCTGTTCGTATCCTTTTTCATGGCATTTCAGACATATTTTATTGTCGGGTTTTATAAGCAGATCCGCATTAACATGACAATCGATGCAACCTACTCCGCCCTGTTTCATTAAGTCGGGCTGGTTTTTATTTAAATAACTTCCGTTGTATACCTGTGTCTGAAATCCGTGGCATTTTGCGCAGGCATCGTTGGTCTTATTGGAAGCATGATGGCAGTTATTGCAGTTCTGCTTGTTTACAATCAGCTCTCCGTGTTTATTTGCGTTCGAATGGCATTTGTCGCACGGTACTTTTTCCTTAACAATATGTAAATTATGGGAAAAATTCATATCGAATTTTCTCACTGAAATTTCCTGAATACCCGAGTGACAGTTATAACACTCATTCGGAATAAATTCCGCACTCGATTTAAATACGGGAAGTTTTGAGCTTGAGCCGATAATATTTAAAGCCTGCTTCATTAAGTCATAACCTGCCGAAAGCAGTTTATCTGCGAACTGTATGTTATGTACACTCTTACCGACTTCCACTATTCTGATATTGTGATAAGCATCAGTCATTAATTTTTCCGCATCAGCTTTATTATTTGCTTTTGAATTTTTTACCTGGGCAGATGCAATATTGTAAATCGAATAAATTTCTTTTAATCTTTTTTCCGAAGCGCTTTTCCACTGGTCAACAAGTTTATCATAACCTTTACCGTGACAAGTTTCACAGGAACTGCCTTTGGATTTTGATGTACTGATATCATTTTTACTTGTTTCATGGAAAATATGGCATCCCTTGCAGTTTATTCCGTTTAAGAACATAACGCTTGGTGTCTTTTCTGTATTGAAACCTCCTTCTCCTGTAAATAAATTAACCTGCGCACTGTGTGAATTTGAATGACAGCTTACACAATCAGGCGGACTTTGAGGGTCCATCTTCTGAATTTTATGCTGAATGCTTGTATGACAGTTAAAACATCTTAAACTGTGCTTTGTAATGTGAGTTTTATGCATGAATTCAGTGTCATCATATTTTTCTAGTCTTTCAGTTTCGAAGTGGCACTGGAAGCATCTTTCTTTTCCGACTTCTCCGTTCCCCGCGACAGTATTTGTATGACAGCTGTAACAACTAATACTGTTTTGAACTACATTAGAATGGTCATATCTGAAATTTGCCATCTGCTCTTTTGTCTTTGACTTCCAGTCGTGACATGTTGTGCAGTTTGAAAGCTTATCATATTTGTGTTCCGGGTCGGTCGATTTTTTAAAGTGACAATTGAAACATGTAGTTTCTGTCACTTCGATATGAGTACCCTGAACAATCTGCGAGTGGCAGCTTGTACATTTCAACGTCTTGCCCCTTCTTAGTTCCTGAAGGTGATGTTTATGGTTAAATGCAATTCCTTTAAATTCGTATGTTGTATCCTGGATAGCCTGTCTTTCATGGCAGCCCGAGCGTGCACAAGTATTATCCGGTATTTCAGCCCATGGTTTTCTTTTCTTGTATGAAGATGAAACATAGCTTACAATCTGAACAAGCCCGTTGAGTTTACCTTTTATTACACCGGTAAGACCGGGTTCGAAATGGCATTCGACACAATCGACTTTATTATGTGCAGATATCCTCCAGCTCTGATAAAAAGTTTCCATATAATGGCAGGTCGGGCAGAAACTTGGTCTTGAAGTATATTCTGCGGCACCGGTCAAGACTATTAAAAATAATACAATATAAATTCCCGTAAATAAAAGAAATCTTTTAAATCCAAAAACATTTTTAAAGAATCTTCTTTTCTTTTTCCCGGGCTCCGGATTATCCATAACTGTAATTTAAGTTAGTGTTTCGTAATATAATAATAATTTTTAACAATTTATATAATAGTAATTGTTAAAAAGACGTAATAAAAATTATGATGCTATTTACTTTATTTCCGTATCTTTTTCTGTGTTTTCAGATATTTCGTTATCAGTTCCCGCAACAGTATTCACTTTTTCTTTCGTATCATCAGGTTTTTTTGAGCCGGAATCCGGCTTTTCCATTTCTTCAAGTTCAAGAGGATGTTCGTGCTCCATTTCCTCTCTTGTCAGAAATCCCGTAATAAAAGCTTTATTTATAGGATATACATCGGGATTGTAAATTACAAAATAAAAATGCCAGGTAACGATTGCAAGCGAGGCAAGTATTGCTTCGTAAAAATGAATTGCTGTTGCAACTTCCATACCGATACTTGAGATAACGGGAAGAAAAGTGTTATTAAACCAGAGTACTACACCTGTTGCACCCATAACTAAGTTGCCCCAAACTAAAGCCCAGTATTCAGATTTTTCAATGTAACTGAATCTTCCGTATCTTGGTTTGGAATCTTCTTTACCGAAATAATATTTTAGTGTGCCTGTTAAATCCGCTATATCTTTTTTATAGAACCAGAGATCGACGATTAGTTTTCTGCCCCGTTTTGTGAAAGAGACATATAATATATGATAAATTGAATCTGCTGTCATAACGACTGCAGCAACTCGGTGAACAATTCCTCTGATTTCGAATGCATATTCACCGAATATCCAGCGAAACCACATTACCCAAACTGCTTCGGGATATTTCAGCGCAAATCCTGTTGAAACAAGTATTATGAAACTGGATAACAAAAGGAAATGCTGTATCCGCTCGTTCAGTGTCATCCTCAAATATTTCTGCTCGTGTTTACTTGTCATCTTCTCCATTATTTTCTTCGTGTTTGTTTTTGCTTTTGACTTTTTTAATTAAATCAAAAATATTGTGCATTACCATTCCTCCTATAACTGCAAGTATCATCAATATATAAAATCTGGAAATCCAGTATAACAAAGGGGACTCGGAAATGGAATCAGTAATGTGAATCGATGTATTGAACAGCGTCTGATTTGCTCCGGGATGGCATTTCCCGCAAGTCACAGGTAAATTTTTCTTGTTTATGGAAGACAAAGTATCAGATGAAGGTCTGATGTTATGATAACCGTGGCAGCTTTCACAGTTAGCAGCAACTTTCGAGCCGCCCCGCATTGCAAGTCCGTGGAAACTATTCATATATGAATCTGTCCTTCCTATCGGCAGGTTATATTTCTTTACCATTTCAACAGAACTGTGGCAGTCTGAACATAATTGTACAAGTCCTTTACTGCTTGCCATTCTGTTCTTCACATCATCATTTTTTGCAATCTGATGGTTACCGTGGCAGGTACTGCAGTTTGGAGCATCGGCACCGTGTTTCTGGATTAATGAAACTTCGTGGACACTGCCTGTATATTCACTAAGTTGTTTTACGTGGCATCCCAACTGACCGCAGGTTTTTGGAATATTATACCTGTTTATTTTTGCATCGGGGTCATCTACTTTTTTCATTTCGTGGCTGCCGTGGCAGTCTGCACAAGTCGCTGCATTCTTCCCGCTTTTAAGTGCAATGTAATGGTAACTTTCTTTATAATTACTTATAAGAACATCTTCGCCTTTATAATTTTTGTGCGGAAGCTTTTGCTCCTGGTGGCATTTCAGGCAAAGGTCTACCTGGTTTATTTTCGAGAACTCATCAGACTTGGATACTGATTTTATGTTATGCTCTCCGTGGCAGGTGGCACAACTCGGAGCTTTCTCGTTTCCATTAAGCAATTCCTGTCCGTGAGTGGATTTTTTAAAATTTTCGACTTCCTTGCTGTGGCATTTTGAACATGTTTCCAGAATCTTTGTTCTTGAAACTGATGGTTTGTTCGGGTCACCCTGCTGTATCATGTGGTTACCGTGGCAATCAGTGCATCCCGCAGCCTGTTTTCCGTCTTTTTGAATTGTAGCGTGAATGCTTACCCTGTACTCGGATATAAATTTTGTCGAGCCTTTTCCTTCGCCGGGAAACATCTTTTCATCGAGGTGGCATTTCAGGCATCCCTGCGATTCGATGTCCATCTTACTCCTTAATATCTGGTGCGAGCCATGGCAATCTAAGCAGGACGGAGCTTTTGAGTTACCCTGTCTTAATACTACCTGGTGAATACTGTTTGTAAATGCTTCCTTGTCTTTAGAGTGGCATTTTCCGCATACACCAAGCACATCATTTTTTGATATCTTTTTTACGGTATGTCCGCCCTGGTGGCAATCACTGCATTTTACGTTTTTGTTGTCGTGTATGCTGCCTTTGAAAATCTGGACATTTTTATTCTTATGGCAGCCGAGGCAGGTCTCCGTCTGGTTCTTCCCGAATTCTTTAGCGGATTTTACATTATGTGCGGAGTGGCATGAATTACACTGAACATTTTTATGAACATTATCAGGATCTGATTTCACATTATCGTGACACATCCTGCAATCAACATTTGTCTTTTTTGGATTGTGGGGAATCTGGTCCGGATTATAACTCTGATGGCAATCCGTGCAGTCATTTCCGCCGTGCATGGATTTTTTGAATTCAGCTGCATTTACAAAAAGGGAGACTTTTTTACCGTTTTTGTCCATTGTCAGGTCTTTATCCTCATGGCAGACAAGACAGTCATCAATACCTTTAGCTTTTATTTTCTGATATGTAAATAAAGCCGATATTAAAACTGCAAGCAGTAACAGCGAAATGATTATTAATCCTGAACTTTTTTTATATAACAGATTCTTCACTTTGCTTTGAATGATAAATTTCTTTTAGTACTTCTTCGAGTTCGCTCAGTTTAAATGGTTCGGAAATTTGTATTATGTTCTTGGAATATTTTTTTTGCTCACCTACGTTTAAAGACGGCAGTAAAATTATCTTAATATAAGAATATTTAATTATTATTTCATCCTTTAAATCTTCATCAATATCCTTGTCAATAATAATACAATCAGGTGCATAATTAATCCGGTTAAAAATATTTGATATATTTTTTTCTTTAATATCTGTACAACAAAAAGAAAACGCATCTTTTGTGCAAAGTTTGCTCAAAAGCCTGCATAGGTTTGTTGTACCGCAAAATATGTGTACTTTAAATTCCATTTTCCGTTATGCAATTTATATTGCAATAACTATACCAAAGAAAACATTAAAAAACACTGTTTTTTATGGTATTAATGCATCCGGTTGTGGAATATTTCCACACTAAATTTTGTTTTCGAGAATATTATAGACCTTAATCTTCTTATAAAGAGTTTTTCTGTCTATTTTTAATATCTGAGATACTTTAGCTTTATTCCAGTCATTATCCTGAAGAACTCTGATTATGTATCTTTTCTCAAGTTCGTCAAGGCTTATATCCGATGTATTTTTCACTGTATCTTCGATTGAATCTGACAGGTTCAGGAAATTAAAATGCTTGATATCAATGGTTTCATCCATTGTAATAATAGCGGACTGTTCGAGGACATTTTCCAGTTCTCTTACATTACCTGACCATTTATGTTTCAGGAGTGCATCAAGTGCGCCTGCCGTAATGGAAAAGTTTTTATCGAATTTAGCCGAAAGAACTTTCAGATAATGGCTTACTATTAGCGGTATGTCCGAAATTCTTTCGCTTAGCGGCGGGAGGGAAATAGAAAATGTAGAAAGCCTGAAATATAAATCCTCTCTGAATTTTTTTTGCCTGATAAATTCTTTCAGGTTCTGGTTAGTGGCGGAAATCAGTCTGACGTCGATTTTTTTTATTTTATCACTGCCGAGGGATTTTACTTCCCAGTTTTCAATCACTCTGAGTAATTTTGCCTGCAGGTTATAAGGCATTTCGGCAATTTCATCCAGGAACAAAGTCCCTCCGTCAGCCTGTTCAAAAACGCCTTTTTGGATTTCGGTTGCGCCTGTGAATGCTCCCTTTACGTGTCCGAAAAGCTCACTCTCAAGCAGGTTTTCAGGGATTGCACTGCAGTTAATCGCAATAAACTGCTGTGCTTTTCTGTCGCTGCTCTGGTGAATAGCTCTTGCAACAAGCTCCTTGCCTGTTCCGCTCTGGCCTTCGATTAAAACGTTTACATTGACTTTCGAAATTTTATTTATAAAATCGAAAACTTCAAGCATTTTTTTGCTTGTACCGATTATATTTTTGAAAGGATAGCTGTCTTCGATAATTGTTTTTAGGTCAAGAATCTTTTTGGTCATCTTAATCTTTTCAACCGCCTTTTCAACCTTCAATGTGAACTCATCCAGATTGAAAGGTTTATTGATGTAATCGAAGGCACCGTTCTTCATTGATTCGACAGCAGATAATACGGAGCCGTAACCTGTAATCATTATAAAAATACTGTCTATCGGTTTCATTTTCAGCAGGTCCATTCCGTCAACTTCCGGCATCTGCAGGTCAGAGATAATGATTTCATAGAAATTTTCGTTTATCAGTTTTTTGGCTTTTACGCTGTCATTTTCTTCTGTTACCGAATATCCTTTCTTTACGAGGATTTTTCTGAGTATTTGAGTGGAATTCGGCTCGTCATCGACAACTAAAATTTTTATATCGTCATTTTCCATAAGAAATTATTAAGATTTGGTAAAATTACACATTAATAGGGAAAATGTCCACACATTATTTCTCTGATGATTGAAATTCTTCAAATTTTAAGTACTTTTTGTGGTATGGTAATTGCTAGGTATTGATTAAATATTTAAGATATTGTTCTTTTTCTTTTGTTCTCCTCCTAAGAAGCCCTTGGCAGTGATGCCGGGGCTTTTTTATTAAGGTAAAATCCGGTGTCCAAGAAATCCCCAGTGTGGAAATTAATACCACTTTATATGAATAATTTGCCATAAAATCGGTAAAAAATAAGGTTTTTTTTGGCATAAAAAATGTAATATATAGTGTAAAGAAAACGGGTATAATTTTAAATTATAAAAATATGAAAAAAATTCTTTCCTTTTTAGTAATTTTGGCAATCAGCGCCTCGGTATTGTATGGTGCGCCAAGAGCTAAAATTATGGTTCGTAATGTTACACCTTACGATTTAAAGATGACACCGGGATTGGTTCCGGATTCAACTGTTGCAACAGGAATGAAAGTTGTTGCCAAACAAACTTATGTTTATTTAAGTGCTTTTAACTTTGGTGATACAACTTCAGTTACTTCACAAACCTGGACTTTTCTTTCAAAGCCGTCAGGTTCTACTGCAACATTTGTAACTGTGCCCACACTGAACTGGGTAAAATTCCTTGCAGACAGCACAGGAACGTATAGTATTAATTTGCATATGGTTACGTCTACGGGAAGTAAAGATACCTCGATGAATATATATTGCGGTACATTCATAGGCGTAGGTAACTTTAATGGAATAACGGGAACTTACCCAAACTGTATGATGTGCCATATCGGAATGCCCGCATTCGTAGACATCTTTAACAGATGGAAAGTCAGCGGTCACGCAAACAGATTCAGATACCAGATTGACAGTGCGGCAAGTTACAGCACAAGCTGTATGAAATGCCACACTACAGGATACGACCACAACAGATTTGCAAATAACGGTGGATTTGATGACAGAGCAAGAACACTTGGATGGATATGGTCAGGAACACCGCATCCGGGAAGATGGGATTCTTTAAAAACAATGTATCCGAATCTCGTGAACTATGCGACAATCGGATGCGAAAGCTGTCACGGACCGGGCAGCGAGCATGCATTAACCGCGGATACAAATAAAATTGATATATCTATGGCACCCGGAAAATGTGCGAAATGCCACGATTCACCGCCGAACCACAATGTATATAACCAGTTTAAAGTATCGCTTCACGCAGCCCCTGTAATGGAAGGACGTGTAGTTGCTGCAGGTTCAAGAAATTTATTTGCCGATTGCAACAGATGCCACGATGGATATACTTATATGGGATTTACAAAAGGATTAGCATTAACTCCGAATACTACTTCAGCTGACCAGGTTACAATTAATTGCGCAACCTGTCACGAGCCGCACGGAAATACTAATGAATACGCGTTGAGAACAAGAGTTGCAGGATGCGATACATTAGCAGGCGGATATACATATCCAAATGCAGGAAATTCAAAAGTCTGCTTTGACTGTCATAAAGCAAGAAATAATCCTGTGGCATTGACTCAAACAAAAATAACATCCTCAACTTGGGGACCTCACCATTCTACTCAGGGTGACGTCGTATTAGGTAAAAACGCCGCTACATTTAACGGAATTCCATATATAAGCGGTTCACACAGCACTATTTCTGACCTCTGCGTAACCTGCCATATGGCAACAACAACTGATACAGGTACGGTTACAAGGGATAAAGTCGGCGGACATACATGGAACCTGCATTATGATGCAACGAACTACGACCACGTAACAGGCTGCCAGGGATGCCATCCGGGTGTATCGAGTTTCGGTGATTTCATGGCACCTCAGGATTTTGACGGAAACGGTTTAATTGAATCATGGCAGAAAGAAGTTGCCGGTTGCATAAGCAAACTCGGACACTCACTTCCGCATACAGGTTATGATTCGGTAAGCTGGTCAATGATTGCCGCAGATTCCAACAATGTAAACTTAAGAAAAGCTTATTATAATTACCAATTAATAAAAAATGACGGAAGCTTCGGATTGCACAATCCGTTCTTTGTGATTCAGGTATTGCTGACATCGGCTCAGTATTCAGTCGGCGTAAATAATATCAGCAGTGAACTTCCGACTAAATATGAATTATCGCAAAATTATCCGAACCCGTTCAACCCGAGTACAAAGATTAATTTCTCGATTACAAAGAATGAAAACGTATCCATTAAAGTATATGATATGATGGGACGCGAAGTAATTTCACTTGTAAACCAGAGAATGGCACCCGGAAAATATTCGACCGAGTGGCAGGGAATTAACGGAAGCGGCGTAAAAGTAGCCAGCGGTGTTTACTTCTACAGAATGATTACACCAAGCTACACGGAAATAAAGAAAATGGTTCTCGTAAAATAAAAGCAATAACCAAATAAGCAGATTCGAAAAAAGTTATTTTTTGTTCTCCTCCTAAATAAAACCCCGGCAGAAATGCCGGGGTTTTTTGTTTTTATTGCCTTTAGTATTCTATATTTTGAATTGTTTTTAAAACATACATATCATAAGTTTTAATAAATAATATCTTTAGCTATGAAACAGAAAATTTTAATACTTTCGGT
>PMIW01000234.1 GCA_003158365.1 Ignavibacteriota bacterium | reverse complement strand
AATGAAGCCATGGCAGAGGCAGCTATACAGGCGAGATGCGACGCATATTTCGGATATCCGATAACCCCTCAGTCGGAGGTACTTGAGTATCTTGCAAGAGAAATGCCCTCGCGCTACGGCATACCGCTTCAGGCGGAAAGCGAAGTAGCATCGATAAACATGGTATACGGAGCGGCAGGAGCAGGCAAGAGGGTAATGACATCATCATCATCGCCCGGGTTCAGCTTGATGCAGGAAGGGATATCCTACATAGCCTCGGCACAGCTTCCGTGTTTGCTTGTAAATGTGAACAGAGGCGGACCGGGACTTGGGACAATACAGCCGTCGCAGGGAGATTATTTCCAGGCAGTAAAGGGCGGCGGACACGGGGACTACCATTTAATAGTGCTTGCACCCAACAGTGTACAGGAGATGGCAGACTTTGTATTCCTTGGATTTGAACTTGCGGATAAATACAGAAACCCTGTATTGATGTTATCCGACGGAGCAATAGGCCAGATGATGGAAAAAGTGGTGTTTAAGAAACAGGAAGTAAAACCTGTAAAGAAAGACTGGGCAACAACAGGTAAAACCAAAGACAGGGAAAGAAACATAATCACATCGCTTTTCATACAACCGGAGAAGATGGAAAAGGTAAATCTTGAACTGAATGCAAAGTATGAACTGATTTGTAAGAACGAAGTAAGGTATGAAGAAATAATGACAGAAGATGCGGAGTACCTGATAGTAGCGTATGGATTATCATCGAGAATCAGCCATAAGACAGTAATTCTGGCAAGAGAGAAGGGAATAAAACTCGGATTGCTCAGACCGATAACATTATATCCTTATCCATATGACAGGATACGAGAGCTGGCCGGCCATTTAAAGGGTATACTGACGGTAGAGTTAAATGCAGGTCAGATGATAGAAGACGTAAGACTTGCGGTAGAAGGCAGAACGCCCGTATGGCATTACGGCAGGATGGGCGGTATCATTCCCGGACCTGATGAAGTGCTGGAGAACTTTATGAAGCTGGCAAAGATAAANNGTTATAAGGTTTAATGTTTTATTCTTAACTTCTTTAACTTCATAACTTCTGACTTCTTTCAAATAGAAACTAGAAAACAAAAATATCAAACAAGTTTAATAAATAAATTAATTTCAGAAAAATGGAAAAAGAGATGTTAACCGGGGAAAAAGATTGCATAACAGACGGAGGGGATATATATGAACTGGTATATGAGAAGCCGTTAACGACACTGACCGATACCCGCATGCACTACTGTCCGGGCTGCGGCCACAGCACGGTTCACAAGGTGCTTGCCGAGGTGATAGAAGAGCTTGGNNGCGGTAGCAACGGGAATAAAGCGCGTGCTGCCTGAAAAGTATGTATTTACATACCAGGGAGACGGCGACCTTGCGGCAATCGGAACAGCAGAAACAATCCACTGCATAAACCGCGGCGAGAATATAATGATAATATTTATCAACAATGCAGTATACGGAATGACAAGCGGGCAGATGGCACCGACGACATTAATCGGAATGAAATCCACAACCAGTCCTTATGGCAGGGATGAGGGTTTCTCAGGAATGCCGATAAAGGTATCCGAGCTTATAGCCCCTCTTAAAGGAGCGTTTTATGTAACAAGGCAGTCTGTACATACACCAAATAATGTAAGGAAACTCAAGAAAGCAATCACGAACGGGTTTAATTACCAGAAGCTGAAAAAGGGAGTAACATTTATAGAGGTAATATCGAACTGTCCGAGCAACTGGAAGCTGACGCCTGTAAAATCAAATGAGTTTATAGAAAAAGAAATGATTCCTTATTATCCTCTGGGAGATATAAAGTTACCATCTAAAGAAGATTTAAACGGACTGAAGTAAGAAGTTAAGAAGTTGAAGAAGTTAAGAAGTTAGAAGCTAGGAGCTAGGAGTTAGAAGTTAGACTGCGGAAGTTGGAATATGGAATAAAAACATTATTCACGATTTACGATTTACAATTTACAATTTACNNATTTATGATTTACGTTTTTATTCTTAACTACTTAACTTCATAACTTCTGAATTCTTCCGGATAGAAAAAAAGATTTTCAAATACGAATACAAAAAACAAACAAGAATAAATTTTAATTGGAGAAAGAAATGACCGAAGAAATAATAATAGCGGGATTTGGCGGGCAGGGAGTCTTATCGATGGGACAGACACTTGGCTATGCTGCAATGGTAGAGGGCAAGAACGTAACGTGGATGCCTTCATACGGCCCTGAGATGAGGGGCGGCACGGCGAACTGCATAACGATAGTATCGGATGAAACGATAAGTTCGCCGATTTTATCGAAGTTCGATACGGCGATAATCCTGAACCAGCCGTCTATGGAAAAGTTTGAAGGCAAAGTAAAGCCGGGCGGACTGATTGTATATGAATCGACTAACATACTTCACGCATCGGAAAGAAAAGACATAGAGATATACCCTATACCTGCATCAGATGCGGCCAACAAGCTCAACAACATAAAAGTGGCAAACATGGTACTGCTCGGTGCATATCTTGCAAAGCATCCGATAGTAAAAATCGACTCGATAATAGAAGCGCTTAAAAAAGTATTACCCGAAAGATACCACAACCTGCTCAAACTCAACCGTGACGCCCTCGAAAAAGGCGCAGAACTGATGGGTGGTAAATAATAAGAATATGACAAATACGATTCATTAACTTTTATTAAAATAAATCGTATATTTAAATATATTTACTAATTACAAAATATAATTTATATGGATACTATAGAAATCATTAAATCGCCAGGTACAAAAATTAAATCAGTAGATTGGAATAACCTTAGATTCGGGGTATTCTTTTCCGACCATATTTTTGTATCTGAATATACTAACGATAAATGGGATAATGGCACTATACAACCTTACGGTGCTATGGATATCGAACCCGCAAACTGCACCCTGCACTACGGTCAGACCATATTCGAAGGACTGAAAGCATTTCCGTCCGTAAAAGGCGGAGTCAATATATTCAGACCCGATATGAACGGGAAAAGGATGATGGGCTCTGCTGAAGCAGTCTGCATTCCTCCATATCCTGTTGAAAAATTTGTGGAGGCGGTAAAAGAAGTAGTTGCAATCGACAGTGACTGGATTCCGAAAAAAAGAGGGGAATCATTGTACATTAGACCCTTTTCGTTCGGAACGGGAAATTTCCTTGGTGTAAATGCTTCAGATACATACAAATTTATTATTATTTTATCACCTGTAGCTTCATATTATAAAGAAGGCTTAAACCCCGTAAAAATTCTTGTTGAAACCGAAAAAGTCAGAGCGGTAAGAGGCGGACTTGGAGCAGCAAAAACTGCCGCTAATTATGCAGCATCGATGAGAGCGGGACTAATGGCTCATCAGAAAGGATTCTCTCAGGTTCTGTGGCTCGATGGTGTACATAGAAAATATATCGATGAAGTCGGTGCAATGAATATAATGTTTGTAATTAATGATGAACTGATTACACCTGCTCTTGATAAAGGCAATATTCTTGCCGGCGTTACAAGAAATACGGTTCTTCAGCTTGCAAAGGAATTCGGTATGAAAATAACCGAAAGGGAAATCTCGATTGACGAAGTTGCAGATGCTCATAAAAACGGCTCGCTTCAGGAAGTGTTCGGTACAGGAACGGCAGCAGTGATTTCACCCGTTGGAATGCTTCAGTATAAAGGTAAAGAAATGATTATCAATAACAATAAAATCGGAAAATATGCGCAGAGGTTCTATGATACTATAACCGGTATTCAGTATGGTGAAATAGAAGACAAATATAACTGGAATGTGCACTTAGATATCTAATAATTATAGAAATAAATTTTCCTTGTAAATGGTATTTATAATAATTAAAATATTGTAAATACCATATTTTTTTTACTGAAAATTAACCTGAAACTGTTAATCTGAAAATTATGAAAAAATATATTTACATAATTTTAACATTTTTATTTGCCTTTTGCTCCTGCGATTCTCCGAAATCCGAACTATCCGAACTTGAGGTTAAAACTAAAAAAATTAAAGAAGATGTTGTCTTTACCACAGCCGATAAAATAAAAATACAGGGTACATATTATTATAATAATCTGGATCTCCCTAAAAAACAGGCGCTCGTTATATTGATTCACCAGTTTATGTCGGACAGGAGCCAGTGGAAAGATGATTTTATAGATTCGCTTCTTGCAAATAAATATAAGGTAATTACTTATGATATCAGAAACCACGGAGAATCCGATAAAGCGGTGAAAAATAACGAGGATATTTTAAAAGCAAGTGGAAATGCTGTACTGGATTTAAAAGCTGTTTTCGATTGGGCTAAAACCCGTAATGGTATTGATTCTACNNAAGAATTTGTGTTATTGGTACTTCAATTGGTGCTTCGCTGGGATTGTATTCAAAATATGAACTTGGTTCAAAAACAGTAATTTGTATATCGGTCGGTAAAGGAACTTTTGAAGCCTTTACTGGAATTTCCGAATTAAAAATGGGAATAATTGTAAAAAGAGTAAATTCTGTTTTATTTATTTGCGGTGATAAAGACGGTACATATCCTGAGGATGCAAAATATATTTATACAAATTTTATCGATGACCCTAAGGAATTAAAATACTATAATTCGGAGAAACACGGAAAAGATTTAATTACCACACAAAATCCGGAAATAAACATAATAATGCTGGACTGGCTGAAAAAATATCTTTAATTTATATAAAAAATAATCTGAGCTGATTTGGATATAATAATCTGGATTTTTATAATAGTAGTTTCAGTGGTAATTATTTTGCTTTCCCTGCTGATTTCTGTAACAGCATTACATAAAAAATATATAGAAAAACCCTTCGATAAAAAAACGGTTAAGCCTGAAGATATTAAAGAAGATTCTTCTGCCTGAAAATTTCGTACAGCAATACTCCCGCAGATACAGATGCATTGAGAGAATCCAGTTTTCCTGTCATTGGAATTCTTACAAAAAAATCACATGCGCTTTTAATATTATTCCTCATCCCGGTACCTTCACTGCCTATGACAAGTCCTGTAGGCATTTTCAAATCCATTTCAAAAAGAGATTTTTCGCTTTTTAAATCCGTTCCTACTATCCAGTAGCCGTTTTGTTTGAGGTATTTTATGGAATTGATTAAATTTGTTTCCCGCGCAATCGGGATGTACTTTACAGCTCCCGATGATGTCTTTATTACTGTGTGATTTACCTCCGCTGAGTTGTGACGCGGGATTATTATTCCGTCTGCGCCAAGGCACACAGCTGAACGGATTATAGCTCCCAGATTATGCGGGTCTGTTATTTCATCTAAAATTAATATCAGCGGATTTTTTACATTTTTTGTATCGGTAATTATATCCGAAAGCTTGCTGTACACATAATCCTTCGTAAAACCTAATACTCCCTGTGTTATTCCTTCGCTTTTGTTTTTTCTGTCAAAATAATTTGCAAATTCGTATTTGTTGATGAAAATTTTCGGTATTCCGTTTTCTTCGGCTAAATGAACAATTTCCTTTAGTCTTGATTCTGGCTTAAGTGTCTTTAATAATATTATTTTCGAAAATTCCTTCGGAGTTGTCTTTAAAATCTCGAGTATAGCATTTTTTCCTATTACAATCATTCTTTTTATGTTTAAATGTACAAGTAATGCAAAATAATTTTAACATTCGTTAAATTCAAATCATTACGAAATGATAATTACGTGTCATCCCTGCATGATTTTGGCAGGGATCGCTTTTATTAATCTGATATTATTAATTTATTTTATTTTACATTTAATCTTTAATAATTGTAATATAATTTGCAAATAATGGATATTAATACTGAAAACATAACGGAATTTATCACTGCGAAATTCCCTGATTTATCGGTGGAAAAGAATACTTTGTATATTGTCTCCACACCTATAGGTAATCTCGAGGATATTTCATTCAGGGCACTGCATGTTCTGAAAAATGTGGATATGATTGCTACGGAGGATACACGCGTTGCGCATATATTGCTTAATCACTATGGAATTAAACAGAAACTTGTAAGCTATTATTCCCAGGTAGAAAACAGCAAGCTGAATTATATAACCGAGTTTATAAATGAAGGTAACAGCGTTGCTCTTATCTCCGATGCAGGTACACCGTGCATTTCAGACCCGGGAAGTATTCTGGTTAATAAATGCATAGAAGAAAATATAAATGTGGTCTCTGTTCCGGGTGCAAGTTCATTGATTCACGCACTTGTACTATCGGGATTCAAAAATGATAAATTTTATTTTCACGGATTTCTACCGCAGAAAAAAGGCCGCGAAAAAACTTTTACTGAATTGAAAGATATTAAAAGCAATATTATACTTTTTGAATCCAAGTTCCGGATTAAAAAAACTCTGACAGAGCTTTTGAAGAATCTTGGCAACAGGGAAGTCCTTATTGCCCGTGAAATGACAAAGAAATTCGAAGAACTGTACCGCGGAAGACTTCGTTCCATTGATTTAAATAAAATCAAAGAAAAGGGTGAATTCGTAATTGTAGTTAATAATGCAAGTTCTTAATTCAGAATTCATAATTCATAATTCAGAATTGGTAAGTAAGTTATATTTAAATTTATTTTTATCTTAAAAAATACAAATGAATCAAAAAATACGTGTACGTTACGCTCCTTCTCCCACAGGTTACATCCATATTGGCAACCTGAGGACTGCACTATATAATTATCTTTTTGCGCGGCATAATGACGGCGATTTTATTGTAAGGATTGAAGATACGGACAGGACACGCTATGTACCGGGAGCAGTGGAAAACCTTATTGCGACTTTAAAGTGGGTTGGACTAGACTATGATGAAGGTCCTGATACAGGTGGACCCTACGCTCCTTACTATCAATCCGAGCGCCTTGCAATTTATAAAGAGCACGCTGAATATCTCATTAATAATAAAAAAGCATATTACTGCTTTTGCTCTGCTGAAAGACTCGATACACTCCGCGCCGAGCAGAAAAAAAATAATCAGGATACAAAGTACGATAAACTCTGTCTGCATCTATCCGAAGAAGAAGTAAAAAAGAATCTGGCTGAAGGTCAACCACACGTTGTGAGATTAAATGTCGAGCCGGGGCACAAAATTAAATTCGCGGATTTTATACGCGGTGAAGTTGAATTCGCAAGTGATTTGATAGATGACCAGGTGTTGATAAAGTCCGATAGTTTCCCAACTTACCATCTCGCCAATATAGTCGATGACCATCTGATGGAAATATCGCACGTTATACGCGGCGAGGAGTGGCTTCCTTCAGCACCGAAGCATATTTTGCTTTATAAAGCATTCGGCTGGGAACCGCC